>NZ_JBHXTM010000030.1:91389-102106 GCF_042677325.1 Streptomyces sp. NPDC127117
GGGGCGCTTGGGGGGCGCGCGGGGGGGGGGGGGGGTCCCCCGGGGCGCCCCACCGCCCGTGATCTGACGGACCGCTATCCGCCCGCCGCACGGGGGAACAGATCGAGGAACGGCGCCGCGGTCGCCGAGATCTCCCGGCCGAACGGGGAGTCGAAGTCCCAGATCAGGAACAGCAGAAAGGCGATCAGAACACTGAAGAGGCCCGCCAACAGGAGTTCGCGGAAGGTTCTGCGGATCTGCAAGGTGAACAGCAGCCCCACGGTCACCAGGGCTCCGATGATCAGGCCGAACCAGACCACGCCCGGCATGGTCGCGCCGGCGCTCTGCCCACGTGCGCTGCGAGCGTCGTCGGCCGCGGCCACCTCGTCGACCAGTGGCTGATATGCCTGCCCTTCGTGGTCGTTCTTCGGCCGGTACTGGGTGACATCGGCGCGCACCTTGGCGAGCAGTCGGGTGCCCTCGGCGGTGAGGGCACCGTGCTCGCTCATCGCCCGCCACTCGTCGTGGACGACATGGTGGACGTAGGCATCGACATCGGCGCGGATGCGGGAGCGCACATCGGCGGGGTAGACGGCGGAGCGGACACTCACCTCGTGCAGTGCCTGGGCCTCCTGACGTACGTATTCCTGCGCGGCGCCACGTCCTTCCCAGACGCCGGCGATGGCGAGGCCCAGCACGATCGCGTAGACCACGCCGATCATCATCGTCATGTACTCGATGACGTCAGGGGTCTCGGACGGATCGTCGTCCTCTCCGATCCGGCGGTTGTTGAGCACGGCGATGGTCAGGACGACGGCGCTGGCCGCCGCCATGGCGAGGGCGAGAACAAGCCATTCCGACATGGTGATCCTCCGGAGGTCAGCGGGAGCGGGGACGCAGTACGGCGACGGCGAAGACCGCGGGCGCCGTGACCAGCAGGGTGAGGTTGACCAGGGAGGTGCCGCGCCGCACGACCTTGCGCGGTGGCTTGCGGTAGGTGGGCAGAGCCACGGGCCGGGGTGTGGGACGTACCGACGGAGACGGGGAGGGCGACGGAGGTGGTGTGGGCGACGGTGTGGGTGTGGGTGTGGGTGAAGGGGCAGGGACAGGGGGCGGCGGTACGGGCACCGGCTCCGGACGCGGCGGTTCGGGTCGCGGAGGCGGAGGCGGCGGGGGAGAGGGGGGCGGCGGCGCCGGTCGTGGAGTGCGTGGTGGCGTCGGCTCGGGAATCGGGCCCGCGTGGCAACTTCCGTCGCCCGAAGTGGCGACCGACGAACTGCCCCCGTTCTCACCGATGGAGGCGTATGCGCAGTTGTCCGCGACGGCGGGCGCCGGGGCGGAGAGCAGCCAGAGAAGAGCGACGGCTGCCGTGAGCCGTCCTATGAGTGATCCGTACACGACCGGGAGCATGTTCCGGCCGGTCGCGGGACACGCGGGGGGAGGTCGTGTTTCGCCTGATGGTGGGGATCCGGGGCGGCGGGTGTTTGCCGCCGGGGGAGTGCTCGGGACCAGCGCGGACCCGGCGGGGGCGGGGGCGGTGCCCGGCGTTGTGGGAGGCGGGGGCGCCCCGCGTAACTGGGGTGAGCCGTACGGATGTTGACGCGGCTCCCCGGCCGGACCGGTGGATCGGCCCCCGTGCGGGCTCCCGTTGCTCGAAGCGTCCGATGGGACGCCCGATGGGACGCCCGATCAAGCGGCCGATGAAGTGTCCGTTGAAGTGACCGGGCATTGCCTCATTGGTAAAGAATGCTTCCAAAGGCATCGCCGCCAAGGCATTTGTCACCATCAATCGACCCGGAGGACTCAACTGCCGGGACATCGGCCGCCATCCGGTCCAGACCTAATCCCCCGATGCGAAACCGGCCGCATCACCGGATTCATCAACGGCCAACGCCACGGCGGCGCGTGGTGCCCGGCGTCACATCATCCGGACCCGTTCGGCGACGAATGTCACACGCAGCGACGGCGTGGTTGCACATGCCACTGGTGTGTGACCAATAACGGACGGCTAATTTCCGTTTCCGCTCGCTCTCTTGGCAGTCGATCAGTAGCCTCTGGTCAACACTGACCATGAACATGGCCGGATCGCCGTGGCGACTTGTTGGAGACATTGATGGAGCGTCCCGCCTGGGCACCGCAAGGCATAGACATTTCGGTGCCGAGCGTGTCTCGCATGTACGACTTCTATCTGGGCGGATCGCACAATTTCGAGGTGGACCGGGAAGCGGCGCGCAAGGCCATGGAGTTCATGCCTGGACTCCCCAAGATCATGCAGGCGAATCGCGCCTTTATGCGCCGAGCCGTGCGTTACGCGGTGAGCCAGGGCATCAGTCAGTTTCTGGACATCGGCTCCGGAATACCGACCTTCGGCAATGTTCACGAAGTCGCCCAGGCGGCAGACCCGGAGGCCCGGGTGGCGTACGTCGATCACGACCCGGTCGCGGTCGCGCACAGCCGGGCCGTACTCGAAGGAAACGACCGGGCGGTGATCGCCGCCGCCGATCTGCGCAGCCCGCAGGAGATCGTGAAAAGCCCGGAGATCACCGGACTGCTCGACCTGGACCGCCCGGTGGCCCTGTTGCTCGTCGCGGTGCTCCACTTCATCGAGGACTCCGACGACCCGCAGAGCGCGGTCGCCGAACTGCGCGAAGCGCTCGCCCCCGGCAGCCTCATCATCATGACCCACGCCTCGTACGAGGGCATTCCGCTCACCCGGGAAGAGGCGGGCGGCATGGTCGAGGTCTACAGGAACATCCGCAATCCCCTGGTCATGCGGTCCCGTGCCGAGATCGCCCGCTTCTTCGAGGGATACGAGATGGTCGAGCCCGGCCTCGTGTCGATGCCGCACTGGCGGCCGGACGCACCGGTGGTGACGGAGCAGGAGGACCCATTCGCGTTCTCGGGCTTCGCGGGAGTGGGACGCAAGGCGTGAGCATCCCCGCCCAGTCGTCCGGTGCGCCGGACACGGAGCCCGACGGTCCCGAGGACCGGCTCCGGAGATTCGCCACCATATGGAGCCGGGCCATCTTCCCCTCGACGGCCACCTCCTTGACGCGCACCGAGTTCGAACAGCATCTGCTGCCGCTGGCCCGCGATCTCAGCGGCATCCTGCACGCCCGGCCCTTCGACGCGGCGCCGGCGGGCGAGGTGGGTGCCGCCCTCGTCTCCGCGCACTGCACCGATCCGGACGCGCTCAGCAGCACGCTCGGCGTGATCGACTCGTACCTGGTGCTCTACTGCGGAAGCAACGGCGTGACGGCGTTGTCGACCGAGGACAGCAGGGCCCGCTGCGCCCGGATCCAGCACACCCTCGCGGGTGGCTTCACCCAGGCGCTGCGCGAACGGACCCTGGCCGAGCAGGAGGCCATCGCGCGTTCCGCGCTCACCGCCCGCACCGACGCCGAACACGCCCTGCACGCGACCGAGGCACGGTTCCGCGCCGTCTTCAAGGACGCCGCCATCGGCATCGGCATCGCCGACCTGGACGGCAATGTGCTGGAGGTCAACGACACCCTCACCCGGATGTTCGGCGGGCTCGACCACCATGTGCGCAGCCACAAGGTCAACGAGTGGGTCCACCCCGAGGACTCGCCGAACGTGTGGAAGTACTACGACGAGCTGGTACGCGGCGAACGCGAGCACTACCGGGTCGAGAAGCCGTACTACCGCAACGACGGCACCGTGCTGTGGACCAATCTGACCGTGTCGCTGCTGCGTGACGCCGAGGGCGAACCGCAGTACCAGCTGGCGCTGATGGAGGACACCACCGAGCGCCGGCTGCTCAATCTGCGGCTGCGGTACGAGGCCACCCACGACGCGCTCACCGGCCTGCCCAACCGGACGCTGTTCTTCGAGCGGCTGGAGAAGGCACTGTCCGCCGAGGACGGCAGCCGCTTCGGCCTCTGCTACCTCGACCTGGACGGCTTCAAGGCGATCAACGACAGCCTCGGCCACGCGTCCGGGGACCGGCTGCTGGTCGAGGTCGCCGACCGGCTGCAGAGCTGTGCGACCGCGCCCGGCGAGATGGTCGCGCGGCTCGGCGGCGACGAGTTCGTGGCCCTGACCACCGGACCCGGGACCGAGACGGAGGTCGTCGAACTGGCCTGCCGCATCCTCGGTGTGCTCGGTTCCCCGATCCGCCTGGACGGCCGTGAGCTGACCGTACGGGGCTCCATCGGGATCGTCGAAGGACCCGCCCGCGAACGCAACGCCGCCGAGGTGCTGCGCAGCGCCGACATCACGATGTACCGGGCCAAGTCGGCGGGCGGCAACCGGTTCGAACTCGCCGACGCCGAGGCCGACGCCCGCGCCATCACCCGGCACGGGCTGACCACCGCACTGCCCGCCGCTCTGGAGCGCGGCGAATTCTTCATCGAGTACCAGCCGCTCGTCCACCTCGGCGACGGCACCGTGCACGGTGCGGAGGCGCTGGTGCGCTGGTGCCATCCGCAGCACGGGGTGCTCGGCCCGGACCGGTTCATCCCGCTCGCCGAGCACACCGGACTGATCGTGCCGCTGGGCCGCTGGGTGCTGGAGGAGTCCGTACGGCAGGCCAACTACTGGCAGGAGCGGCACACCGACGGCGGCCCGCTGCGGATCAACGTCAACCTCTCACCGACCCAGCTGCACCATCCGCGGCTGGTCGCCGAGACGGTCGACGTGCTGGAGCGCTCGGGGCTCGAACCCGGGGCGCTCTGCCTGGAGGTCACCGAGTCCGCGCTCATCGGCGCGGACGACGACCTGCTCAAGCCGCTGCGACAACTGGCCGAAATGGGGGTCGACATAGCGCTCGACGACTTCGGCACCGGGTACTCGAACCTGGCGAATCTGCGCAGGCTGCCGGTGAGCGTGCTCAAGCTGGACCGTTCCTTCACCATGGGCATGCAGCAGCATCCGGCGGACCCGGTCGATCTGAAGATCGTCGAGGGCATCGTCTCCCTGGCGCACAGCCTGGACCTCGCGGTCACGGTGGAGGGCGTGGAGACCGGCGCCCAGGCCGAACAGCTGCGCAAGCTGGGCTGCGACACTGCGCAGGGCTGGTACTACGCCCGGCCGGGCGCGCCGGACCGGATCCACTCGTTGCTGCTGGCCGACGCGGTGTGAGGCGGGCGGGCCCCGCCCGCCCCGACGCCCCGCTTCCGCTCCCGCCGGGCGGGCCTGCTCAGGCCCGCCCGGCGGCGAGCAGCACCTTCTGCAGCTCGCGCGCCGCGCGCGGCGGAGCCACGTCGCTGCGGTGCGCGAGCGCGATCGTGCGCCGCAGCCCCGGACGGGCCAGCGGGGTGGTCCGCAGATCGTGGCCGGACCGGCCGGCGACCATGCTCGGCACCACCGCGATCCCGAGCCCCGCCCGGACGAAGCCGAGCACGGCGTCCATCTCGCCGCCCTCCACCGTGAACGACGGCTCGAAGCCCTCCGCCCGGCAGGCGGCGACCGTCAGCTCCCGCAGGTCGTACCCGTGCCGGAACATCACCAGCGGCTCGCCCTGGAGGTCGGCGATCCGTACGCTCCCGCCCCGGCCGGGCCGCGGGGCCCGCGCTGACGACACCACGACCAGGTCCTCCTGGAGCAGCTCCACCGTCGTGAGAGCGGGGGACGCGGCGGGCAGCGGCAGCACCACCAGCGCGAGATCGAGCGCGCCGCGCGCCAGCTCCCGTACCAGGTCGAGCGAGCCGCCCTCCTCCAGCAACAGCTGGATCCCCGGATGCCGGTCGTGGAAGGCACGCAGCACGTCCGGGAGCAGGCCGGTGCAGAGGCTGGGCGTGGCACCGAGCCGGACCCGGCCCCGGCGCAGCTGAGCCAGCTCCTGCACCTCGTGGCGTGCGGTGTCCGCGTCCGCGAGGATCCGGCGGGCCAGCGGCAGCAGGGCCTCGCCCGCGTCGGTGAGCGTGATGTTGCCGCGCGCCCGGCTGAACAGCTCCGCCCCCAGCTCACTCTCCAACGCCCGGATCTGCTGGGAGAGCGAGGGCTGCGAGACATGCACCTCCTCGGCGGCACGGGTGAAGTGCCGGGTCTCGGCCACGGCCACGAAATACATCAGCTGCTGGAACTGCATACGCCCACCTCGATCGGCCACGATAGTCCAAGCCTATGAACATGAGCCATCCCATGTCTTGGACTGATGAGGTGGATCGGTCCTAGCGTCGTGTCCATGGCATTGGCAACCCGGACGGACCGACGGCCGTCCATGACGCGTACGCTCTGGGACTCGTCCCTCGGCAAGAAGACGGTCATGGCCGTGAGCGGCCTGATCATGCTCCTCTACTTGGTCGTCCACATGATCGGCAACCTGAAGATCTTCTTCGGGTCCGGCGAGTTCAACCATTACGCGCACTGGCTTCGGACCATGGGCGAGCCCTTCCTGCACTACGAGTGGGCCCTGTGGATCGTCCGCGTCGTGCTCGTCGCGGCGGTGGTGCTGCACGCCGTCTCCGCGTACCAGCTGAGCCGCCGCGACATCCGGGCGCGCCCCGCCAAGTACGTGCACAAGAAGCCGCGCGCCAGTTATGCCACCCGGACGATGCGCTGGGGCGGGATCATCCTCGCCCTCTTCATCGTCTGGCACATCCTCGACCTGACGACGGGCACCGTGCACCCGGGCGGATTCCAGTCCGGGCACCCGTACCAGAACGTCATCGACACCTTCTCCACCTGGTACGGCAACACCATCTACATCGTCGCCATGCTCGCCCTCGGACTCCACGTCCAGCACGGCTTCTGGAGCGCAGCCCAGACCCTCGGCGCGGGCAGGGCGACCCGTGACCGCGCCCTCAAGACCATCGCCAACGCCCTCGCCGCGGTGCTGACGCTGGGCTTCATCTCCGTACCCGTCGCCGTCATGACCGGAGTCGTGAGCTGACATGACCGACTACTCGCACTACGAGACCGGCGAGCCCGTCGTCGACACCAGGGCCCCCGAAGGCCCCGTCGCGGAGCGCTGGGACACCCGCCGCTTCCAGGCCAAGCTGGTCAACCCGGCCAACCGCCGCAAGCACACCGTCATCGTCGTCGGCACCGGCCTCGCCGGTGGCTCGGCCGGTGCGACCCTGGCCGAACAGGGCTACCACGTCGTCCAGTTCTGCTTCCAGGACTCGCCCCGCCGCGCCCACTCGGTCGCCGCCCAGGGCGGCATCAACGCCGCGAAGAACTACCGCAACGACGGCGACTCGATCCACCGGCTCTTCTACGACACCGTCAAGGGCGGCGACTTCCGCGCCCGCGAGTCCAATGTCCACCGGCTCGCGCAGATCTCCGTCGAGATCATCGACCAGTGCGTCGCCCAGGGCGTCCCCTTCGCCCGGGAGTACGGCGGTCTCCTCGACAACCGCTCCTTCGGCGGCGTCCAGGTCTCGCGCACGTTCTACGCCCGCGGCCAGACCGGCCAGCAGCTCCTGCTCGGCGCCTACCAGGCACTGTCGCGGCAGATCGCCGCGGGCAACGTGGAACTGCACGCCCGCACCGAGATGCTCGACCTGATCGTCGTCGACGGCAAGGCCCGCGGGATCGTCGCCCGCGACCTCGTCACCGGGAAGATCGACACGTACTTCGCCGACGCGGTCGTCCTGGCCAGCGGCGGCTACGGCAACGTCTTCTACCTGTCGACGAACGCCATGAACTCCAACGCCACCGCCGTCTGGCGCGCCCACCGCCGTGGCGCGTACTTCGCCAACCCCTGCTTCACCCAGATCCACCCCACCTGCATCCCACGCACCGGCGACCACCAGTCCAAGCTGACCCTGATGAGCGAGTCGCTGCGCAACGACGGCCGGATCTGGGTGCCGAAGGCCAAGGGCGACGACCGCCCCGCGGGCGAGATCCCCGAGGACGAGCGCGACTACTACCTGGAGCGCATCTACCCCGCCTTCGGCAATCTGGTGCCCCGGGACATCGCCTCGCGCGCCGCGAAGAACGTCTGCGACGAGGGACGCGGTGTCGGCCCCGGCGGCCAGGGCGTCTACCTGGACTTCGCCGAGGCCATCCAGCGGATGGGCCGGGACAAGGTCGAGGAGAAGTACGGCAACCTCTTCGACATGTACGCACGGATCACGGCGGAGAACCCGTACGAGACCCCGATGCGGATCTACCCCGCCGTGCACTACACGATGGGCGGCCTCTGGGTCGACTACGACCTCCAGACCACCGTCCCGGGCCTCTTCGCCATCGGCGAGGCCAACTTCTCCGACCACGGTGCCAACCGGCTCGGCGCGTCCGCGCTGATGCAGGGCCTCGCCGACGGCTACTTCGTCCTCCCGTCGACGATCAACGACTACCTGGCCCGCAATCCGCACCACGAGCCGGTCGACGCCTCGCACCCCGCCGTCGAGGAGGCCGTCGCCGACACCGAGGACCGGCTGAACCTGCTGCTCGCCGTCGACGGCGACCGCACCCCCGACTCCTTCCACCGCGAGATCGGTGAACTCATGTGGGAGCACTGCGGCATGGCCCGCACCGAGGACGGGCTGCGCAGGGCACTCGACCGGATCCCGCAGATCCGCGAGGAGTTCTGGCGCCGCATCAAGGTCCCCGGCACCGGCGAGGAGTTCAACCAGTCGCTGGAGAAGGCCAACCGCATCGTCGACTACCTGGAGCTCGCCGAGCTCATGTGCCTCGACGCACTGCACCGCGCCGAATCCTGCGGAGGCCACTTCCGCGAGGAGTCGCAGACCCCGGACGGCGAAGCCGCCCGCCGGGACGAGGAGTTCTCCTACGCCGCCGCCTGGGAGTTCTCCGGCACCGGCCGGGCCCCCGTCCTGCACAAGGAAGACCTCGTCTTCGAGTACGTCCACCCCACTCAGCGGAGCTACGCATGAAGCTCACCCTGCGCGTCTGGCGCCAGAAGAACACCGACGCACCCGGCGCCATGTCCACCTACGAGGTGGACGGCATCTCGCAGGACATGTCGTTCCTGGAGATGCTCGACACCCTCAACGAGGAGCTCATCCTCGCCGGCGACGACCCCGTCGCCTTCGACCACGACTGCCGCGAGGGCATCTGCGGCGCCTGCAGCCTCGTCATCAACGGCGACGCGCACGGCCCCGAGCGCACCACCACCTGCCAGCTGCACATGCGGTCCTTCGAGGACGGCGACACGATCGACATCGAACCGTGGCGCGCTTCCGCCTTCCCGGTGGTCAAGGACCTGGTGGTGGACCGCTCGGCCTTCGACCGGATCATCCAGGCGGGCGGCTACATCTCCGCCCCGACCGGCACGGCCCCCGAGGCACACGCCACCCCCGTGCCCAAGCCGGACGCCGACTTCGCCTTCGAGCACGCCGAGTGCATCGGCTGCGGCGCCTGTGTGGCGGCCTGCCCCAACGGTTCGGCGATGCTCTTCACCTCGGCCAAGGTCAACCACCTCAACGTGCTTCCGCAGGGCGCGCCGGAGCGTGAGACGCGGGTGCTCGACATGGTCGGCCAGATGGACAGCGAGGGCTTCGGCGGCTGCACGCTCACCGGCGAGTGCGCCACCGCCTGCCCCAAGGGCATCCCGCTGCCGTCGATCTCGGCCATGAACAAGGAATGGCTGCGAGCCACCCGCAAGGTGCGCCGCTAGGGTCTTTCGTCCGGATCAGCCCGGCATGATCCGGACGAGAGGCCCTGGGGCCGCCCGTCCGAGGCGAGGGCCCGGGCGGCCCCGATGCCGGGGCCGCCCTGCGACTACGGGGCCGTTGTGCCCTTCGCGGCAGCGTCCTGGAGCGGCTGCCCGAGCCGTTCCAGGAGCCGGGCGGCTTCGGCACGGTACCGGGCGACTGCGGCCGTCTTGATCTCCTCGTACCCCCGCACCATGTCGGGCAGTTCGGCGAGTTCGACCGTCAGGGCGTGGTTGTGCGGGCCCAGTGCCAGGCACGCCCGGGCGATCATGTCCTCGTACTCGACGACCAACGCCCGTTCGACCCGTCGCATCCCGGCCGCGCCGAACGGGTCCAGCCGCGTGCCCCTGGCATGGCGCATCGCCGCGAGGACACGGAAGACGGGCCTGAACCACGGGCCGAGCACGATCTTCAGGGCGACCCACAGCCCGCTGGCACGGGACATGGCCACGCCGTGCAGTCCGAAATCGAGCGCTTCCTGCGGGTCCGACGGGTAGAGGGTGGGGATCCCGAGGTCGGCCAGGAGCAGTTCGGATGCTCCGGGCACGGTCGAGGACTTCGCGGCCGGGTCGTCGCCGACGAGGGCGAGTACGCCGCCGTCGGGGTGTGTGCCCATCAGGTTGGCGTGCCGGATGGCGTCCGAGGCCCGGTCCAGGCCGGGGGACTTGCCGTACCAGATGCCCGTGATGCCGTCGATCCGCTTGTCCGGCTGCATCGCGGCGAGCTGTGTGCCCTGGACGGCCGTGGCGGACAGTTCTTCGTTGACCCCGGGGCGGAAGACGATGTCGTGCGCGTCGAGCTGTGACCGGCGGCGTTCGAGTTCCATGTCGTAGCCGGCCAGGGGAGACCCCTCGTACCCGGACACGAAACCGGCGGTGCTGCGGTCGGCGCGCAGGTCCGACCGGCGCAGGTCGAGCGGGAGCCTGGCGAGTGCCTGGATCCCGGTGAGATGAAGGGTGCCCTCCTCACGCGTGAATCGGTCCTGGAGCGTGGGCCGTGCTGTTTTCTGAGTCACCACGTGCTTTCCTCCGAAGGTGCATCGGTGGTCCGCGGCGCCCGGAGGGTGGGTGGGGGCCCAATCGGCCGCGGCCCGCCCAACAAACGGGGCGGGGGGGGGGTGGGGGGCGGGGGGGGGGGGGGTGGGTGTGGTG
>NZ_JBHXTM010000031.1:0-100602 GCF_042677325.1 Streptomyces sp. NPDC127117
TACTGCAGGGGGGACCCTGTGGGAGAGTAGGACGCCGCCGAACTCCTTTTACGGGAAAGCCCCGTGTCCTTGTGGACACGGGGCTTTTCTGCGTTCTACGACGGTTGGTCGGGGATCCCCTTCCCGATGTGTGGTTCGGTTTGCGGTAGAGGTATGTGTCAGAGCCGCCCCGCCCCCTTGAGGGCGAGGTAGGCATCGGCGAGGGCCGGGGCGAGATTGTCCGGGGTGGCATCGACCACCACCGCGCCGTGACGCTGGAGCTGCTCTGCCGTGCGGAGTCGCCTTGCCTGGGCCTGCGAGCCCGCCGCGGCTTCGTATATCGCGTCCACTGTGCCTCTCGAACCTGCCATTTCCTCGACATGCGGATCCGCCACAGAAGCCACCAGCACGGTATGGCGCTGGGTCAGACGGCGGAGGACGGGAAGCAGACCTTCCTCTACGGGGGCCGCGTCCAGACCGGTGAGAATCACGACCAAGGAGCGACGAGGAGCCCCGGCGAGCACGGCGGCGACGAGACCTCGGGCATCCGTTTCCACCAGTGCCGGCTCGACGGGCGCCAGAGCGTTCACCATGGCCGACAGGACCTCTCCCGCGGACCGGCCTTGGACCTGTGCGCGGACCCGACGGTCGTAGGCGAGCAGATCCACACGGTCGCCCGCGCGAGTGGCGAGCGCCGTGAGCAGCAGCGCCGCGTCCAGAGACGCGTCGAGACGGGGCACATCACCGACACGCCCCGCCGAGGTACGGCCGGTGTCCAGGACGATGAGGATGTGGCGGTCCCGCTCGGGGCGCCACGTACGTACCGCGACGGCGGACTGACGTGCGGTGGCCCGCCAGTCGATGGAGCGGGTGTCGTCGCCCGGCACGTACGCTCGCAGGCTGTCGAATTCCGTGCCCTCACCACGGGTGAGAACGCTGGTGCGGCCGTCGAGCTCACGGAGTCTGGCGAGACGGGACGGCAGATGCTTCCGGCTGGTGAAGGGAGGCAGGACCCGTACCGTCCACGGAACCTCGTGATTCCCCTGACGGGAGGCAAGCCCCAGCGGCCCGAAGGAGCGGACAGTGATGAGCTCTGCCAGGCGGTCGCCCCGTCGTGTCGGCCGCAGGAAGGTGGTCAGCCGGCGGCGCTCGCCCGCCGGGACCGCCAGTGCGTGCCGCGAGGAAGTCCGGTCCGTGCCGGTGGGCCAGCTGCTGGGAGGCCAGGCGTCGCGCAGGTGCGCCCGCAGTTTTCGACGGGAAGTATTGGTTACGGTGAGTTGCACTTCGGCGGCCTCACCGAGTCGAACGCTTGTGTCACCGGATCGGGTGAACTGGAGCGTTCGCACTGGTGCAGCCAGGGCGTAGTCGCAGAGAATTGCCAACGAGAGCGGTGCGTTGACTGCCAGCATTCCGGTCCAGCTCGGGGCCAGGATGCCTACAGGGAGTGACCCCAGGGCGGCCAGCAGGGCGGTACGTCCGGTGAGGGCCACAGTCACCGCCTCATCGAGGTACGGGGACGTGGGCGAGGACGGCCGTGATGACGGAGTCGGGGGTGACACCCTCCATCTCCGCCTCGGGCCGCAGTTGAATGCGATGGCGAAGTGTGGGGAGTGCCAGGGCTTTCACGTCGTCCGGGATGACGTAGTCACGTCCGGTGAGCCAGGCCCAGGCGCGAGCGGTCGACAACAGGGCGATAGCACCTCGGGGGGAGACGCCGAGGGAGAGCGAGGGGGATTCACGCGTGGCACGACAGATATCGACGACATAGCCGGCGATCTCGGGAGAGACCTTGGTCCGGGCGACCGAGTTGCGGGCGGCCTCCAGATCGGCCGGGCCGGCGACGGGGCGTATGCCGGCCGACTTGAGATCACGGGGATTGAAGCCGTCGGAATGACGGGTGAGGACGTTGATCTCCTCCTCCCGTGAGGGAAGAGGCACCGTCAGTTTGAGGAGAAACCGGTCCAGTTGTGCCTCGGGCAGCGGATAGGTGCCCTCGTATTCGACGGGGTTCTGCGTGGCGGCCACGAGGAAGGGGTCGGGCAGCCGCCGAGGAGTTCCATCGACGGTGACCTGGCGCTCCTCCATGGCTTCGAGGAGGGAGGACTGGGTCTTGGGAGGGGTGCGGTTGATCTCGTCTGCGAGCAGGAGATTGGTGAAGACGGGGCCGGGCTGGAAGGAGAACTCGGCTGTACGAGCGTCGTAGACGAGTGAGCCGGTGACGTCGCTGGGCATCAGATCGGGGGTGAACTGGACGCGCTTGGTGTCGAGTTCGAGTGACGCGGCGAGAGCCCGGACCAGGAGGGTCTTGGCCACTCCGGGGACGCCTTCGAGGAGAACGTGGCCTCGGCAGAGCAGGGCGACGACGAGTCCGGTGACGGCCGGGTCCTGGCCGACAACGGCCTTGGCGATCTCCGAGCGCAGCGCTTCCAGGGACGCGCGGGCTGTGTCGCCGTTCCCGAGGAGCTCGGTGGTCTCGGCGGGCACTGGGGGCGGGGCGCTCATGACGTGCGTACCTCTCTTTCGAGGGTGTCGAGTTGGTCTGCCAGCCGGACGAGAGCGGCATCGTCGGACGGGGCGGGTCCGAAGAGCAATGTCTGGAGGCTGTCGTCGGTCCCGCCCAGGCAGGCGGAAACGGCGGGGACGAGTGTTGACGGGGAGTGGGCGTCGCGTGGGGGGACGCCGATGAGTGGGGCGAGGCGGGTGCGGGTGGCGGAACGCAGAGACTCGGCGGCCCGGTCGCGGGCGTTCGCCTTGCGGTAGAGGCGGGCCCGGCCCTCGGCGGATTCGGAGGCTCGGATGGCCACGGGCAACCGTTCGGTCACCAGGGGGCCCAGGCGGCGGGCGCGCCAGATGGCGGCGAGCACGGCGGCCAGGGCGAGTTGCAACGTGCCCCACAGCCAGCCCTGGGGGATCAGGTCGGCGAAGCTGCGGTGGTCGGAGGCGCCGTCGCCTTCGGCACCCCGGTTCTCGGCGGCAGCGGATGTATCAGCGAGTGAGGGGAGGTACCAGACCAGATGAGGGCGGGAACCGAGAAGTTGCAGGGCCAGGGATGCGTTGCCCTGGTTGGCGAGTCTGTCGTTGCGAAGAAGGTCGGGGGAACCGAGGAGCACGGTGTCACCCGCTCCCTGCTCGACCAGGAGCACGGTGGGGAGGCCGCCGCTCGGGAAGCAGCCGATGGTGTCGAGCCCGTCCGATGTGTAGCCGAAGCCTCCTGTCTCGACGTCGCCGGCACTGCGGGCGGCGGGCAGGGAGCATTCGGGGGCGCGAGGCGCCACCTGTCCGGCGGACTCCGCCCGGACACCGGGAACCAGCGTGCGCACGGAGGGTGGGCCCGCTGCGAGCAGGACGGTACGGGCGGCCGAGCTTTCGGTGGCGGCGCGGAGTGCGCTCTGCTGGTGCGGTGCCAGCAGATTGGGGGACGTGACGAGCAACGTGGTGTCGGGGCCGGCTGCGGCAGTGGCGTCGTCGAGCGTGGTGACCACGCGAACGGAGACACCGCGTTCCTTGAGGAGCTCGGCGACGGCCCGGCTGCCGTAGCGGTCGGCGGAGCGAGGATCGAGGAGGCCGTGCTGGTCGCCGGAGCGGACGGTTGCCAGGGCTATTCCGGCGGCGACGAGTACGAGGAGGGCGAGGAGCACACCGCGGATGCGGACCCAGACCTGGTGAGGGGTGAGGGCCGACGAGGTGGAGGCCGCGGTGACCCCGGTCATTCGGCTGCCCCCTGGGCCGTGGTTGTGAGGAGGGGCTTGGCGGCTTCGAGGTCGAGGTCCAGGGCTCGTACGTCCAGGTATGCCTGCTGGTCGGCGGTACGGCCGCCGTATGTGACGTCGTCGAATGCCCTGGCCGCCGTGCGGAGTCGCGTCGCGTGTGCGGGGAGCGGTCGGCCCGCTTCGGCGGCGGCCTCATCGGCGGTGCGTCCAGGGCGGGGGTCGAGCAGGGCGCGCTCCTCCAGGGAGCGGACGATGGCGCGCATCCGTTCCTGGACCGCCTCGTTCCAGCGCTGGGCGGCGGCGTGGTCCTCGGCGGACTTCCGGTGTCCAGCCGCGCTGCGGGGGCTGTCGTCGAAGAGGGCGTCCGCGGACCGTACGGTGCGGCGCGGAGTGCCCAGCCGCCACCAGAGCGCGGCGATCAGGCCCACGACGATCAGCACGAGCACGACTAGGCCTACCGGGCCGCCGGGTGCGGCGCCGGAGGCGGTGTCCAGGAGATCGCCGATCCACTCCCAGAGCCGGTCGAGGCCCCGCTGGAGGAGATTGGGATCGTTCTCGTGGTACATCGGTTTGGACAGTTCGTGCTTCGCGTCCTCGCGAGCGGGGACACGTGGAGTGTCCACGGGTATGTCGCCGCTCGCGCGGATCAGTAGCCGTACTGCTGTGGTGCCCCCCGCCCCCGACACGGCATCAGCTCCTGGTGTCGTATCCGGGCAGGCCCGCCGCCCGGGCGAGTTCGAGGTCGAGTGCTTCGCGGCGGATGCGCTGATCGATGTAGAGCAGTGCCATCACGCCGGCGGAGAGCGGGTACGTGATCGTCGCGATGATCACCTCGCCGATGCCGGAGACGATCAGGAAGGGCCAGCCGAAGTCCGTGGAGCCGTCCGTGAGGGCGGAGCCGATTCCGTCGCCGTCCACGGCCATCGCGATGACGCCGAACGGGATGGTGATGATCACGGCCACGATGAGCGTCAGCAGCCCGGTAAGCGCCAGGATGCCGAAGGTCCGCCACCACGCACCACTGACGAGCTTCGCGGAGCGGCGCATGGAGGTGGTGATCGACTGCCGCTCCAGCATCAGCGCCGGCGAGGCGAGGCAGAAGCGGACCATCAGCCAGATGACGACGCAGAACGCGGCCATGAATCCGAGGAGAGCGAGTCCGGCACCCGCGGTGGAGCCGATGAGCAGGCCCGGCAGCAGGCCCACCGCCAGGATGGCGGCGCTGATCAGGGCCAGCAGCAGGGTCAGCCCCAGCAGCTGAGGAAGCCGGGGCCGGGCCTCGGCCCAGGCGTCCGAGAGCGTCACGGGGCGGCCCAGCACGGAGCGGCTGATCACCACGGTCAGCACGGATGTCGTGATCAGCGTGGCGATCATGGTGATGAGCAGGGAAGGCAGGCTGCTGAACAGGGTCGACTGAGCCGAGTCGGTGGCCTGCCGCAGCGCCTCCGAGCCGGTGGCGTTCGGGTCGATCCGAGGAGGCTCCGGCAGCAGGAACCGCTCCACGAGGATGATCGCGATCTGGGCGACCACGGACACGGCGAGTGTGATGCCGAGGACCGTGCGCCAGTGGGCGCGCATCGTGGAGACCGCGCCGTCGAGGATCTCGCCGACGCCGAGCGGCCGGAGCGGGATGACACCGGGCTTGGCCGCAAAAGGCGGCCGTCCCCAGCCGGGGCCCTGCGGTCCGCCGCCCCAGCCTGCGGGAGGAGGCGGTGTGCCAGGACCGGAGCCGGGAGTGCCCGGTGGGGACCACTGCCCTGCGGGCGGCTGCGTGGGAGACCAGTTCCCTGCCGGGCCGTTGCCGTCGACGGGCTCGGAGGGCCGGGGGACACCGGCACCCTGACCCTCGGAGGGGGCGGATCCGGGCGAGGCCCAGCCCGGAGTGTCGTTCATTCTGGCTCCTTCACGGTCCTGCCCGCTCATCGGGGCGGCAGGTTGGCAGCCATCGTGCCACGCGTTGCCCAGGTCTGGGCCGGGCGCTCCATCTCCTTCCTGCCTTCATTTGTGGGTGACTCACCGGGCAGACTGGGCGGATGGCTGATCAGGACGCGCAATCGCCGGTGGGCATCGAGCCCTCCGCGCTTCCCGTACTCCGCTGGGCCGAGCCGCCGGAAGGTCCCGCACTGGTACTTCTCGACCAGACGCGACTGCCGGCGGAGGAAGCCGAGCTGGTGTGCACCGATGTGCCCGCGCTGGTGCGGGCGATCCGGACGCTGGCGGTGCGCGGTGCCCCGCTGCTCGGTATCGCGGGGGCCTACGGGGTGGCTCTGGCGGCCGCCCGTGGGGACGACGTGGTGGCGGCCGCAGGGCTGCTGGAGCGGGCGCGGCCCACCGCGGTGAACCTCGGATACGGGGTACGGCGGGCCCACAGGGCCTATCGGGAGGCCGTCGGGAAAGGGGCGGATCCGGAGCGGGCCGCGGCGGTGGCCCTGGCCGAGGCCAGGGCGTTGCACCGGGAGGACGCCGAGGCCAGCGGGCGCATGGCGCGCTACGGCCTTGCCCTGCTGGACGAGCTGCTGCCCGGGGACGGTGGGTATCGCCTGCTGACGCACTGCAATACGGGGGCGCTCGTCTCCGGTGGTGAGGGCACCGCCTTCGCGGTGGCGCTCGCCGCACACCGGGGGAGGCGGTTGCGGCAGCTGTGGGTGGACGAGACGCGTCCGCTGTTGCAGGGGGCCCGGCTCACGGCGTACGAGGCGGCGCGCAACGGAATGCCGTACCGCCTCCTCACGGACAACGCCGCGGGTTCGCTGTTCGCCGCCGGGGAGGTGGATGCCGTGCTCATCGGGGCGGACCGCATTGCCGCGGACGGGTCGGTGGCGAACAAGGTGGGGAGCTATCCGCTGGCCGTGCTCGCGAAGTACCACCACGTACCGTTCATCGTGGTCGCGCCGACCACGACGGTGGATCTGGACACCGCGGACGGGGCGTCGATCATCGTCGAGCAGCGGCCGGGGGTCGAAGTGACGGAGCTCACATCGCCGCGGGCCGGGGTGGCGGGCGAGGATGCGGTCGGACTGCCCGTGGCACCGGTGGGAACCGCCGCGTACAACCCCGCGTTCGATGTCACGCCTCCGGAGCTGATCACGGCGATCGTCACGGAGGAGGGTGCGGTTTCCCCGGTCACGGGGGTCGGACTGGCAGAGCTGTGTGCCAGATCATCGCAGGTAACGATTAGCTAATGGGATGATGTCGATTATGAAGGGACGCGTCCTTGTCGTCGACGACGACACCGCACTGGCCGAGATGCTCGGGATTGTGCTGCGTGGTGAAGGGTTCGAGCCGTCGTTCGTAGCGGACGGCGACAAGGCACTTGCCGCATTTCGTGAGGCCAAGCCGGACCTGGTCCTGCTCGATCTCATGCTGCCCGGTAGGGACGGCATCGAGGTCTGCAGGTTGATCAGGGCCGAGTCCGGTGTGCCGATCGTCATGCTCACTGCCAAGAGCGACACGGTTGACGTGGTGGTGGGTCTGGAGTCCGGGGCCGACGACTACATCGTCAAGCCGTTCAAACCTAAGGAGTTGGTTGCCCGGATCAGGGCACGTCTGCGGAGGTCCGAGGAACCGGCGCCGGAGCAGCTGGCCATCGGGGACCTGGTCATCGATGTGGCCGGTCACTCGGTGAAGCGGGAAGGGCAGTCGATCGCCCTCACCCCGCTGGAATTCGACCTGCTGGTCGCGCTCGCCCGTAAGCCGTGGCAGGTCTTCACCCGTGAGGTGCTGCTGGAGCAGGTGTGGGGATACCGCCACGCCGCCGACACCCGGCTTGTGAACGTGCACGTCCAGCGGCTGCGTTCCAAGGTCGAGAAGGACCCGGAACGGCCGGAGATCGTGGTGACCGTCCGAGGGGTCGGTTACAAGGCCGGACCGAGCTGAGATGCCCCCGAGTAGCGCTGCTCCGCAGCCCGGGGAGCCGGGAGTCCGTGCGGAGCGGGCTGCCGGTCCAGGACACAGGGCGCTCCGGATCGGGCGCCTTCTGCAGGGCGGCCGGTTGTTCCACGACCGGGCGCCCGGCGGTCCTGTGCCGCGTTTGCTGATGCGTTGGGTGCGGCGTCCGCTGCTGCCCGCCGTGAGGCTCTGGCGGCGCAATCTCCAGCTGAGGGTCGTCGCGGGCACGCTGCTCATGTCGCTCGGTGTGGTGCTGCTCCTCGGGCTGGTCGTGATCGGGCAGGTGCGCAACGGCCTGCTCGACGCCAAGGGCAAGGCCGCCCAGACCCAGGCGGCCGGCGGTTTCGCCGCGGCCCAGGAGAAGGCGAACGCCCCGCTCACCCCCGGTGGGCAGGGCGGCGACACGGCGGACGGCGCCACCGCCAACAACTCCTGGCGGACCGAGCTCGTCGACCAGCTCGCCAGTGGCGGCAAGAACGCCTTCAACGTGGTGGCGCTCAGTGCCGACGAGGGAACCCGTGCCCCACGCGGCTCGGGCAGCGTGGAGGCGGTGAGCATTCCGCAGCGTCTGCGGGACGCGGTGAACAAGGGGTCCGGGGCGTTCCAGACGTACTCCGAGATCCAGTACGCGAACGGGCAGCAACCGCAGCCCGGACTTGTCGTGGGCAAGCGGCTCTACGACAACGACCACAATCCGTACCAGCTCTACTACCTCTTCCCGCTGACGCAGGAGGAGAAGTCGCTGACGCTGATCAAGGGCACGCTGGCGACGGCGGGACTCTTCGTGGTCGTGCTGCTCGGGGCCATCGCCTGGTTCGTGGTGCGGCAGGTCGTCACGCCCGTGCGGATGGCGGCCGGCATCGCGGAGCGGCTCTCGGCCGGCCGTCTCCAGGAGCGGATGAAGGTCACCGGCGAGGACGACATCGCCAGGCTCGGTGAGGCCTTCAACAAGATGGCGCAGAATCTGCAGCTGAAGATCCAGCAACTGGAGGAGCTCTCCCGGATGCAGCGGCGCTTCGTCTCCGACGTCTCCCACGAGCTGCGGACCCCGCTGACGACCGTACGGATGGCCGCCGATGTCATCCATGAGGCCCGCAGCGACTTCGATCCGGTGACGGCGCGCTCCGCGGAGCTGCTCGGGGACCAGCTCGACCGGTTCGAGTCGCTGCTCTCCGATCTGCTGGAGATCAGCAGGTTCGACGCGGGGGCCGCGGCGCTGGAGGCGGAGCCGATAGATCTGCGGCAGGTCGTACGACGGGTGATAGGCGGGGCCGAGCCGCTGGCCGAGCGCAAGGGCACTCGGATCCGGGTGGTCGGCGACGAGCAGCCGGTGATCGCGGAGGCCGACGCACGACGGGTCGAGCGCGTCCTGCGCAACCTGGTGGTCAACGCCGTCGAGCACGGCGAGGGCCGCGACGTGGTGGTGCGGATGGGGGTGGCCGGAGGTGCGGTCGCCGTGGCCGTCCGGGACTACGGGGTGGGGCTGAAGCCGGGCGAGGCGACGCGGGTGTTCAACCGTTTCTGGAGGGCGGACCCGGCCCGCGCGCGGACGACCGGCGGTACCGGTCTCGGGCTCTCCATCGCCGTGGAGGACGCCCGGCTGCACGGCGGCTGGCTCCAGGCATGGGGCGAGCCCGGCGGCGGTTCGCAGTTCCGGCTGACTCTGCCGCGTACCGCGGACGAGCCGCTGCGCGGATCGCCGATACCACTGGAACCCGAGGACTCCCGTCGTAACCGGGAGAACCGTGAGCGGGCCGCGGCCGCGCCGAAGGCCGGGAGCGAGCACCGGCTGACGGCCGTGCCGGCCCAGCCCGGCGGCAACGACCGGTCCGCGCTGCCCGTGCCGTCGCGAACCCCGGCGGCGCCCCGGACCGCGCCGGCCTCGGTGCACCCGGCGGCCCTTCCGGGGAGCGGCGCACGGGTGGTCGCCCGCCACGCCGAGGAGCGGTCGGGCGGCGAATTGGACACTGCGGTGCAGGACCCGGAGCGGGGGGACATGAATCGTGGGGACTGACCGTCGCAACGACGGCCGTGGGCGCGGGCTGGGGCTGGTCGCGCTGCTCGGGTGCGGTGTGGTGCTGCTGTCCGCGTGCGGCTCGATGCCCGTCACAGGCGACGTCAAGGCTGTCGACGCCTCGCAGCCCGGCGACTCCCAGGTGCAGGTGTACGCCGTAGCGCCGCGTGACAACGCCACCCCCAACGAGGTGGTCGACGGCTTCCTGGAGTCCATGACCAGTGATGACCCGCACTTCAGGACGACCCGTCGGTACCTGACGAAGAAGGCGGCCGGGACATGGAAGCCGAACGCGTTCACCACCGTGCTGACCAAGGCACCGAACCGGAACGACCGCCCTTTCCGTGACAGCGACCGCAACGCCACCGAGGCGACCTACACCCTGACCGGTGAGAAGGTGGCGACGGTCGACGAGCAGAGCGCCTATCAGCCGCTCGCGCCCACCGACTACAACCAGACCCTGCACCTGGTGAGGGAGAACGGGCCGGACGGCAAGGAGTGGCGGATCGACCTGGTGCCGGACGGTCTGCTGCTCGGGCAGTCGGACTTCAAGCGCCTCTACCGCTCCGTCAACAAGTATTACTTCGCCACGGGGCGGTCCGGGGGGCAGTCGACCCTGGTCGCCGACCCCGTCTATCTCCGCAGCCGGACGGACCCCGTCACGGGGATGGACACCGTGACACAGTCGGTCCGCAGTCTCCTCGCGGGGCCGACCAGTTGGCTGCGGCCCGTCGTCGCGTCCCGGTTCCCTCCCGGTACGGCGCTGAAGAAGGGCGTCACCTCGCTGGCGCCCGACGACCGCAACGTACTGAAGGTCCCGCTCGACAAGAAGGCGGACGGCGTCGGGCAGCGCTCCTGCCGCATGATGGCCTCGCAGATTCTCTACACCCTGAGGGACCTGACGTCCGCCCGGGTCGAGCAGGTCGAACTCCAACGCTCCGACGGCTCCCCGCTGTGCCTGCTCGGAGCGGACCAGGCGGAGGAGTTCGCCCCTGACGGTTCGTCCAGCGGGCCGGACAGCCAGTACTTCGTCGATGCCAAGGGGCAGGTGGAACGAATTCCCGGCAGCACCAAGGGAAGTGGAGTCCCGGAGGCGGTGGCCGGCCCGCTCGGTGACGGAACGGTGCGGATGGGCGCGGTCGGTGTGGCCAGGGACGAGCAGTCGGCGGCGGCGGTCTCGCGCGACGGGGCTTCTCTGTACGTGTCGTCCATCGTCTCGGACGGCGAACTTCCCGCGGCCTCGGTGACCAGCAGGTCCCACGATCCGAAGAACCGTCTGTCGACACCGAGCTGGGACGGCCGGGGCGACCTGTGGGTGGCCGACCGGGACCGTGACCGGCCCAGACTGCTGAGACTGGCCGGGGGTACCGGCGAGCCGCAGGAGGTCGCCGTGCCCGACCTGGACGGCGGGCGGATAGAGGCGGTGCGTATGTCCGCCGACGGAGTGCGGATCGCTCTGCTGGTGACCCAGGACGGCCGCAATACGCTGAAGATCGGCCGGATCGAACGGCGCGGGCCGACATCGGAGCAGCAGGTGTCGGTGGTGGAACTGCGCCAGGCCGCACCGCAACTCACGGATGTGACCGCGATGTCGTGGTCGGGCCGCAGCCGCCTCGTGGTGGTCGGCAAGGAGCAGGGCGGCGTGCAGCAGGTGCGTTATGTGCAGGCGGACGGTTCGACGTCCGCGTCGGGTGTGCTGCCCGGTGTGAACCAGGTGTCGTCGGTCGCGGCGGCGGACGACGAGCAGCTTCCGCTGATGGCGGCCACGTCCAGCGACGGGATCGTGAAGCTGTCGCCCGGTGACAACTGGCAGACGGTGGTCAAGGAAGGCTCGTCGCTGGTCTACCCGGGCTGAGATCCGCCGGTCCGGCCTGTCGGCCGAGATCCGGCGGCCACGTTTTCCACAGGGGTGGCCCGGTCGCTGTGGGAAGCGCACAGTGGAGTCATGCGGGGGTGGTGGCGCGAGATCTCCGGCCTGGTGCTGCCGGTGGCCTGCGGTGGCTGCGGCAGGCCACGCGTCGAGCTGTGCGAGGAATGCCGGGCGGCACTCCACGGCGGTGTTCCACGCCGGGTGAGGCCCGATCCGGAGCCGGTGGGCCTGCCGGTGGTCCATGCTGCCGCCGCGTACGAGAACGCGGTGCGTGCGGTGCTGCTGGCCCACAAGGAACGGGGTGAGCTGAGGCTGGCGGGAGCGCTCGGCAAGGCGCTGGCGGGGGCCGTACGGGCCGGGGCGGGGCCTGCGGGCGCCGACGGCCCGCTGTTGCTCGTACCCGTGCCCTCGGCGCGGCGTGCGGTGGCGGCCCGTGGCCATGATCCGACACGCCGGATCGCGCTGGCCGCGGCGGGAGAGCTGAGACGTGGTGGCATCCCGGCGCAGGTGGCCGCGGTGCTCCGGCAGCGGCGCGCGGTGGCCGACCAGGCGGGGCTGGGCGCCGGTCAGCGGCAGGCGAATCTGGCGGGCGCGCTGGAGGTCCTGGCCGGGGGCGAGCGGCTGCTTGCGGCCGGACGGGTGGTGCTGGTGGACGACCTTCTGACGACGGGTGCCTCGCTCGCCGAGGCGGCCCGGGCAGTGGCGGCGGCATGCGGGCACGCGGGGGCCGTCGGCAGTGGGCAGGCGGCCGTTGTCGCAGTATCTCCGTCGGCCTTCGAAATAAACCGGAACTGTCAATGAACTTGCATCGTTGCAGGTAGTGAGTAAGAAAAACGACCCGACCGGAGGTACGCGTGAGTAGCGGGTGCCGACATCCGGCCGGGCAGGCTATGTTCGGTTGTGAGGAATGGTGAATGCCAGACCTCGATGAATGCACCGCCAGGTTTCGGGCAGGCAACACACCAGTGGTCCAGAAGCAGGATTTCGGTGGGGTGGAGTCCTCACCGATGGGGGAGGAGGAGGTGGAAGTCACCGAGTCCGCGGCTCCGGTTGTCACCGGGGCCTGGTGCAAAAGGGAGATGCTTCACCGCTGAGTGGAGCGATCCGGGAACGGAGTTCTGCGTGGACATCGTCGTCAAGGGCCGCAAGACCGAGGTGCCCGAGCGGTTCCGCAAGCACGTGGCCGAGAAGCTGAAGCTGGACAAGATCCAGAAGTTCGACGGCAAGGTGATCAGCCTCGACGTCGAGGTGTCCAAGGAGCCGAACCCCCGTCAGGCCGACCGTTCCGACCGGGTGGAGATCACGCTCCGCTCGCGTGGTCCGGTCATCCGGGCGGAAGCGGCCGCAGGCGACCCGTACGCAGCGCTGGACCTGGCCACCGGCAAGCTGGAGGCGCGGCTGCGCAAGCAGCACGACAAGCGCTACAGCCGCCGTGGCAATGGCCGGATTTCCGCTGCCGAGGTCGGCGAGATCGTGCCGGGGGCGGCATCCTTCAACGGCGAGGGCGACCTGATCGCCGATGCGTCGACCGAGTCCGTACCCACCACGAGGTTCGGCTCGCTGGAGGTTCAGGGCGAGGGTCCGCTGGTGATGCGCGAGAAGACGCACGTCGCCGCACCGATGTCACTCGACCAGGCGCTCTACGAGATGGAGCTGGTCGGGCACGACTTCTATCTGTTCGTCGACTCCGAGACGAAGGAACCCAGTGTCGTCTACCGACGGCATGCCTATGACTACGGTGTCATCCACCTGAGGACCGACCCGCTGGCCGCCGACGAGGCGGGCGGCGCAGGCGGTGCGCTCGGCGGCTGATGCCACGCTTCCGCGGTGCCCCTGGAGCGTCTGTGCGCCCCCAGGGGCACCCGCGTGCGACCACAGGATCACCGCTCTGACGTCCAGGCATGGAATCATGGCGTCCCAAGCCAATCGGTGCTCTGTGAACTGCCGTTGGCGGACAGTGTGAACTTCAGGCCATGGCCTTCAGGGGGAGGAACGATGGCGGACACCTTCGGGCCCGTGCGTGATGCGAATGATGCCGACGACATCGGCGGTGCCGGCACCGGCGCGGACAGCGGTTTCCGCAGGGAGCCGATCAGGGTCCTCGTGGTGGATGACCACGCGCTCTTCCGCAGAGGTCTGGAGATCGTCCTCGCCCAGGAGGAGGACATCCAGGTCGTCGGTGAGGCGGGAGACGGATCGGAGGCGGTCGACAAGGCCGCCGATCTGCTTCCCGACATCGTGCTGATGGACGTCCGGATGCCCAAGCGCGGTGGCATCGAGGCCTGCACGGCGATCAAGGAAGTGGCGCCCAGCGCCAAGATCATCATGCTGACGATCAGCGACGAGGAGGCCGACCTTTACGACGCGATCAAGGCCGGTGCCACCGGCTATCTCCTCAAGGAGATTTCTACGGACGAGGTGGCCACGGCCATTCGCGCGGTCGCCGACGGGCAGTCCCAGATCAGCCCTTCCATGGCGTCCAAGCTGCTCACCGAGTTCAAGTCGATGATCCAGCGGACCGACGAGAGAAGGCTGGTACCGGCACCCCGGCTCACCGACCGCGAGCTCGAAGTCCTCAAACTCGTTGCAACGGGCATGAACAATCGCGATATCGCGAAGGAACTGTTCATTTCCGAGAACACCGTGAAGAACCACGTCCGCAACATTCTGGAGAAGTTGCAGTTGCACTCCAGGATGGAAGCCGTGGTCTATGCCATGCGGGAGAAGATCCTGGAGATCCGGTGACCCGGCCCGGGAAGAGCCGGTCGGTGAAGAAGAAGAGCCGATCGGTGAAGAACCGGCCCGGCAAAAGGGCCGGGCGAGGGCGCCGGAAAGCGTGCTCAGGCCAGGGCTCGGGCGATTTCCCGAGCGAGCGGTCCGCGCAGTTCCGGTGCGTCGACCCGCTCCAGCCGGACATCCGTGCAGCCGACCCAGGAAGCGGCCTCCACCAGAGCCTCGGCCATCGGCGCCACGGCCTTCCCGCTCGCCAGAGACACCTGCCGGGCGACCAGCGTGCTGCCCTCGCGCGCCGGGTCGACGCGGCCCTGGAGCTTTCCGCCCGCCAGCAGCGGCATCGCGAAGTATCCGTGGACCCGCTTGGGTTTGGGAACGTAGGCCTCCAGGCGGTGGGTGAAACCGAAGATCCGCTCGGTGCGCGCCCGCTCCCAGACCAGTGAGTCGAAAGGCGACAGCAGCGTCGTACGGTGCCGTCCGCGCGGCTCCGAGGCCAGCGCCGCCGGATCCGCCCAGGCCGGCTTAGCCCAGCCCCGCACCGTCACCGGCACCAGACCGGAGTCCGCCACCACCGCGTCGAACTGCTCGCCCTTGAGCCGGTGGTAGTCGGCGATGTCCGCGCGGGTGCCCACACCCAGGGACTGTCCCGCGAGCGCGACCAGCCGTCGCAGGCACTCCGTGTCGTCCAGATCGTCGTGCAGCACGTCATCGGGCAGGGCCCGCTCGGCGAGGTCGTACACCCGCTTCCAGCTGCGCCGCTCGGTGCACACCACCTCGCCGTACATCAGGGCACGCTCGACGGCGACCTTCGACGCCGACCAGTCCCACCACTCCCCGCCGTTCTTCGCGCCGCCCAGCTCCGTCGCCGTCAGCGGGCCCTCGGCGCGCAGCTGCTTGATCACCGTCTCGTACGCGCCGTCCGGCAGGTCGTGGTGCCAGTGCGGGCGGGAGCGGTAGGCGCGGCGGCGGAAGGCGAAGTGCGGCCACTCCTCGACCGGCAGGATGCAGGCCGCGTGCGACCAGTACTCGAAGGTGCGGCCGCCCGACCAGTACGCCTCCTCGACGGTGCGTCGGCCGACCGCGCCGAGGCGCGCGTAAGGAATCAGCTCGTGCGATCGCGCGAGCACCGAGATCGTGTCGAGCTGCACGGCGCCCAGGTGCCGCAGCACGCCCGGAACCCCGGCCCGGCGGTCCGGAGCGCCGAGGAAGCCCTGGGCGCGCAGGGCGATCCTGCGCGCCTGGTCGGCGGAGAGTTCAGCGGCGGGAGGCGGCACAGACGTCATGCCCCGAACCCTAGAGGCAGCCACTGACAACCGGCCGGGCTTCCGCGGGAACCCCGGCCGGCGGGCAGAGCCGACGGTCAGGGGGCGGCGGGCAGATAGGTGTGGGTGCTCGGCAGGCCGAGGTCGGAAGGGAGCAGCGCGCCGATCCAGGAGTCCCGCCGCACTCCCTTGTTGAGCAGGCCCGACCGCTGGTCGCCCTCCATCAGGAAGCCGGCCTTCAGCGCCACGGCACGCGAGGGGACATTGCCCACCTCGGCGCGCCACTCCAGCCGGTCACCGCCCAGTGCGGTGAAGGTCCAGTGGGCGGCGCACCGCACCGCCTCCGTCATGTAGCCGCGGCCCCGGTGCTCCGCGGTGGCCCAGAACCCCACCTCGAACGTGCCCGGGAGGTTGCGGCGGTTGATGCCGAGGGCGCCGGTCAGGGCGCCGCTCCCGCGCAGGACCACCGCGAAGTTGTACATGGAATCGTCCTGCCAGCCACCGGGGGACAGCTTTCCCGCGAAGAATTCCGCGTCGGCGCGGCTGTAGGGGGAGGGCACGACCGTCCACCGCTGGATGTCCGGGTCCTGACAGGCGGCATGGATCGCGTCCACGTCGCTGTCGGCGAAGGGGCGCAGCAGCAGACGGTCGCTGGTGAGGGTGATCGGCTCCATGAAGGGATTCTGGTGACGGTGTGCTCGGGAAGCGAACACTTTTCGGACTTCCCGGCACCTTCGGCGCTCCCCGGCCGTTGAGTCGGAGGGGACAGCGGGGCCAACGCGGCGGCAGCCCTCCCGAGGCGGCGGGGTCCTCGCTTACGATGGCCGTTGCGGTGGGGCCCACCTGCCGTGCCCGCGCCAGAGTCCATAACACGACCCAGTGCCCAGGCCCGACCGGCAAGGAGACCAGCCTCAGTGTCCGTCTTCAACAAGCTCATGCGTGCAGGCGAAGGCAAGATCCTGCGCAAACTGCACCGCATCGCGGACCAGGTCAGCTCCATCGAAGAGGACTTCGTCAACCTCTCCGACGCCGAGCTGCGGGCGCTCACCGACGAGTACAAGGAACGGTACGCGGACGGCGAGAGCCTGGACGACCTGCTCCCCGAGGCATTCGCGACCGTCCGTGAGGCCGCCAAGCGGGTCCTCGGACAGCGCCACTACGACGTTCAGATGATGGGCGGCGCAGCCCTCCACCTCGGTTATGTGGCCGAGATGAAGACCGGCGAGGGCAAGACCCTGGTCGGTACCCTGCCGGCGTATCTCAACGCGCTCTCCGGCAAGGGCGTGCACCTGATCACGGTCAACGACTATCTCGCCGAGCGAGACTCCGAACTGATGGGCCGCGTCCACAAGTTCCTCGGCCTGACCGTCGGCTGCATCATCGCCAACATGACTCCGGCCCAGCGCCGTGAGCAGTACGCCTGCGACATCACGTACGGCACGAACAACGAGTTCGGCTTCGACTACCTCCGCGACAACATGGCGTGGTCCGCCGACGAGCTCGTCCAGCGCGGTCACAACTTCGCCGTGGTCGACGAGGTCGACTCGATCCTCGTCGACGAGGCCCGTACGCCGCTGATCATCTCCGGCCCGGCCGACCAGGCCACCAAGTGGTACGGCGACTTCGCCAAGCTGGTCACGCGGCTGACCAAGGGCGAGGCGGGCAACCCGCTCAAGGGCATCGAGGAGACCGGCGACTACGAGGTCGACGAGAAGAAGCGGACCGTCGCCATCCACGAGCCCGGTGTCTCGAAGGTCGAGGACTGGCTCGGTATCGAGAACCTCTACGAGTCGGTGAACACGCCGCTCGTCGGGTACCTCAACAACGCCATCAAGGCCAAGGAACTCTTCAAGAAGGACAAGGACTACGTCGTCATCGACGGCGAAGTCATGATCGTCGACGAGCACACCGGCCGTATCCTCGCCGGCCGCCGCTACAACGAGGGCATGCACCAGGCGATCGAGGCGAAGGAAGGGGTGGACATCAAGGACGAGAACCAGACCCTCGCCACGATCACCCTGCAGAACTTCTTCCGCCTCTACAGCAAGCTCTCCGGTATGACCGGTACGGCGATGACCGAGGCCGCCGAGTTCCACCAGATCTACAAGCTCGGTGTGGTGCCGATCCCGACCAACCGGCCGATGGTCCGTGCCGACCAGTCGGACCTGATCTACCGCACCGAGGTCGCGAAGTTCGCCGCGGTCGTCGACGACATCGCCGAGAAGCACGAGAAGGGCCAGCCGATCCTGGTCGGCACCACCTCGGTCGAGAAGTCGGAGTACCTCTCGCAGCAGCTCTCCAAGCGCGGTGTCCAGCACGAGGTCCTCAACGCCAAGCAGCACGACCGTGAGGCGACGATCGTCGCCCAGGCCGGCCGCAAGGGCGCGGTCACGGTCGCGACGAACATGGCCGGACGAGGCACCGACATCAAGCTCGGTGGCAACCCCGACGACCTCGCCGAGGCAGAGCTGCGCCAGCGCGGGCTCGACCCCGTCGAGCACGTCGAGGAGTGGGCGGCCGCGCTGCCCGCGGCGCTGGAGAAGGCCGAGCAGTCCGTCAAGGCGGAGTTCGAAGAGGTCAAGGAGCTCGGCGGGCTGTACGTCCTGGGCACCGAGCGGCACGAGTCGCGGCGTATCGACAACCAGCTGCGCGGTCGTTCCGGTCGTCAGGGCGATCCGGGCGAGTCCCGCTTCTATCTGTCGCTCGGCGACGACCTGATGCGGCTGTTCAAGGCGCAGATGGTCGAGCGCGTCATGTCGATGGCCAATGTGCCGGACGACGTGCCGATCGAGAACAAGATGGTGACGCGGGCGATCGCGTCGGCCCAGTCGCAGGTCGAGCAGCAGAACTTCGAGACGCGCAAGAACGTCCTGAAGTACGACGAGGTGCTCAACCGGCAGCGTGAGGTCATCTACGGCGAGCGTCGCCGGGTCCTGGAAGGCGAGGATCTGCAGGACCAGATCCGCCACTTCATGGACGACACGATCGACGACTACATCCGCCAGGAGACCGCCGAGGGCTTCGCGGAGGAGTGGGACCTGGACCGGCTGTGGGGCGCGTTCAAGCAGCTCTACCCGGTGAAGGTCACCGTCGACGAGTTGGAGGACGCGGCCGGCGACCGGGCCGGGATCACGGCCGAGTTCATCGGCGAGTCCATCAAGGACGACATCCACGAGCAGTACGACGAGCGTGAGAAGCAGCTCGGCTCGGACATCATGCGTGAGCTGGAGCGGCGTGTGGTGCTGTCCGTCCTGGACCGCAAGTGGCGTGAGCACCTCTACGAGATGGACTACCTCCAGGAGGGCATCGGCCTCCGCGCCATGGCGCAGAAGGACCCGCTGGTCGAGTACCAGCGCGAGGGCTTCGACATGTTCAACGCCATGATGGAGGGCATCAAGGAGGAGTCCGTCGGCTACCTGTTCAACCTGGAGGTCCAGGTCGAGCAGCAGGTCGAGGAGGTGCCGGTGCAGGACGAGGCCGAGCGCACCTCGCTCACCAAGGAGGACGCCGTGCCGGCGGCGCGTCCGGAGATCCGGGCCAAGGGGCTCGATGCTCCGCAGCGTCCGGACCGGCTGCACTTCTCCGCTCCCACGGTGGACGGGGAGGGCGGGGTCGTCGAGGGTGACTTCTCCAACGGTGGCGGTACGGCCGGGTCCGAGTCGGACGGGCTGACCAGGGCGGAGCGGCGCAAGGCCCAGAAGAACGGTGGGGGCGGGCGTCGTCGTAAGAAGTAGTGGCGGCTGCCGGTGACGCCTTTGGGCGTCGTTGCGGTGGTCGGGTTGTAGCCGGGTTGTAGCCGGGGTCGGACGCGCGCGGGTTGGGCGTCCGGCCCCGGTTTTTTGGTCTGGGGGCGGTGGTCTGCGGGTGTGGGCCGCTGCGCGGGGCCTGCCCCTCCCCGCCCCTTCCCGGAACCGGGGCTCCGCCCCGGACCCCGCTCCTCAATCGCCGGAGGGGCTGGAGGAGCGGGTCGAGGAGGTGACCGGGGCAGTGGGCCGAGATGCGACCGAGGTGAGGGGCAGAGCGGGTCGGGAGGGGCATAGGGAGACCGGGAAGGGGGGCTGGGAGGCGCGCGGGCGAGGGGCTGGGGAACTTTGCGGGTGGGGGGACTGAGAGGCGGCCAGGAGGGCCCGGGGGTGCTTTGAGGGGGGAGGCGGCCGGGAGGGTCGGGGGTTGCTTTGTGGGCGGAGGGGTTGAGGGGTGGCCGGGAGGGTCGGGGGTTGCTTTGCGGGTGGAGGGACTGAGGGGTGGCCGGGAGGGTCGGGGGTGCTTTGAGGGGGGAGGCGGCCGGGAGGGTCTGGGGTTGCCTTGAGGGCGGAGGGGCTGAGGGGTGGCCGGGAGGGCCCGGGGGTGTCTTGAGGGTGGACGGTTGAGAGGTGGCCAGGTGGGCCGGGGTTGCCTTGAGGGCTGAGGGCTGAGCGGTGGCAAGGAGAGGGCGGCGTGAGGGGTCGGGGCTTTTGAGGGTGGAGAGCCGAAACGGGCCAGGAAGGGCAGGGCGGGCGGGCGTGGTTCCGTCGGTCCTGGCCGGCTCGGACGGGTGTTGCGCCGCCCCGTACCCGGCCCGGAGTCCTGCCCGGCCCATCCCTCTTCCTTCCTCACCCCCCTGCCCCCGCTCTTGGTTCTGTCGTGTTGTCGGTCCCGGTGGTTGTTCCGCTCCGGGCCCGGCGCAGGGCGCCTCCTCTCCTGGGCTGCCGGGCCCGGGCCGGTCAGCGGGAGGGGGTTGGCTGTAGGTGGTCGTCGCCGAGTTCCACTGCTGCGCAGCGCCAGCGGAGGTCGGGGCCCTGTTCCAGGCGGAAGGCCATGGCGCGTACCTGTTCGCCGGCCGCGATGCTCGCGCAGGCCTCCACCACGCCCGGGGCCGGCTGGGCGCCGTGGCACATGCGGATCACGGGGCGGGCGCCGCGGGCCCTGAGAGGGGTGCGGGGGGCCAGTTCGGCGAGTTGGTCGTAGGCCTCGCCGATGGTGTGGCCGAGCATCCAGTGCACCGGTCGCTGGCCGCTCAGGACCGCCAGGAGGCGGTCGGCGAACCAGTGGTGCGGGCGTACGCGCCGGGGTGTCCGGGTGCGCTGGGGTGGTACGGATTCGGGCCTGCGCTGGTCGCGTCGTCCGGCGGGCCGGGTCCTGTTCGTGCTCATCGATCATCGCCCCCGTGCTTCAGAGGCCCGGTGAAATACCGGGCGGTAACTTCTGCTGTGGACCTTCTACGGCGACGGCCGAGGAGGCCGCAAGCGGCAGTGGAGCGACGGGAGCGGCCGCGAGGAATCACCTATCCGGGTGATGGGGGCGGTGCCGGGCGGGGTGTGAGGCGGGCGCGGGGAGGGTGAGGGGCGGTTGCCGGGTGGACGGGGCGGCATCGGTGCACGTGACCCCAAAGGGGGACGTCACACGTATCCTGAGGGCGTTTCCGACTACGAAAGCGACCCGGCCATGCGCGTGTACGTCCCCCTGACCCTGTCCGGTCTCGCAGCGGCGCACCGGGCGGGCGAAATCGGTCCCGGGCCGCTCACCGCGTACGCGGTGACCCCCGCGCTGCGCGAGTGGTACGTCTCGGACGACATCGAGGAGCTGGAGTACGCGGCGCTCAACCGGGCCGCCTCCGCCTCGCTGCGCATGATCGCGCAGAACCCCGACGCGGTGCGCAGACGCGTCGTCGTGGCGGTCGAGGTGCCGGACGGCGCGGCCGTCGCCGACCCGGACCACAGCCTCGACCCGTCCGCGCTCGGCGAGGTGCGCATCGCGTCCCCCGTGGCGCTCGCCAAGGCCGCCGCGGTGCATGTCGACGCGGACGACGCGCAGAAGGACGTCACGGCGGCGGCCGCGGCGCTGGGGGCGGCGGACCTCGGGGACGACGACGCGCAGTTCACCGTGGACGGCGCCGAGGACCATGAGCTGCTCTGGTTCGGCATTCAGGAGATTCCGAATCTGATCCCCTGAGGACGGGCATCGAGGGCCGGCGCATCGAGTCGAACGGTTGTCGGAGGGGGCGGGTACTTTCTATGCATGGGGACGCACGGGAAGCACCGCACTCATCTGGTCTGGGACTGGAACGGCACACTGCTCGACGACAACGACGCGGTCATCGGCGCGACCAACGCCGCGTTCGGCGAGGTCGGCCTGGCGCCGATCACCCTTGAGCAGTACCGCGAGATGTACTGCATCCCGATACCCCGCTTCTACGAACGGCTGATGGGCAGGCAGCCCACGGAGGCCGAGTGGGAGCGGATGGACGGGATCTTCCACCAGCACTACACCGAGCGGCGGGACGCCTGCGGGCTCACCGAAGGGGCCGAGGAGCTCCTCTCCCAGTGGCAGCTTGGCGGGGGCAGCCAGTCGCTCCTGAGCATGTACGGGCACGACCAGCTGGTCCCCGTGGTGCGTGGGTACGGCATAGAGCGGCACTTCCTGCGGGTCGACGGGCGCACCGGGCCCTCCGGCGGCAGCAAGGCCCGGCACATGGAGCGGCACATCGCCGCGCTGGGCGGGATATCCGCCGAGCGCACCGTGGTCATCGGTGACGCGGTGGACGACGCCGTGGCCGCGGCCCATGTCGGCGCGAAGGCCGTGCTCTACACCGGCGGGTCGCACAGCAGGGCCAGCCTGGAGGCGGCCGGGGTGCCGGTGGTGGACAGCCTGGCCGAGGCCGCGCAGCTCGCCGAGCAGATCGCCGGGTGAGGGAGGGCCCGGCGGGGGCCGTCAGCCCGTCACCGGGGCCTTTGTACGGAGGATCTTCAGGAACTCGCGCATCCACGCCGAGTGGTCCGGCCAGGCGCGGGACGAGACCAGCACTCCGTCGACCACCGCCTCGTGGTCCTCGAAGGTGGCGCCCGCCGTCTGCATGTCGAGCTCCAGCGCCGGATACGCGGTGACGTGCCGGCCGGTCAGCGCGCCGACCGCCGCGGTCATCAGCGGGCCGTGGCAGATCTGGGCCACCGGCCGGTCCGAGTCGAAGAACGCCTTGAGGATCTTGCGCAGCTCGGCGTCGTTGCGCAGATACTCGGGCGCCCGGCCGCCCGGGACGACCACGGCCACGTAATCCCCGGGGTCGACCTCGGAGAACGCCAGGTCGGCGGGCCAGGTGTAGCCGGGCTTCTCGGTGTACGTGTCGAAGCCGGGCTCGAAGTCGTGGACGACGAAGCGGAGCGTCTTGCGGGCGGGGGCCGCGATGTGGACGTCGTACCCCTCCTCGCGCAGCCGCTGGTAGGGGTAGAGGACTTCCAGGGACTCGGCGGCGTCGCCGGTGACGATCAGGATCTTCGGTGCCATGGCGGGGCTCCCACGGGTCGTCGGCCTTTTCCGCCTACCAGAGTGCGGCAATACGGACGCGCGCGCTGTCCAGAGTGTCAAAGTTCGGGTCCATCTTTTTACACAAAGGGCTCGTGACGGTCATGGGGGAGGGCGATATAGCCTGGACCCCGTGATCAGCGCGATACGCCTCGGGGGCAGCGAAGCCCCCGGCCAGCGCCCGGAGTGCCACAGCACCCGGGCCGTCGTTGATTCCCTCAGCCCGGACCGAACGCCAAAATTGGCCGATTCGGCCCCGGGCGTCTCTCATAGCGGCATAGCGTCGACTCAGACCGGAAACCCCGTGTCGTGGCGGTACGTCGTCTTTTCCACCTACGTCACGCAACGGCGCGCGACAGGAGCCAGAGGACATGCAGACCAAGCTGGACGAAGCCAAGGCCGAGCTGCTCGCACGGGCGGCGAAGGTAGCTGACAACAGCCCGGGCGGTGGTGTCGGTGGCCCGGGCGGTACCTCCCGGGTGCGTGTTGCGGCCACCGGGGCCGAGCAGGAGCGCCCCGGACAGGACGTGCTCCTCTCCTACCTCCAGCGCTACTACCTGCACACCGCTCCGGAGGACATCGCGGGCCGCGACCCGGTGGATGTCTTCGGTGCCGCCTCCTCCCACTACCGGCTGGCCGAAATGCGTCCGCAGGGCACGGCGAACGTCCGGGTGCACACCCCGACCGTCGAGGAGAACGGCTGGACGTGCAGCCACACGGTCGTCGAGGTCGTCACCGACGACATGCCGTTCCTGGTCGACTCCGTCACCAATGAGCTGTCCCGGCAGGGGCGCGGCATCCACGTCGTGATCCACCCGCAGGTCGTCGTACGCCGTGACGTCACCGGCAAGCTCATCGAGGTCCTCGCCGAGGGCAACGGCATCGCGACGGGCCCGCAGGGCCGCAAGGACGCCGCGGGCGCCAAGCACGAGCTGCCGCACGACGCGCTCGTCGAGTCCTGGATTCACGTCGAGATCGACCGCGAGACCGACCGCGCCGACCTCCAGCAGATCACCGCCGACCTGCTGCGCGTCCTGTCCGACGTACGGGAGACCGTCGAGGACTGGGACAAGATGCGCGACGCCGCGCTGCGCATGGCCGACGACCTGCCCGGCGAACCGCTCGACGACCTCGCCGACGAAGAGGTCAACGAGGCCAGGGAACTGCTGCGCTGGCTCGCCGCCGACCACTTCACCTTCCTCGGCTACCGCGAGTACGAGCTGAAGGACACCGACTCGCTGGCCGCCGTCCCCGGCACCGGCCTCGGCATCCTGCGCTCCGACCCGCACCACAGCGTCGACGAGGCGCACCCCGTCAGCCCGTCCTTCGACCGGCTGCCCGCCGACGCCCGGGCCAAGGCCCGCGAGCGCAAGCTCCTCGTCCTCACCAAGGCCAACAGCCGCTCGACCGTGCACCGGCCCAGCTACCTCGACTACGTCGGCGTGAAGAAGTTCGACACGGACGGCAACGTCATCGGCGAGCGCCGCTTCCTCGGCCTGTTCTCCTCCGCCGCCTACACCGAGTCCGTGCGCCGGGTGCCCGTCATCCGCCGCAAGGTCGCCGAGGTGCTGGAGGGCGCGGGCTTCTCGCCCAACAGCCACGACGGCCGCGACCTGCTCCAGATCCTGGAGACGTACCCGCGCGACGAGCTCTTCCAGACGCCCGTCGACCAGCTGCGCTCCGTCGTCACCTCCGTGCTGTACCTCCAGGAGCGCCGCCGGCTGCGGCTCTACCTGCGCCAGGACGAGTACGGGCGCTACTACTCCGCGATCGTCTACCTGCCGCGCGACCGCTACACCACCGGTGTGCGGCTGCGCCTGATCGACATCCTCAAGGAGGAACTGGGCGGCACCAGCGTCGACTTCACCGCCTGGAACACCGAGTCGATCCTCTCCCGGCTGCACTTCGTCGTCCGCGTCGCACCCGGCACCGAGCTGCCCGACCTCACCGACGCCGAGGCCGACCGCATCGAGGCCCGGCTCGTCGAGGCCGCCCGCTCCTGGGCCGACGGCTTCCAGGAGGCACTGGGCGCCGAATGCGGCGAGGAGCGCGCCGCCGAGCTGCTGCGCCAGTACGGCCACTCCTTCCCCGAGGGCTACAAGGCCGACCACACGCCGCGCTCCGCCGTGGCCGACCTGGTCCATCTCGAAGCGCTCAAGCAGGACGAGAAGGACTTCGCCCTCAGCCTGTACGAACCGGTCGGCGCCGCCCCCGGCGAACGCCGCTTCAAGATCTACCGGACCGGCGAGCAGGTCTCCCTCTCCGCCGTGCTCCCGGCCCTCCAGCAGCTCGGTGTCGAGGTCGTCGACGAGCGCCCGTACGAGCTGCGCTGCGCAGACCGTACGCACGCCTGGATCTACGACTTCGGGCTCCGGATGCCGCAGATCAACGGCAACGGCAACTACCTCGCCGACGACGCCCGGGACCGCTTCCAGGACGCCTTCGCCGCCGTGTGGACCGGTGAGGCCGAGAACGACGGCTTCAACTCGCTGGTGCTGGGCGCCGGTCTGAACTGGCGCCAGGCGATGGTGCTGCGCGCCTACGCGAAGTACCTGCGCCAGGCCGGTTCGACGTTCAGCCAGGACTACATGGAGAGCACTCTCCGCAACAACGTCCACACCACCCGGCTGCTGGTCTCGCTCTTCGAGGCCCGGATGTCCCCGGAGCGGCAGCACGCCGGTACCGAGCTGATCGACGGTCTCCTCGAAGAGCTCGACGGGGCCCTGGACCAGGTCGCCTCGCTCGACGAGGACCGCATCCTGCGGTCCTTCCTCACCGTCATCAAGGCCACCCTGCGCACCAACTTCTTCCAGCGCGACGACAGCGGCAAGCCGCACGGCTACGTCTCGATGAAGTTCGACCCGCAGTCCATCCCGGACCTGCCGGCCCCCCGGCCGGCCTTCGAGATCTGGGTCTACTCGCCGCGCGTCGAAGGTGTGCACCTGCGCTTCGGCAAGGTCGCCCGAGGCGGTCTGCGCTGGTCGGACCGGCGGGAGGACTTCCGTACGGAGATCCTCGGCCTGGTCAAGGCGCAGATGGTGAAGAACACCGTCATCGTGCCGGTCGGCGCCAAGGGCGGATTCGTCGCCAAGCAGCTCCCGGACCCGGCCGTCGACCGTGACGCCTGGATGGCCGAGGGCATCGCCTCGTACCGCACCTTCATCTCGGCGCTGCTCGACATCACCGACAACATGGTGGCCGGCGAGGTCGTGCCGCCGATCGACGTCGTCCGGCACGACGAGGACGACACCTACCTGGTCGTCGCCGCCGACAAGGGCACCGCGAGCTTCTCCGACATCGCCAATGAGGTCGCCGTCGGCTACGGCTTCTGGCTCGGCGACGCCTTCGCCTCCGGCGGCTCCGCCGGCTACGACCACAAGGGCATGGGCATCACCGCCCGCGGTGCCTGGGAGTCCGTCAAGCGGCACTTCCGCGAGCTGGGCCACGACACCCAGACCGAGGACTTCACCGTCGTCGGCGTCGGTGACATGTCCGGTGACGTCTTCGGCAACGGCATGCTGCTCTCCGAGCACATCAGGCTCGTCGCCGCCTTCGACCACCGGCACATCTTCATCGACCCGAACCCGGACGCCGCCACCTCGTACGCCGAGCGCCGCCGGCTGTTCGACCTGCCGCGCAGCTCCTGGGCCGACTACAACAAGGACCTGCTCTCCGCGGGCGGTGGCATCCACCCGCGCAGCGCCAAGTCCATCCCGGTCAACGCGCACATCCGCGAGGCGCTCGGCATCGAGCCGGGGATCACCAAGATGACCCCCGCGGAGCTGATGCAGACCATCCTCAAGGCCCCCGTGGACCTGGTGTGGAACGGCGGCATCGGTACGTACATCAAGTCCTCCGCCGAGTCGAACGCGGACGTCGGCGACAAGGCCAACGACGCGATCCGCGTCAACGGCGAGGACCTGCGGGCCAAGGTGGTCGGCGAGGGCGGCAACCTCGGCGCCACCCAGCTCGGCCGGATCGAGTTCGCCCGCGGCGGCGGCCGGATCAATACCGACGCGATCGACAACAGCGCCGGTGTGGACACCTCCGACCACGAGGTGAACATCAAGATCCTGCTCAACGGCCTGGTCCGGGACGGCGACATGACCGTCAAGCAGCGCAACAAGCTGCTCGCCGAGATGACCGACGAGATCGGCCGCCTGGTGCTGCGCAACAACTACGCGCAGAACGTGGCGCTCGCCAACGCCACCTCCCAGTCGCCCTCGCTGCTCCACGCCCACCAGCGCTTCATGCGCCGGCTGGGCCGGGACGGCGACCTCGACCGCGGTCTTGAGTTCCTGCCCGCCGACCGCCAGATCCGTGAACTGCTCAACGCCGGCAGGGGGCTCAGCCAGCCCGAGCTGGCCGTGCTGCTCGCCTACACCAAGATCACGGCGGCCCGGGAGCTGATCAGGACCAGCCTGCCGGACGACGCGCACCTGCAGAAGCTGCTGCACGCCTACTTCCCGGAGCAACTGCGCGCGCAGTTCCCCGAGGCGGTCGACGGGCACGCGCTGCGGCGCGAGATCATCACCACGGTCCTGGTCAACGACACCGTGAACACCGGTGGTTCGACCTTCCTGCACCGGCTGCGGGAAGAGACCGGTGCCTCGATCGAGGAGATCGTGCGGGCCCAGTTCGCGGCCCGTGAGATCTTCGGTCTCGGCCAGGTGTGGGATGCCGTCGAGGCGCTCGACAACGAGGTCGCCGCCGATGTGCAGACCCGGATCCGGCTGCACTCGCGCCGGCTCGTCGAGCGCGGTTCGCGCTGGCTGCTCGGCAACCGGCCGCAGCCGCTGGAGATCTCCGGGACGATCGACTTCTTCAAGGCGGGCGTCGAGCAGGTCTGGGCCGAGCTGCCCAAGATGCTGATGGGCGCCGACCTGGAGTGGTACCAGTCGATCCTGGACGAGCTGACCGAGGCGGGCGTCCCGGGCGAGCTGGCCCAGCGGGTCGCCGGATTCTCCTCCGCCTTCCCGGCGCTGGACATCGTGGCGATCGCGGAGCGCACCGGCAAGGACCCGCTCTCCGTCGCCGAGGTGTACTACGACCTCGCGGACCGGCTGGGCATCACCCAGCTGATGGACCGGATCATCGAGCTGCCGCGGGCCGACCGCTGGCAGTCCATGGCCCGCGCCTCCATCCGCGAGGACCTGTACGCCGCGCACGCCGCGCTCACCGCGGACGTGCTGGCGGTGGGCAACGGGACCTCGACGCCGGAGGAGCGGTTCAGCGCCTGGGAGGAGAAGAACGCGGCGATCCTGACGCGGTCCCGCTCCACCCTTGAGGAGATCCAGGGGTCGGACGCGTTCGACCTGGCGAACCTGTCGGTGGCGATGCGGACGATGCGCACACTGCTCCGTACGCACGCGTAGTCGGTCGAGAGCCGGTAGTAGGGGGAGGCGGTCGCCGGGGTCCGGTGGCCGCCTCCTCCGTCGTTGTGTGTGGGCGTCAGTACATGCGGGTCTCGCCCGCCACGTCCGGCGGGGGAGTCCGGCGGCGCTGCCACTCCTGGGCCAGCTCGGTCGGGAAGCGGCGGCCGCTGCGGGCCAGGATCACGCCCTCGACCAGCCGGAGTTCGTCCCCGCCGTGGTACTGCCGCTCGGCCGTGCCGAGCTTCTTCCACGGGCCCGGACCCGACTTTCCGGCCGTCGAGCGCCACCGGGTGCCGTAGGTGCTGTGGTCCCGTACGTGGACGATGCCGCCGGTCACCCGCAGCTCGACATGGGCGCGGCTGAGGCCGGCGGTGCGGTGCTCCGGGACCAGGTCGTGCAGCGAGATGCCACCCTCGCCGGGCGCCCGGCCCACCTTCACCGTCGTGCCGTCCTCCAGCGTGAACCGGGCCTTCACATCGCCCTCCACCAGGAGCTTCAGCTGCACGGTCGCCGTGCGCGGACCGTCGTCGACCAGCGCGGTGCCATGGCTCTGGCAGTGGGGTACGCCCCTGATGACGCGGGGCAGCAGGGCGGCGCTGCCCTTGTGGGTGTCGTACAGGGTGCAACGACGGTCCGCACAACGCCAGTTGCGGTTGACCACGTCGAAGCGGGGGGTGCGGTGCGGGCCCAGCAGCCCCATCTTCTTCAGTACGTCCTCCTCCATCTTCCTGGAGATGTCCAGCGCACTGGCCACCCCCATGTCGACGGGGACCAGCCCGACCTTGCCACCGGGGGCAGGGACCGGCTCCAGGAAGTCGTCCGCGTTGCCCTGGATCCAGGGGTGCGACTCGCGGTGGCCGCGGAAACGGTCGCCGGTGATGACGGGGATGCCGGTGTACGCGCACAGTTCGAGCAGGCGGTCGTCGGCGTCAGGCAGCTCCTCGACCAGGCCGCGGTCCACCCAGCGGCCGAGCAGCCGGATGTCCGCGGGATCGGTGAACTCCCGCCGCCCGCCGAGCCGCAGGCTGGCGTCGGCGACCAGATACAGCTTCACGTCCGGATCCCGGGCGAGCTTCTTCGCGGCGTCCACGAGGAGTCGCAGTCGGCGCAGGGAGCGCAGCCCGGGTTCGCCCAGCGTGCGGTTGCGCACGACGTTGGACAGATCCACCAGGAAGCAGGCCGCGCCGAAGTCGGTGGTGAGGTGGTCCTCCATCGAGATCGCCCTCCCGGAAGCCCCGTTGACGTGGCGCCGAAGCCCCGTCGACGTGGCGCCGAAGTCACTTCGAAGTCTCTGTACGGAATATGACGGCATGTTAATACCCTTGTGGTGCAACTATATTGACGTCCCCGACGGCCCCGGAGTTCCGGCAGAGATGTGCCGGGCGGGCGGCCGGTGGAACGGCAGGAACGAGAACGTGGGGGCGTTTGCGTGTCGGAGTGGGGTTCGTTCATCGACGAGGCGCCGTCCGGGCAGTCTCCGCCGCCACCGCCCGACCACCCCCCGGCCGGGGCGGGCACCGGCGGCGACGACGGCTGGGGCAGCTTCGCCGACGAGACACCGGCGGCGGCAGGCGCACCGCCCCCGCCCTCCGCGCCACCACCGGCCGCGCCACGCCCGTACGGGGTTCCGGTCCCGTCCCCGGAGGTCGCCGCCTCGCTGCTGACCGCCGGGGAGACCTTATGGGCGCAGGTCGACGGGGCGGACGCCGTGCTCGGCTCGGGCTGCCGGGTGGCCGTGGTGCGGGGCGACGACGGGGAGGCGGCCGCGGACGGGTTCAGCGGCTGGCGGCCGGTGACGGTGGTCGATCCGGCCGCGCTCACCGTACGGCTGGTGCCACTGGCCCTGGCCGAACCGCCCGTGGGCACCGCGACCCCGGTGTCGGAGCTGTACGCGGACCCCGAGCCGTACACCGCCGCCGAGCCCGGCCGGGCCGGGGTGTTCCCGGTCGGGCAGGGCCCCGATCTCGACGCCCTGTTGCACCGCGTGCAGGAGGAGGAACGGGCCCGGGTACGGGCCGATGTCGAGGCCGATGCCCGGCGCGCCCGGCGGGAACTCGCGGATGCCAAGGCGGAGTTGAAGCAGCGGGCGGAGGCCGCCGAACAGCGGGCCGCCCAGCGCGAGCGGCGGGCGCAGGAGGCCGCGCGGCGCGCCCAGGAGTACGCCGAGCAGCAGATCGGGGCGGCGCGCGACGAGGTCGCCCAGGCGGTGTGGCAGTGGCAGGAGCGGGCCCAGCGGGCCGAGGCGGAGATCGCCCGGCTGAGCGGTGAGCTGGCCAGGGCGGAGCAGGCGGGTGTCCTGCGGCATGTACTGGACCGTCGCCGGCGTGCCGGGGGCGGGCGTGATCAAGGGGGCACGAGGGGGACATGAGCGTGGAACTGCCCGCAGGCGTACCGGAGTCCGCAGACGCGTCGGCGTCGGCATCGAACGCCGCATCGGAGTTCGGTGCAGTGCCGGAGCCGGGTGCGGCGCTGCCGTCCGGCGCCGCGTCGGAGCACGGTGGTGCGCCGGAGCACGGCTCCGCGCCGGGGTACGGCGCGGCGTCGCAGTACGGTGCCGTCGCGTTGCCGGAGATCAGGGTGGAGTGGCCGGAGGCGCTGGCCCCGGCCCTGCGCGACAGTGTGGTCGAGGCGCACAGCCTGGACCGCGAGGAGCTCGTCGCGGCCCTGCCCGGACTGTGGCGGGCGGTGGACGCGGCGCTCGATCTGGCGGGGCCCGGAAGCCTGGTCGCCGAGTCCGTGCGGCACGACGCGTACGAGGGATGGCAGGTGGCCGCGCTGCCCCGCTACGACCTCGACGGGCGGATCCGGCCGCGCGGCCGCCGGGAGGGCACGCAGCACGGGGCGCCGCAGCTCAGGGACCGGCGGGCGCTGGTCCGGGCGCTGGTGGGCGCGGTGGCGGAGCGGCCGTGTCTGGACGTCCGGGACGCGCTCCAGATGCTCGAAGTGTTCGCCGGGAACTTCCCGCCGGGGCTGGACGCGGTCTGCCGCCGGCTCCTCGGCCACGAGCTGCGCCAGGGGGTCGCCGCCGGGCTCGCCCCGCTGCACGAGGCGCTCGACCGGCGTGCGCCCGGCGGGGTGTCCACGCTCTGCTACCGGGAGAGCGCGGTGGGCTCCCGCAAGGCGAAGGGTGATCCGGCCACCGACAACGAGGACACCGCGGGGGCGCTGACCGGGCCGAGCGGGGTGCTGCGGTGCGCGGTCTTCGACGGGGTGACCGGCGACGGCGACGGCTCGGGCGGCACCGCCGCACGGGCGGCGCTGGAGCAGGCGGTACGCCGGTGGCGGCTGGAGGAGGCGGCGACCGGGCGCGGTGGCGCGGGCGGGGACGCGGCGTTCGCCGGGGCGGGGCAGGGCGACGGCCCTCGGCCCGACACACTCGGGGGAGCCGGAGCCGGAGCCGGAGCCGGGGCCGGAATCGGAATCGGCGCCGGGAGCATGGCTCAGGCCGCGGCCGGGGCCGTGCCGGGGGAGGCATCCCGCCCCGGTGAGCTGATCTCGGGGGAAGCGTTGCGGCCCGGTGAGCTGATGGCCGAGCTGGATGCCGCTGTCGGGCGGGCCACCGCCCACGGCAGCGCGGCGGCCGTCCTCGCCACCGTGCGGCCCGATGGCACGGCGTCCGTCGTCTCGGTGGGCGACGCCGAGGCATGGCTGATCCGGCCACTGCGCGTACCGGCGAGCGAAATCCCGTACACGGCCTGGAAGTTGACGCCCGCCCACACCGGGTTCGCGGAACGGCTGCGGGTCACCGCCGATGCCGAGGGCGAGGAGTCGCAGCTCGTTTCCTTCCTCGGCGGCGGTACGGCCCGCTGGGCCCACCGGACGTTCCGGGTCGCGCCCGGGGATCTGCTGCTGCTCGCGTCGGACGGCGCGACCGAACCGGAGCGGGACCGGTGGTTCGGTGCCGTGCTCGCGGAGCTGACCGCGCAGCTCGACGCGTCCGGCCGACCGACCGCACCCGCGCTCGCCGCCGCGCTGGTGCAACGCGCCGAGGCTCTGGGCGGCTGGGACAACGCGACCGCGCTGGTGTGCGCGGTGGGGGAGGCGAAGGACTGATGACCACCGAGGACATCAAGATCACCGCGGACCGGCAGGAGGTGCACCTCGGCGAGGAGTTCACCGTTCTGATCGCCCCGCGCGAGCTGGGCCGCGGCGACCGCGTCGTCGAGGGCGTCGCCTATGTCATCGCCGTCGACGACAGCTACTCCATGGAGATCAGGGCCGATTCGAGCACCGACGAGTTCGCCGACCCGAACAACCCGGACGACGCGAGCCGCAAGCAGGTCGCCGAGGCCGGTGTGCGGGAGCTGGTCGCCGCACTGCCGCGCGGCGCCCACGTCGATGTGCTGACCTTCGCGCAGCACACCGGGCTGCGCTTCTCCGGCACGGCGGGGGAGCTCCAGCGCCGCGGCCGGTGGAACGGCAACATCGACGACGAGCGCCGCTGGACCAACATCGAGGGCGCGCTGCAACGCGCGTACCAGCAGCTCGACCAGCAGCGGGCCGCCTCGCGCCGCGTGGTGCTGTTCAGCGACGGCATCCCGAACTTCGGCGAGACCGACCCCGGCCGGCTCGCCGCCCTCGCCCGCGACGCCGCCGACCGCGAGCTGCACACCGATGTGATCGGCATCGGCGCCGGCGCCGACTTCGGGCTGCTCGAACGCCTCGCGCCGACCGGGCTGCCCGAGCACGTCGCCTCCCGCGCGGGCGCGGCCGAGGCGATGAAGCAGATCACGGCCAGGTTCGCGGCCTTCGGCAGGGACGTGGTGGCGGGCAGCGGCGAACTGTCCCTGGAGATCAACCCGAGCTTTCCGGTGCTCGGCGTCTACCAGCTCGACCCGACCCGCCGCCGGGTCGACGGCGCGCTCGCGGACGGCGGCGGGCGGCGGCCCAGCCGGGTGCGGCTGAAGCTCGGCGCGATCGGCGCGGGGGAGGAGGGGCAGCCGCTGTACGCGCTCAAGCTGCGGGCGCCCGAGCGGATCAGCGCCGGCCCGATGCCCGTGCTGAAGGCGACCGGTTCCATCGGTGCGGGACGCGACGCGCGGCAGCTCGCCCCCGGCCAGATCGCGCTGCGTACGGTCGACAACCCCATGTCGCCGATCCTCCAGCCCGACCTCAAGCGGCAGATCGACGCCGTCGAACTGGACCGGGAGATCAGCGGCCGGATCGCGGCGGCCGCCTCGAAGGCCGAGCGCGAGCGGATCTACCAGGAGGGCGTGGAGCGCGCCCGGCGCATCCCCGACCCCGATCTGGCCGCCGCCTACCAGCGGGCGAGCGGCGGTCTGCGGGACGGGCTCGACCCGAAGGACGTGGCGAACGAGGCGCGGGCGGCGTCCAGCCGCAGCTCCACGAAGTCCAAGCGGGAGTGGTTCCAGCAGATCCCGGTCGAGACACCGGACGAGATCCGCGCCCGGCGCCGGCAGCAGAGCCTCGACGACGACGATGACGACGAGTACGGCGACGGCGCGTACGGGAGCGGCACGTACGGCAGCGGCGGCAGCGGTACGTACGGCAGCGGCACCTACGGCAGCAGCGGGACTCACGGCAGCAGCGGCAGCGGCGGGTACGGCGGTGGCGGCGGCAGCGGCACGTACGGCAGTGGCAGCGGTACGTACGGCGCGCCGCCCGCTCTTCCGCCCGACGCCCCCACCGCACCGCCGCCCGGCCGGGGCTCGCGGTGAGTCTGCCCGGCGTCATCATCGACGCCTCGAACGTCGCCGCGACCAGGAAGCGGCCCTGGCCCTTCTCCCGGGTCGTCGAGGTGCGGGACGCCTGGCTGCGCGACCACCCGGGCAGCACCGCGATCGCGGTGCTCGACGCCACCGTCCGCCCGTTCCTCGACGAACAGCACCTGGTGAAGCAGGCCGAGCGCGAGCAGTGGCTCGAAGTCCACCAGGGGGACGCGGACGACCGGATCCTCGCGCTCGCCGCGCAGTTCGGGGCCGCCGTCGTCTCCAGCGACAACTTCCGCTTCGCCCGCCGGGAGCACTCCTGGCTCCAGGGCAACAACTCCCGGGTGTGGTCGGTGCGCAGGGTGCACGGCCGGGTCGTGTTCAGCCCCCGCCACCTCGGCATCGCCACGGACGAGGAGATCGAGCGCGACCGGCTGCACAAGCTCGACAAGGCCGGGCTGCTGCGCGAGGACGCCGAGGAACGCTTCCAGTGCACCGACCCGGCGGGCACCTGCCTGCGCGGCGGCACGGTGCTGCTGCCGCGCCAGGTCAACAAGGACGGCAACCGCTGGTTCTGCCGCTCGTGCGGTTACGAGGCGGTCGAGGTCGTCGTCGAACCGCCGGTGCCCGAAGGGCTGGACGCGGGGCCGGTCCAGGTCACTGTGCAGCACGGCTACACCGTCCGCACGACGGTCACCGTGCCGCCGCAGGGGCTGATGCTGGGCCGGGCCTCGCGCAGCCGGCCCGGCACCACCGATGTCACCGCGGGGCTCGGCGCCGACCGGGCGGCCGAGATCAGCCGGGCCCATCTGCGGATCTTCCTCGACGACGACGGCAGACCGCTGGCCGAGCACCTGCCGGAGAACAACGCCTCCTTCCTCAACCCGGAGCTGGACTTCGACGGACTGCCGCGCACCGCCCGGCTGGCCGCCGGAACGCCGTACGCGCTGGAGGACGGCGACGAACTCCACCTGGGGCCGGGCACCGTACGGCTGCGGATCAGCAACGGAAGCGAGCAGGCCGAGTGAGCGAGTTCAGTCCCGGCTGGGTGCGCGCCGAGCATCCCGACAATCTGGGCTCGCCCCGGCTGGCCTGGCTCCCCGAGAGCTACGGAGAGGACGGCCGCTTCCGCACCAAGAGCCTCCTGGCCGGGGCCGGCCAGGGGTACGCCGTACTCGCCGAGGACCGCTGGTCCGGCGGCGACGTGGTGATCAAGGGCCTGTGGTGGTCGCAGTCGGTCCTGGACGATCCGCGCAGCGTCCACGGAGCGCTGGGCGAGCAGAAGAAACAGCGCGACCAGGGGCTGCGGGCGGCCCGCCAGGCCGCCCAGCTCACCCAGCAGTGCCCCGTCGTGATCAGCGTCGAGTCCCAGCCGTCCCCCTCCCTGATCGCGACCGGCGGACACGGCGTGGTGGGCAGTGGCGACGTGCCGTACGAGAGCTTCCTCGTGCAGCAGTTCATCGGGCACCACGGCGGCATCTCGCGCACCCTTCAGCAGGAGATCGACGCGCGGGCCAAAACACACCGCCGCTTCACACCCGATCAACTTCTCGATCTGGCCGATCAGTTGTGCAACACCCTCGCCGCGCTGCACGCCGACCGGCACAACGGCGACGAGCACTCCAAGGGCTGGATCCACGCCGACATCAAGCCGGAGAACATCCTCGTCCTCGGTCCGCCCGCCCGGTACGTGCTCATCGACTACGACGCCGCCGTCCAGATCGGCGAACGCATCCGCACCACCACGAGCGCCTACGCCCCGCCCTCCGCCGAGGGCACCGACGAACCCTCCGAACTCGCCCCGGCCTCCGAGCGGTTCGACATCTATATGCTCGGCGCCACCCTCGCCCACGCCGCCGCGCTGCGCCGGCTCACCGACCGGCAGACGCGCGAGCTGTACGCGGAGGACTTCGACATCAGCGCCCCCGCCCGCCGCTTCATCGCCAATCTGCGCTACGGGCCGATCCTCACCAACGCCCTCACCACCTGCCTGTCCGCGAAGAAATTCCGGCTGGCCACCGTCGACCGGGTCCGGATCGACCTCGCCCGCGCCCGCAGCGCCACCGCCCTGCAGTCCGCGCTCCGCTCCCTGGGAGAGCACCGATGAACCAGCCGGGAACCGCGACGACCCGTACCGGAGCCGGTCCCACGCTCTCCGGGCTGCTCACCCGTATCCCGGGCCGCTCCGGCCGCAGCTGGGAACCGCACACCGTCCAGCTGCGCCCCGGCCATCTGCGCTCCTCGGGCGCCGCGGCCGTCCGCGCCACCCGGCTGGTGAAGGACGAGGACGCCGACGCGTACGGTGCGCTGCGGGTCTTCCCGAACCGCAAACAGCGGGGCCGGGCCGCCGCCCTCCTCGCGACCGGCAGCCCCGTCACCCCCGCCCTCCTGGACATCGTCGACCACCCCGGACTGCCGCCCGCCCTCGTCACCGCATGGTCGCCCGGCGCCTCCTCCGTACCGCTGCACGCGCTGCGCGAACGCGACGACCTCGACACCATGCTCGCCGCAGGCCACCGCTGGACCCCCGCCGAGGCGCTGCACACCCTCGTCCCGCTCGGCCGCGCCCTGGACGACATGGCACACGCCGGATTCACCCCGCTGGAGCTCTCCCCGGACCACCTCGTCCTCAACTCCGGCTCGCTCGCCCTCGTCGGTCTCGGCCGGCACGGCTACGTACCGTCCGAGGGCCGGATGCCTGGGCCACAGGGCATGTCGCTGCCCAGCGCGCTCCTGCTCGGCGAGGACCTCCCGCCCGCCTCCGCCACCGGCCAGGACACCACGGTGCGCTGGCGGGAGGTGCAGCTGCGCGCCCTGACCCGGCTGGCCGGCTGGATGGCCTGCGGACTGCCGCCCGCCGCCTGGGGCCCGGTGCACGGCCCCGCCGACCTCGGCGGCTATCTGTCGGCCGCCGGATTCCAGCGGGTGCCCGCGCTGCGCCCCGGACAGCTCGCCGACACCCTGGCCCGCGCCGCCCGGCACGAGGAGGAGGCCCGCGCACTGCGCGACTTCGCGGAGGCCGAGGCGCTGCTCGTGTACGACGACGCCGCCCAGGACTCCGGCGGCGGCAACCGCCTCGACATCAACCCCGAGGTGCTGCGGCTGGGCCTGCTCCACGACCACGGGCCCAAGGTGATCGCGCTGGCCGCGTTCGAGCAGCGGCGCCTGGGCACCCGTACCGCCACCCTGCTCTCCGGCGCCGGCTGGGTGCTGCTGAACCCCAAGGAGTTCGCCGCCCAGGTCTGCCGGGCCGCGGCCGCCGCGCCCCGGGCCCGGCTGGTCGTCGCGGGCCGGATCGGCGGCGAGGACCTGCGGCGGATCGAGGCGGTGCGCGGCGGGCGCGCCCAGCGGGTCGACCCGGACGACCTCGCGGGCTCCGTACCGCGCATCGCGGGCCGCCCCGCCGACCAGCTGCCGTACCTCACCGACCGGGACATGGACGCCTACTCCGCCGAACTCCTCGGCGGCGTCAGCGGCCAGGCGATGCGGCGGCGGACCTTCGCGGCGGGCTGGACCCTGGCGCTGGGCGGCGCCGACCAGATGCCGCCCCGCCAGCGCGGGAAGCTGCTGGACCAGATGACCGACTGCTTCGGCACCAACACCGAACTGCTCGTCGCGGTGCGCGCCCGGCAGAACGCCCCCGGCATGCGCAAGCAGAACCGGCTGCTCGACGAGGCCCGGATGCGGCGCCTGGTCGCCGCCCTGTCCGGCGTGCCCGGCTCCGTCTTCCGCGACTGCCTGATGTCCGCGCTGCTGGGCCCCGCCGCCGAGGACCTCTACGACGAGGCCGCCCGCCGGCTGCTCCCCGTCGCCACCCGGCTCGCGACGGTCTTCGACCCGGACCGTCCGGTCGCCGCCGGTGCGCTGCCGATGGAGGACGCCCTGCGCGAGCGGCCCGGCATCCGCCGGGTCGGTCTGTACGGGCGGCTGTGCACCGCCGTCACCGAGGTCGACCCCGCCAGGCTCGCCGCGGCCGTCGCCTCGATGGACGACACGCTGGTCGCGGTGCTCTCCGAGATCCCGGCGCCCAGCCTCCAGTTCCTCGCCGGACGGCTGGAGGACCCCGAGCTGCTCGAACTGCTCGGCCCGCACCTCCAGGGCGACGACCTGGACCTCCTGTCCCGCTACACCCCGCAGATGTGGCGGATGCTCCTCGACGGGCTGCGCCAGCCCGAACACCTCGGCACCCTCGGCCTCGGCTGGGTCCAGATCGCCGCCCAGGACCCGGCGGGCACCGTCGACGCCCGGGTGCTGCTGAGGATCGCCGCCGACGCACAGGTACCGGGCCCCGACGCGGTACGCGCCCTGCTCGGCACCGGCCCCGAGCACTGGGCCACCGTCTGCGCACACCCGCGGCTCGCCGCCCGCTGGCTCGCCGAACAGGGCGACCTCGACATCGCCGAGATCGTCGCCGACTTCCCGGACCCGGCCGCCGCCCTCGCCGCACTCGGCACCGAAGGACTGCGGCACGCCCATGAACTCGGCCTGGACCAGCGGGCGATGACCACCCTCGGCGGCTACGCGGACGAGCTGCGCCGCCCGCTCGACGAGGTGCTCGTCGCCTTCCAGGAGCGCGGTTACGAGAGCGAGCAGGCGGGCCCGTTCGGCACCGCGGCCGCCGTCGAGTGGTCCCGGCTGCAACTCGGCCGGGGCAAGGCGCTCGGCTGGGTCGTCGGCAACGTGGTGGAGCGCCCCGGCAAGATCCGTGACTGGGCGGTGGACGGTACGGGGCTGGGGCGCCGGGTCACCGAGGCGGTGCTGGGCGCGCCCGGCACGGCCGCCCCCGTGCTGGAGTCGCTGCTGGCCGACCCCGCCCTGCTGCCCCTGCTGGCCGGTCTCGGCAGCCCGCGGCAGCGCGCCGCGCTCCTCGACCTGTACGCCGCCGAGCCCGAGGCCGTGCTCGATCCGCGGGCCCGGCGCGAACTCCCGATGATCCTGGCCGCCCCGGACCCGGGCGACGCGCTGCGGACCCTGCTGCGCGAGGGACTCGGGGTGATCGCCCAGCAGTTCGCCGACCGGCTGCGGCTCAGCCCCGAGCAGCGCCGCGCCCTGGCCGGACTCGCGCCGCTCACCGGGGTGCTGGCGCCGCCCTCGCTGGAGGCCGTGCTGACCGTCGGCGTCCGTTTCGGACCGCGCGTCGCGGTCACCGCGGCCGTCGTCGAACAACGGCTGCCGGGCGCCGCCGACGCCCTCACCGCCTGGGGCCCGCGCTGGCTGCCGCTGCTCGCCGGCCCGGCGGGGGAGCGGGTGCTGCGGCTGCTGGTGGAGCAGCGGGAGCGGCACGGCGGGCAGAGCGGGCGGCTCACCCCGTGGCTGCTCGCGGCGGGTGAGGACGGGCTCGCGCTGGTGGAGCGCTTCGGTTCGGACGCGCTCGACCTGGTCCTCGCCGCCGACGCGCCGCCCGCCGACGCCCGGCTGCTCGGCGAACTGCTGATGCTGCCGGGCCCCTCGCCCGTACTCCACCGGCTGATCACCGCCCACGGGCTGCCCGCCGCCACCTGGTCACGGGCGGCGGCGCTGCTGGCGGGCGGGGAACCGGAGGAGCGGGTGCTGCTGCGGCTGTGGGGGCGGGCGGCTAGCCGTTGATCTTCCAGAGGGTCAGCGAGCCCTCGTAGGTCGGGGTCTCCTTGTTGTCGTTGAGCACGACCTCGGCGATCTTCCACTGGGCGAGATTGCCCTCGGACGTCACGCTGCACATCAGGTCGCCCGCCGCGATGGTCTTGTCCTTGACCAGCGTCTCGCTGGGGACCGAGCTGGGCAGGGGGTTCTGCTCGGCGGCGGTCCGGCACTCCTCGGGAGAGGCACCGCTCGCCTTGCCCAGGGCCCGGTCGAGCCTCAAAGTGTCGTACTGCGCGCTGAGTTCGAGATCCTCCGAGTCGATCTCCGCGGTGGGGTCCACCCTCGGGGCGTCCAGGTCCACGTACGTCCAGTCCAGGCCGGACGGGGTGCGCAGGGTCAGCGGTTTGTCCTGGAAGACCAGGGTGTACGAGGGGGCCGCGGGGTTCTTCGGCTTGGTGCCGGACGGCGAACCGGCGGGATCCGGCGCGGTGGATCCACCGCCCGTGCCGGTCTGCCGGGACCGCTGCGGTCCCGGTTCCTTGCCGTCGGCGCCCTGGTTGCTCCTGTCGTCCGATTTGTTGCCGACCACCCAGACGGTGCCGCCGATGCCCGCGGCGAACGCGACCGCCACGGCGGCGATCAGCAGGGCCGGCCGTCCGCGGCGGGTCCTGGCGGGGCCGGTCGCCGGGGCCTGCGGGGGCGGCTGGTGTGCCGGGAACGGTCCGGTGCTCGCACCCGTGGCATGCACGGGCGGCACCGTGTCGGGCCACGCGCCGCTCGCCGCCGGCCCCGTGCCGTGCGGCGGTACGGGATCGGCGGGCGGCACGGTGCCGGTGGCGTACGGTGCGGACGGCGGCGGGCCCGGCGGGTACGTGGGCTGCGCCGCCGGGTCCGCCGGCTGCGGGGGCAGTTGCGCGGCCTGTTCGCGGCGGGCGATCTCCGCGGCGACGGGTTCGGGGAGCCAGCTGCCGGACTCCCGCGGCGGCCCGCCCGCGGCCCGCTCGCACAGGGACATCAGCTCGGCGGGGGTGATGCGTCCGGCCGGGTCGGCGACCAGGCAGCGTTCGAGCAGAGCGCGCAGTTCGGCCGGGTAGCCGTCCAGCCGGGGCGGACGGCTGGCGGTGTTGGCGATCTGGGTGGCGACGGTGAGCGCCCCGCCCGCACCGTAAGGGTGCCGTCCGGTCGCCGCGACGGCCGCGATCAGCCCCAGCGAGAAGACGTCCGTGGCCGGCCCGACCTCTTCGCCGAGCGCGTGCTCCGGTGACATGAACTGCGGTGTGCCGATCACTCCGCTGCCGGTGAGCTGCGTCGCGTCGGCGGCGCGGGCGATCCCGAAGTCGATGACGTACGGGCCCGTCGCGCCGAGCAGGATGTTGCCGGGCTTCAGGTCGCGGTGGACGACGCCGGCCGCGTGGATGGCGGTCAGCGCCTGTGCGGTGCTGCCGACGAGCCGGAAGACCGTGGGCAGCGGCAGCGGGCCGCAGGACTCGACGGCCGCCTGGAGCGCCAGTCCGGGTACGAACGCCGAAGCCAGCCAGGGAAGCGGGCCGGAGGTGTCGTGGTCGACGACCGGCACCAGGTGGTAGCCCTGCACGCGCCGGGCGGCCTGCACCTCCTGGTCGAACCGACGGCGGAATTCCGGATCGTCGCCGAACTCGCGGCGGATCAGCTTCAGCGCGACGGCCTGGCCGCCCCGGGTGTGCGAGAGATAGACGGTGCCCATCCCGCCCTCGCCGATCCGGGCGATCAGCCGGTACCCGGCGATCTCGCGCGGATCCTGGGGGCCGAGAGGTGTGAGCACGTCGCCGGTGCCGGTACTGATGGGAGCCTCCCCCGCTCATCACTGCAAGTGTGCCGGATGAGACTACGACAAGTTCCGAGTCGTCAATCAGCGATCCTGCAACGGAGTTCGGCGGACCCGGCGATTCCATTCGGCGGCCATCGGGTCACGCACGGTCGGCACATAGGTGGGGGTGTACGAGGACGGGCGGGGCCGGGTCGCCGTCTCGATCCGGGCCACGGCCGAGGCCACCGGGTCCGGCAGCCAGCCGGTGAAGACCCGCAGGCCCAGGTCGCCGTCCGCGCCGAGCGCCCGCCGGCAGGTCTCCGCGACCTCGCGGGCGGCGGGGCGCTCCTCGGGGCGGGCCGCCAGACAGCGCCGGAGCAGCCCGCGCAGCGGCTCCGGGTGGTGGTCCAGCCGTGGGGGCTCGCGGTCGGTGTCCGCGATGCGGGCGGCCACCGCGAGGCCGTGACCCCGGCCGTACGGGTGCTCCCCGGCGGCGGCCTCGGCGGCCAGCAGCCCGAGCGCGAACACATCGGACGCGGGCGTCAGCGGCCTGCCCAGCGCGTGCTCCGGCGACATGTACTTCGGGCTGCCGATCAGCCGCCCCGCCGTGGTGAGGGTCCGGGTGTCGGCCGCCCGCGCGATCCCGAAGTCCAGCAGCCAGGGGCCGCTCGCGGCGAGCAGCAGATTGCCGGGCTTGATGTCCCGGTGGATGACCCCGGCACCGTGGACGGCGTCCAGCGCACCGGCCAGGCAGCCGGACAGCCGGAGCACCGCGGCCGTGGGCAGCGGACCGTGCGTGCCGATGACGGTGTCCAGCGGCAGGCCGGGGACGTAGTGGGTGGCGAGCCAGGGCTGCGGACCCTCGGTGTCGTGGTCGACGACGGGCACCAGGTGGTACCCGGAGACCCGGCGGGCGGCGGCCACCTCGCGGGCGAACCGCACCCGGAACTCCGCGCTTCGCGCGTACTCCCGGCGGATCACCTTCAGGGCGACGGGGTGGCCGCCGCGGGTGTGCGAGAGGTAGACGGTGCCCATCCCGCCCGCGCCCACCCGGCCCCGCAGCACATAGCCGGAGATCTCGCGCGGATCATCCGCCCGCAGCGGTCCCGGCACGCCGTCCTGCATGTGTCCCCCCTGAGCGGATCCGGGGCCTGAAGCAACCTCTACGACGCAACCCCGTTGTGCGGCAGGGGAGTTTATCGCCCCCCGCCGGCACGCCCCGCTTCCCGCCGCCCCGGCTACTTCTTGCCGGAGGTGAACTTCTCGTACGCCGCCACGACCTCGTCCGCCGGACCGTCCATCCGCAGCGTTCCCGCCTCCAGCCAGATCGCCCGGTCGCAGGTCTCGGTGATCGACTTGTTGCTGTGGCTGACCAGGAAGACCGTGCCGGCCTCCTTGCGCAGCTCGATGATCCGTTCCTTGCTGCGCCGCTGGAACCTGGCGTCGCCGGTGGACAGCGCCTCGTCGATCAGGAGGACGTCATGGCTCTTGGCCGCCGCGATGGAGAAACGCAGCCGGGCGCCCATGCCGGAGGAGTACGTACGCATCGGCAGGGTGATGAAGTCGCCCTTCTCGTTGATGCCGGAGAAGTCGACGATGCTCCGGTAGCGCTCGCGGATCTGGGTGCGGGTCATGCCCATCGCGAGGCCGCCGAGCACCACGTTGCGCTCACCGGTCAGATCGCTCATCAGCGCGGCGTTCACCCCGAGCAGCGAGGGCTGGCCCTGGGTGTGCACCCGGCCCTTCGTCGCGGGCAGCAGACCGGCGATGGCCTTGAGCAGGGTCGACTTCCCCGAGCCGTTGGAGCCGATCAGGCCGATGGCCTCACCCTTGTACGCGGCGAAGCTCACCCCCTTCACGGCGTGCACCTCGCGCACCCCGGGGGCCTGCCGGCGCGAGACGATCCGGCTGAGCGCCGAGGTGGCGCTGCCCTTTCCGGTACGGGCGCCGTTGACCTTGTACGTGATGTGGACGTCGTCCACGACGACGGTCGGAACCTGCTCGTTGATGTCAGCCACGGCCGTACCGCTCCTCCGCCTGCCAGAAGTACACGAATCCGCCCACGCCGCACACGAGCGCCCAGCCCGCGGCGATCGCCCAGACATGCGGCGGGAGGTGGGACGCGCCGAAGCTGTCGATGAGCGCGAACCGCATCAGATCGATGAAGACTGCGGCCGGATTGCACTCCAGCATCACCATCACGAAGTGCGGGACACGGTCGCCCTTGAGCATCGTGTCCACGCTCCACATGACCCCGGACGCGTACATCCAGGTCCGCAGGATGAACGGCATCAGCTGGGCGATGTCCGGCGTCCGGGCGGCCAGCCGCGCCACCACCATGGAGACACCGGTGTTGAACACGGCCTGGAGGAGCAGCGCCGGAACGGCGAGCAGCCAGGACGGCTTCGGGAACTGCCCGAACCCCACCAGGATGAGCACCAGCGCGCCCAGCGAGAACAGCAGCTGCTGGAGCTGTTGCAGGGCCAGGGCGATCGGCAGCGAGGCGCGCGGGAAGTGCAGCGCCCGCACCAGCCCCAGATTGCCGCTGATCGCCCGGGTGCCCGCGGTGATCGAGCTGCTGGTGAAGGTCCAGATGAAGACGCCGGTGACGAGGAAGGGCACGAAGTCCTCGACGTTGCGCTTGGTGTTCATCAGGACGCCGAAGATGAAGTAGTAGACCGTCGCGTTCAGCAGCGGCGTCATGATCTGCCAGATCTGGCCGAGCTTCGCCTGGCTGTACTGGGCGGTCAGCTTGGCGGTGGCGAACGCCGTGATGAAGTGCCGCCGCCCCCACAGCTGCCGGATGTACGCCGCCAGTGAGGGCCGGGCGCCGCTCATCGTGAGTCCGTGCCGGGCGGCGAGCGCGGCGAGCTCGCCCGGTGCGTACACCGGGAAGGGCGCCGCGCCGCCGGAGGTGTCGGCCGGGGCCGCTGGGGTTGCTGTCTGGCTCACCACGATCGCTTTCGACGGGAGGACAGGAAAGGAGGAGGACAGGAAGGGAAGGCGGAAAGGCACCCGCGATCGACGGAACGGGACCGTATCGTCGCAACGCCGAGGGTAGGACGCATTCACGTCGCAACGCAACCGTTCCGTCGTCACGGACTATGATTCGGCCATGACCACCGACCCGGGAACCCGCCGCCGTGTCCCCGCCGGAGCCGCCGTGCTGCGCGAGGACGTCACCGATGCGATTCGCAGCGCCGTCTTCGAGGAGCTGGCCGCGGTGGGCTTCGCACGGATGTCGATGGAGGGGATCGCGCGGCGCGCGGGCGTCGGCAAGACGGCCGTCTACCGCCGCTGGAAGTCCAAGCTGGCCCTGGTCCTCGACCTGGTCTCGGCCGTCGCGGCCCAGGGCATGCCGGCACCGGCCACCGGTTCGCTGTACGGGGACGTCCGGGCGGTGCTCGAACTCGCCTCGTACGCCCTGCGCCACCCCGTCGCCTCGCAGGTCATCCCGGACCTGCTGGTCGAGGCGGCCCGCAATCCGGAGATCTCCGAAACGATCAAGGCTGCCCTGCTGGACCCGCAGCAGGGCATCGCCGCCATGGTCGTACGGGACGCCGTGGCCCGGGGCGAACTGCCCGGGGACAGCGACCCGGACCGGGCCCTGGACCTGATCGTCGGCCCGCTCTACTGGCGGCTCGCCGTGGTGCGCGGCCCGCTGCCCAAGGGCTATCTCGACGACCTGGCGGCCGCCGCGGTCGCCGCCCTCAAGAGCTGACGGGCAGGGGCTCTACCCCTCGGCCGCCAGCAGCCGGTCCGCGACCCGGGCCGCCGCCCCGCCGTCGTCCAGGTCGCAGAAGTCCCGGCGGAAGCTCTCGTACGCGTCCGCGTGCCGGGCCGCCGACTCGGCCAGCGAACCGGCGTCGCGAAGGAGCGCGGAGACCTGGTCCGCCCCGGCGAGCAGCGGGCCCGGCGCCCGGTTCTCGAAGTCCAGACAGAAACCGCGCACCGTGTCCCGGTAGTGCGCCAGGTCGTAGGTGTGGAAGAGCATCGGGCGGCCGGTGTGCGCGAAGTCGAACACCAGGCCCGTGTAGTCCGTGACCAGCACATCGGCGATCAGCAGCAGCTCCGCGGTGTCCGGGTGCGCCGACACGTCGAGCACACCGGCCCGCTCGGGCACGCTGCCGGTCACCCTCGGATGGCGGCGCACCAGTACCGTGTGGGCCGATCCGATGGACCGGGCCAGCGCGACCGGGTCGAGCGCCGCGTCCCAGCGGTAGCGGGGCCGCTCGCCGCCGGCGCCGCAGGGGTGGGCCAGTTGATCGCGGTAGGTCGGCGCGTACAGCACGACCCGGCGGCCGTCCGGGATGCCGAGCCTGCGCCGTACCCGCTCCGCGGTCTTGGCGCGGTCGGGCGAGAAGAGCAGATCGTTGGCGGGGGAGCCCGCCTCCAGGACCTCCCCCCGGTAGTCCAGCGCGCGGCGCAGCAGCGGGGTGGTGTGACGGCTCGGGGAGACCAGGACGGACCACTGGGCCGACCGGTGCGGCAGCGTGTCGAGCTCCTGGTGGTCGGCGTACAGGGTGCCGGCCAGATCCGCGCCGAAGCGGCCGAGCGGAGTGCCGTGCCAGGTCTGCACGACGGTCTGGCCGGGCCGCCGCTCGAACCACTCGGGCAACTGGTCGGCAGTGACGATACGCCGGGACCTCGCCAGCGCCTCGTACCAGGCGGCGCTGTGCTCGATGACCGGGACGGCGGTGGGCGGTACGTGACCGTGGACGCCGTCGGTGACCCAGAGGTGCTCCGACTCCACGCCCCGGCGCAGGAGTTCGGCGTGCACGGCGCGCGGTGAGTCGCCGCCCGTGTAGAGGACCGTGTCCCGCAGCGGCATCGCGCGGCGGGACGGATAGTGCCTGCCCCGCAGCTCGGCCCGGCGGAACGCGCCGCGCTCGGCGAGCGGCGGCACCGGCCCGGCCCGCAGGGTCAGCCGGTCGCCGGATCTGCGGTCCAGGGCGAACTCCCGGCCGGGCACGGGGGCCGCGGCGACCGGGCCGCTCCGGCGCAGCGGCAGCCGGGCGGCGAGCCCGGCCGGCACCCTGACCGGACGGCCGCCCAGATACGCCTCCCAGCGTCCCTCGTACAGCCCGGCGGCCACTGAGGGCGCGAGGAACGCGGTGAACCGGCGCCCCCCGTAAGCCCCCTCGCGCGCCTTCCCGTCCGCCCCCTCCGGCAACCCGGCGCGCCGCACGTCATGGGTGACGGGCACCGACACCGTCTCGCGCAGCGTCTCGTGCCGCAGCAGCAGGCGGTCCGGGCCCTCGTCCTGCCGTACACCCGTACCGGCCCCGGTCACCCCCTCCACCCGCAGCGCCCCGTCCGGCGTCCACACCGCCCCGTCCACGAACGGCTGCCCGCTCAGGTCCAGCACCAGCTCGCCCGCCGCGTCGGCCACGACCGGCGGCGCCGACTCCGGGGCCACCGCGAGCGGCACCCGCGTCCCGTCGGCCAGCACCAGCCGCGCCCGCCACCGGCCGCCGGGCTCCGGCTCGACCTCGCGCGGCGCCCGGTGCGGTGCCGGTGGCACGGCCGCCATCAGGGCGAGGTCGGCGAGCGGGATCCGCACCGTGAAGCGGCCGTCCGGCCGGCATTCGACGGGGTGGCCGAACTCCTGGTCCGTCACCCCGTCGCAGGTCAGCACCAGGGCCTTCGGCCGGGCGCCCCCGTACAGCCGGCCGGTCAGCTCCAGGCTCCTGCCGAAGCGGTGGGACTCGCAACGGGCGGGCAGCTGAGCCAGGGTCAGCCGGAGCCGCCCGCCCGGGTAGTCGAGCACCGCGCGCCGTCCGTCGCCCAGATCATGGACGAGCGGCTGGGCGGCCCCCGTCTCCACGGCGCGCACCGCCACCCGGCGGACCGTGCCCTGGGCGGCCACCATCATCCCCACCATCCAGCCGCCGGGCCGCAGCCGGCGCGGGTCGAGGGTCATCTCGAAACCGGAGTGGTCGTAACGGTGCAGCTGCTGGCCGGAGTCGACGGTCGCCTCGGGCGCGAGCACGCTGCGCACCGGCACCGTGCGCAGCACCTGACCCTGGGTCGCCCGCACCATGCCCACCCGCAGCGAGTGGCGGGGCGTCGCGGCCGGCAGATTGCGGATGTACGCGTATCCGCGCAGCCGCAGCTTGCCTTCGTCGTCCCAGCGCGCGTCCAACAGCCTTGCCACGGCCGGGAGATCATTACGGGCGAGGCGGGCGGTGTCCGGGATGCCGGGGAAACCGGCCAGCCGCCGCCCCGGCACCCCGCCGACCGTGAACGTCCCGGCGCCGTTGGCCCGTTCGAAGGCCAGCACCTCCAGCAGCTCCGGGAGCCGGTGCTCCTTCACCAGCTGCCACTTGATCCGCAGCGCCACCGGGAACTCATGGGGCACGGCCCGGTCCGCCCCGTCCAACCGCTCCATCCGGTCCAGGAACGCCCCCGCGTCCGTCATGAACGCCTCCCGGTACTCGGGGCCGCCCATGGGGAGCCCCTCCAGGAAGTACACGAAGTCGTCGCGCAGGCACGACAGGTCGTAGCGGCGCCGCGCACCGCCGTTCGCCACCCCGCCCCGGCCCGCCAGGAACGCGCTGACCTGCTCGCACGCCGAGATCCGGTCCCGTACGCCCTTGACGTCCGTACGCCGTCGGGTGATCGAACCCTCCCGGACCCGCCAGTAGTAGACGTGTTCGTGCAGCACGTCCACCGAGCCGGCCAGGTAGTGCGCCGGGATCATCACAGGGGTGTCCTCGTAGAGCTTCCCCTCCGGGAAGGCGAAGGCGTGCCGGTCCCAGAAGGAGCGCCGGAACACCTTGTTCCAGGCGACCCGGTCGGCGAGCAGCCGGGGGTCGCGGCCGATGTGGGTGCGGGCCCGGCTGCCGGTCAGCCAGCGGTACTGCCAGGCCTGCTGGCGCCCCTGCTCGGTCAGCCGCCACACATTGCCGGTCGCGAGGTCGGAGCCGGTCGACTCCAGGGAGGCCAGCATCCGCGCGTAGCCGTCGTACGCGACGACGTCGTCGCTGTCGACGAACGCCAGATACGGCACGTCCGGCCTGGTGTGCCGCACGCCGGTGTTGCGGGCCGCGCTCAGCCCGCCGTTGGGGCGGCGAACGTAGCGGAAGCGGCGGTCGAAGGCGGCGAAGGACTCGGCGATGGCCGTACTTCCGTCCGTCGAACCGTCGTCCACGAGGACCACCTCGATGTCGCCGACCGACTGTCCGGCCACCGAGCGCAGGCAGTCCTCCAGGTAGTCCTCGACGTTGTGGACCGGGACGACGACACTGAGGCGCGGCTTCATGACCGGTCAACCGGGGCGGACGCCCCGGGTCACCGGCACTGCCCCGAACGGGTGAACAAGCGATTCGGCGCGCGGTGACGGCCCGATTACGCTCGGCTGCCATGCTTCTCAGTGTTGTCGTGCCCGCCCACCGCGTTCAGGGGTATCTCCGGGCCGCCATCGAGTCCGTGCTCGGCCAGATTCCCGGCGAGCCGGAACTCCTCGTCGTGGACGACGGATCCCGGGACGGCAGCGCGGCGATCGCCGCCGAGCTCGCCCGGCGCGACCCCCGGGTCAGGGTGATCACCCTCCCCGAGCACCTCGGCGCCGGCCCGGCCCGCAACGCCGGTGCGGCCGCCGCACGCGGGCGCTACCTGCTCTTCCTCGACGGCGACGGCCTGCTGCTGCCCGGCGCGCTGGACGCGGTCGCCGACCGGCTGGCCACCGGTGACCCGGACGTACTCCTGCTCGGACACGACCGCGTCGACCGGTGGGGCGACGTCTCGGCCCCCGGGCCCGCCCCCGACGGCTTCTCCACCGACGTCCCGCGCCTCTTCCGCCGAACCTTCTGGACCGCGCACGGACTCCACTTCACCGACGGCCCCTACGAGGACGTGCTCCCCGTCCACCGGGCCACCCTCGTCGCCGCCGACGCGGGCACCCTCGACACCCTCGACCGGATCTGTGTCCGCCACCGGATCCGCCGCCCCGGCACCCCCGCCACCACCCCGGGCCGCCACCACTTCGCGGTCCTGGACGCCTACCGGCGGCTGCTCGCCGAGACCGGCGACGACCCCCGGATCCGGGCGGCGCGCACCCGCCACCTGCTCGCCGTGCTCGACGACCCCGGCCGGATCGCCCCCGGGGACCGCGCCGCCTTCCACCGCGCCGCCGGTCTGCCCGGCAGCTACCCCGCCCGCCGCGCCCGGGAGGCCGCCGACGCCGGGCGCGCCCGCGGCCGGGCCGCCCTGCGCCGGGTCCGAAGAGCGCTCAGGACCGCCCTCACCCGGGCCTCCTACCGCGCCGACCTGCTGCGGCCGCTGGACCCGAACCTCGCGGTGTACGGCGCCTACTGGAACCGCGGGGTCGCCTGCAACCCGGCCGCGATCCACGCCAAGGCCCTCGAACTCGCCCCGCACATCCAGGGCGTCTGGGCCGTCTCCTCCCGGTACCGCGACCGGCTGCCGCCCGGCACCCCGTACGTCATCGAGGGATCCCTCGCCTACTGGCGGATGATGGCCACCGCCACCTACCTGATCAACAACTCCAGCTTCCCCGGCGGCTTCACCAAACGCCCCGGCCAGATCTACCTCCAGACCCACCACGGCACCCCGCTGAAGACCATGGGCCTGGACCAGTGCGGCTACCCGGCCCTCACCGGCGGCATCAGCTTCGAGAAGATCGTCGCCCACGCCGACCAGTGGGACTTCTCCCTCTCCGCCAACCCGCACACCACCGAGATCTGGGACCGGGTCTACCCCGCCGGGTACGAGCACCTGAACCTCGGCTATCCCCGCAACGACATCCTCTTCACCGCGACCCCCGAGCGGACCGCCGCGATCCGGCGGGGACTCTCTCTCGACCCGGACCGCACCGTCCTGCTGTACGCGCCCACCCACCGCGACTACCGCAAGGGCTACGTCCCGCACCTCGACCCGGAACGCCTGGCCCGCGAACTCGGCCCGCAGTACGTGGTGCTGGTCCGCGCGCACTACTTCTACGGCCGCTCCGCCCCGCAGGACGGGGCCGGGGTGGTGGACGTGACGGGGTACCCGTCCGTCGAGGAACTCTGCCTGGTCTCCGACGCGCTGATCACCGACTACTCGTCCCTGATGTTCGACTACGCCTGCCTGGACCGCCCGATCATCAGCCACGTCCCGGACTGGGAGGCCTACCGGGCCTCGCGCGGCACCTACTTCGACCTGCTCTCGGGACGCCCCGGCGAAACCCCGGGCGCCGTCGCCACCACCGAGGACGAGCTGTTCGACCTGTTCCGCACCGGCGAGTGGCGCTCGGCACGGACGGCCGGACTGCGGGCGGCGTTCCGGGAGCGCTTCTGCCCGTACGACGACGGGCACGCGGCCGAACGCGTGGTGCGCCGCCTGTTCCTGGGCGGGACGGAGCCGGACCGCCCGGCAACCGGGGAGCGTCCGATCTCACCCGTTCGGGAGAGACCGCGACCGGTGACCCCCGGCCCGTCACGGGGTTGAGCCGTACGGACAACCAGGCCCCCGATGAACGGACGTGCTCAACATGCCGCCACGGCTCAGTGTCGTCGTACCCGTCCACAACGTGGAGCTCTATCTGACGGACTGCCTGAAGTCCCTCGCGGAGCAGACCATGGCCGACCTGGAAGTGGTGATGGTCGACGACGGCTCCACCGACGACAGCGCGGCCCTGGCCGCCGCGTTCGCCGAACAGGACGGCAGGTTCCGGCTGGTGAGCCAGGAGAACGGCGGGCTCGGGCACGCCCGCAACACCGGGGTCCGCAACTGCGATCCGGGCGCCCGCCACCTCGCCTTCGCCGACAGCGACGACGTGCTCCCGCCGCGCGCGTACGAACTCCTCGTCGGCGCCCTGGACGAGACCGGCTCGGACATCGCCTCCGGCAACGTGCTGCGGCTGCGGACCGGCGGCCGGCTCCAGCAGTCGCCCGACTTCCGCAAGCCCATGGCGACCACCCGGCTGCGCACCCACATCTCACGGGACTGGGACCTGGCCGCCGACCGGACCGCCTGCAACAAGGTCTTCCGCCGGTCCTTCTGGGACGAGCACGCCTTCGCCTTCCCGGTCGGCGCCCTCCACGAGGACATCCCGGTCGTGCTGCCCGCCCACTTCCTGGCCCGCTCCGTCGACGTGCTGAAGGACCCCGTCTACCACTGGCGCGACCGGCCGGACTCCCTCACCACCCGCCGCGCCGTCGTCCGCGGAGTCCAGGACCGGGTCTCGCACGTGCTGGGCGTCTGCGCCTTCCTCGACGAGCACCGCGACGCCGCCGACAAACGGCAGTACGAGGCGCATGTGCTCGCCGACGACCTCTGTCACTTCATGGAGGCGCTGCCCGACGGCGACGAGGAGTACCGGCGCGCCTTCGTCACGTACGCCAACGAGTTCACCGACCAGGTCGACCCGGCCGTGCTCGACGCGCTGCCGCTGCGGCTGCGCCTGATGTGGCACCTCGTACGCGAGCGCCGGACCGGCGAACTGCTGGACCTGCTCGCCCTCGACAAGGCCGAGCCGGGCGCCTTCACGGTACGGGGAGTGCGCCGCCGCAGCGCCTCCTACCCGGCCCTCACCCGGCCGGTGCCGCGCTCGGTGCTGCGCGTGGGCGAGCGGGACCTGCCGCTCACCGCCCGGCTGCGGGACGCCCACTGGCGGGGCGGCAGACTGCACCTCAAGGGGTACGCGTACATCCGCAACCTGCCCGCCGGATCGCGCGCCGCCGAGTTCCGGGCCGGCTGGCTGCGGGCCGGACGCCGGCACGTGGTGCCGCTGCGGCTGCGCACCGTCGACGAGCCCGAGGCCACCGCCCGCTCCAGGCAGAGCCTGCACGACTACGACAGATCCGGCTTCGAGACCGTCATCGACCCGGCCAGGCTCCGCATCGACCCGGCCGGCAGCCCCGAACGCCTCACCTGGCGGCTGGAGATCGGCATCGCCGGACACGGCATGCTGCGCCGCTCCGAAGTCTCGACGGACGAGGTGGCCGCCCCGCCGCCCGTGCACCGCCCCGACGGCGACCACCGGATCGTGCCCGCCTTCGAGGACGGCAGGCTGGTGCTGCACGCCGAACGGATCGACGCCCGCTTCGAGACGCACCGCGCGGGCGACACGGGCGACGGCACCGCCACCGTGGTCATCGACGGAATGATCCGCGACCGGCTCGGCAACGGGCCGCTGCGCCTCGCGCTCACCCACCGCCCCTCCGGCACCACCTTCGACCGCCCGGTGACGGTGCACGAGGGGGCCGTTCCCTCGGCGGCGGGCTGGCGGCGGTTCACCGCGGACGTCCCGCTCGGCGCCTTCACCGACGCCCGGCCGGGCCCGGCCGGGGGAGCGGGGCGCGCCCAGGTGTCGTACGGCCTGCACCTCGTCGGACCGGACGGCCGCCGCACACCGGTCGACGTGCCGGGGCCGGTACTGCCCGGCCGCTACCCGCTGGCCGGGAGCGGCGACGAGCGGCGCGAACTCGGCCTCACCACCAGCTCCCGCGGCAATCTGCTGATCAGCGACCGCACCGTGCAGCCCGCCGTCGACCTGGCGACCTGGACCGAGGACGGCCGGCTCCTCCTGGAGGGCACTTTCCCCGACCGCCCGGAACGGCCCGTCGACCTGGTGGCCGGACACAGCGAGCGCGGCGAGGAGGCGGTCCTCCCGCTCACCCTCTCCGGGGCCGTGGGCGCCCGGCGGTTCCGGGCCGTGCTCCGGCCGGACGCCGTCGAGGGCCCAGGCGGGAAACTGCCGCTCGACCAGGGCGACTGGTACCTCTTCCTCCGCGAGCGGGGCGCCCGGGACGAGGCCGACGACGCCGCGCTGCGCATCCCGGCCGCCGCCCACCGCACCCTGCCCGCCGCCCGCACCCTCGGCGGCCGGACGTACACCCTCGAACGGCACTTCCACGACCAGCTGCTGATCAACAGCGCCCCGGTGCTCCCCGCGGCGGAACGCGGCCCGCGCGGCAAGCGGCGGCTGCGCGAGGGCTACCGGGCCCGGCGCACCGCACCACTGCGCGACACGGTGCTGTACAGCAGCTTCGACGGCCGGCAGTATTCCGACTCGCCGCGCGCCATCCACGAGGAGGTCGTCCGGCGCGGCGCCGAGCTGGAGCACCTGTGGGTGGTGAGCGACCAGCAGGCCCGCATCCCGGCCGGTGCCACGGCCGTCGAGCACGGCTCCGCCGCCTGGCACGAGGCGCTGGCCCGCAGCCGCTACGTCGTCACCAACACCCAGCTGCCGGAGTGGTTCGAGCGGCGCGAGGGCCAGTGCGTCGTCCAGACCTGGCACGGCACCCCCCTCAAGCGGATCGGCCTCGACCTGGCGGGCACCGCCCACGCCGACGCGGCCTACCTCGCCACCATCGAGCGGCGCGCCCGCCAGTGGAGCTTCCTGGTCTCGCCGAACAGCTTCTCCACCCCCGTGCTGAGACGCTCCTTCGGCTACCCGGGCGAGATCCTGGAGTGCGGCTACCCCCGCAACGACCTGCTCCACGCCTCGGACCGGGCCAAGGTCGCCACCGCGGTACGCGAACGGCTCGCCGTCCCCGAGGGCAAGCGGGTCGTGCTGTACGCGCCGACCTGGCGGGAGGACCAGCCGCGCGGCGGCGGCCGATACGCCCTCGGCCTCCGGCTCGACCTGGCCGCCGCGGAACGCGAACTCGGCGACGACACCGTGCTGCTGGTGCGCCGCCACCACCTGGTGACCGACCGCCTCCCGGACAGCGGCAGCGGCTTCCTCCGGGACGTCTCGCGCTACGGGGACGTCGGCGAGCTGATGCTGATCAGCGACGCCCTGGTCACCGACTACTCCTCGCTGATGTTCGACTTCGCCCAGACCGGCCGCCCGATGCTCTTCCACACCTACGACCTGGCGCACTACCGCGACACCCTGCGCGGCTTCTGCTTCGACTTCGAGGCCCGCGCCCCCGGCCCGCTGGTCCCCGGTTCCACCGGCCTCGTGGAGGCGCTGCGCGATCCGGAGCGCGCCACCGCGGGACACGCGCAGGCGTACGAGGCGTTCCGCCGCGACTTCTGCGACCTGGACGACGGGCACGCGGCAGCGGGCGTGGTCGACCGAATGCTGTAATCCGCACCGCCCGGCCGTGCCGCTCCCGGCCGGGCAATTCCCTTCCGCCGCCGCGTACCCCCTGAACCGTTCGAGTGATTCAGGGGTGCGAATGTTTGCGCGAATGTGCGACATATTCAAGTAATGGTCCATCTAAGTGTGGCCATCGGTGCGTCGCTCGGCGTCCTCGGGTTGCTACGTTCTGTTTTCATGGGTATCCGAATGCGATGCGAAACCTGGAACGTGTCACGCGCAAGGGCGGTGGTGATCGTCGCCGCCGCCGCGGGTCTTATCACCCGAATGCTGATCGCGGCGAATATGCCGGGCCCGGCCGATGTGCGAATCTTTCACGGTTTCGCAAAGGCGATCGTGCGTTACGGGCCCATTCGGATTTACGAACAGCCACTGCCGGGACTTCCCGTCTACAACCATCCGCCACTGGCCGGCTGGATGCTTCTCGGACTGAATGAACTCTCCGAACTCGGCGTCCCCTTCGGCACGTTGATCAGATCACCCGCCTCGATCGCCGACTTCTTCTGCGCGATCGTCGTCTTCGAGATCGTGCGCCGCCGCGGTTCGCTCGGCGCTGCCGTCGCCTGCGGCGTGGGCGTGGCCGCCAGCCCTGTACTGATCGCCACCTCCGGGTACCACGGCAACACCGACGCGGTCGCCATCACCTTCGCCCTGGTCGCCGCCCACCTCCTCGTGGACCGCAAGGCGCCGCTGGCCGCCGGGGTGGCCGCCGCGCTCTCGATCAGCGTCAAGTTCATCCCCGTGGTGGTGATCCCGGCGCTGTTCCTGGTCGCGCTCCGGGCGGGCCGGCCGGCGCTCGTCCGCTTCTTCGCCGGGTTCGCGGCCCTGGTCGCCCTCGTCTGGGGGCCGGTCCTGCTGACCGTTCCGCAGAACCTCAAGGAGAACGTCCTGGAGTACGCGGGCGGCGGCCACCGCCTCTGGGGGCTCGTCCGGTTCGCCGACCTGTTCGGCCTGCCGGAGTCCTTCATCACCTTCATCGAGGGCGACGGCCACTTCCTCTTCGTGCTGGCCTGCGCGGCGGCCGGGGTCTGGCTCGCCCGGCTGCGGCCCGCGCAACTGCCGGTCGTCGTCGCCGTCACGATGAGCCTCCTGCTGCTGCTCTCCACCGCCTCCGCGCTCCAGTACCTCACCTGGGCCGCCGCCGGACTGTTCGTCGTCGGGTTCTGGGAGGGCGCCGCGTACAGCTGCCTGCTCGGCCTGACGGCGGTCCTCGGCTACCGGGGGCGCTCCGCCGTGCACTGGAGCGAAACGGTGCTGCTGCTCGCCGAGCTGGGCTGGGTGGTTCTCGCCGCGGGCCTGGTCAGCGGAGTCCGCAAGATCCTCGCCGCCCGGCCGGAGCCGCCCGCCCGGCCCCCCGCCGGGCCGGCCCCGTTCGCGGCGCCCTGCGCCGAGCAGCGCACCGACTGCGCCGTCAACTGAACCTCCCCGTAAGCGCCAGACACCAAGCACCGAGCACCGAGCGCAACTGGAGAACGCCCCGTGAAGGAAAGCCCGAGCCCCAGGATCGGCATCCTGGTGGTCGCGTACAACGCCGAGACGACGCTGGAGAGGACCCTCGACCGCATTCCGGAGGACTTCCGGTCCAAGGTCGCCGAAATCCTCATTCTCGACGACGCGAGCCATGACGCGACCTTCACCGCGGGCTGCCGCTGGTCGCAGACGGAAGGAATGCCGCGGACCGTGGTGATGCGGCACACCAAGAACCTCGGATACGGCGGAAACCAGAAGGCCGGATACGCGCTGGCCGCCGAGCACGGACTCGATATCATCGTGCTCCTGCACGGCGACGGACAGTACGCCCCGGAATTCCTGCCCGACATGGTCGCACCGATCGAACGCGGCGAATGCGACGCCGTCTTCGGGTCACGGATGATGAAATCCGGATCCGCGCTCAAGGGCGGCATGCCGATGTACAAATGGCTCGGCAACCGCATTCTCACCCGTGTGGAGAACGCCCTCCTCGGATCGCAGCTCACCGAATTCCACTCCGGATACCGCGCCTACAGCGTCGCGGCGCTCAAGAAGCTGCCGATCCACCGGAACACCGACGCGTTCGACTTCGACACCCAGATCATCGTCCAGCTGCTCAACGAGGGGATGCGGATCAAGGAGATCCCCGTCCCCACCTACTACGGCGACGAGATCTGCTACGTCAACGGCATGAAGTACGCGAAGGACGTCGTCAAGGACGTCCTCGAATACCGGCTCGCCGTCAAGGGATTCGGCACCTGCGGCTGGATCCCCAAGCCCGTCGAGTACGCGTTCAAGGAGGGCGACGGCTCCTCGCACTCCGTCATCCTGGAGAAGATGCGCAGCCTCCCGCCCGGCCGGGTCCTCGACCTCGGCTGCTCCGGCGGACTGTTCGCCCAGCGCCTCGAAGCCCTCGGCCACGAGGTCACCGGCGTGGACTACGTCGAGGTCCCCGGCGTACGCGAGAAGTGCACCCGCTTCCACCTCGCCAACCTGGAGGAGGGGCTGCCGGTCGAGATCGGGGTCGACTACGACTACGTGGTCGCCGGCGACGTCATCGAGCACCTCTCCCGCCCCGAGCGGGTGCTCGCCGAGGTCGCCGAGGTGCTGCGGCCCGGCGGTCATGTGCTGCTCTCCGTGCCGAACTTCAGCCACTGGTACTCACGGCTGCGGGTCGCGCTCGGGGTCTTCGGCTACGACCGGCGCGGCATCCTCGACGAAACGCATCTGCGCTTCTTCACCCGGGCCAGCCTGCGCCGCACGGTCCGGGACGCGGGCTACGACGTCCTCGGCATCGCGTCGACCGGGGCCCCGTTCTGGGCGCTGCTCGGCGGTGGACCGCTCCCCGCGGTCCTGGGCGGAGTGTCGAAGCTGCTCACCCGGATCCGGCCGACGCTGTTCGGCTATCAGCACGTCGCACTGCTCACCCCGCATGCGGCCGAGACGATCATCGCTGGAGAGCACGTCGATGTACAGGACATCCTCAACCGACAGTACGTCCATGCCGACCGGGTCGGCGTCTGAGGCCGCCGTTCCCCGTCCCGCCCCCGCCCCGGAGTCGCAGTCCCCGGGCGCCGCAGTCAGGAGCAAGGTCTTGACCCTCCCCAGTCTGATGCTGCTGCTGTTCGCCGTGTTCTCCTCGGCGGGCGGTCAGATCATGCTCAAGCACGGGATGAAGGGCGCGGCCGCCGCCGCGGGACACGGCGGCGGATCCGTCGCGATCCGCGCCGCGACCAGTCCCTGGGTCGTGCTGGGCCTGGTGGTCTTCGCGGTGTCGGCCCTGGCCTGGATGGCGACCCTGGCCAAGGTGCCGCTGTCCATCGCCTATCCGTTCAACGCCCTCGGGTATCTGCTGATCGTGCTGGCCGGGGCGACCGTGCTGCACGAGCGGACCTCGATGTGGACCTGGGGCGGCTCGCTGCTCGTGGTCATCGGCCTCGTCACGGTGATGGCGGGCCAGCAACGCTGACGGCGCCGGAGCCGGGCGGTCCCCTCAGGCCCGTCCGGCGGCCGGCGCGGGGACCGGGAAGCGCGGCGGATTCCCCGCCGCCGGCACCGGGAACCGCCGGTCAGGCGGGATCGCGGGCGGCTGCACGGCGGTGTCGCCGAGGAAGACCCGGCGCACCACCCGCTCCGCCGCGTGCCCGTCGTCGTACGGGCAGAAACGCGCCCGGAACGCGGCCCGCAGCTGGGCGGAGCGGACGCCGCGCCAGTGGCCGGTCGCGAAGATGTCGAGCAGCTCCTCCTCGCTGTGCGCGATCGCGCCGGGCGGGCAGGAGCGCAGATCGAAGTAGGTGCCGCGGGTTGCCTCGTACGCCTCGCGGTCGCCGCAGTGGATGACGACGGGCCGGTCCAGATTGGCGTAGTCGAACATCAGCGAGGAGTAGTCCGTGATCAGCGCGTCCGAGGCGAGCGCCAGCGATTCGACGGAGGGATGACCGCTCACGTCGATGACCTGCGGGTGCGGCTCGCGTTCGGCCGGGGCCGGGTACGAGTAGTGGGCGCGGGCCAGGATCACGTAGCCCGGACCCAGGACCCGCAGCACGCGTGCCAGATCGAGACCGGGGCACCGGTCGCGGCGGTAGTCGCGGTGGGTGGGCGCGTACAGCAGGGCCACCCGGCCCTCCGGGACGCCGATCACCTCGCGCAGCCGCGCCACGTCGGCGGCGGTGGCCCGCTGGTAGACATCGTTGCGCGGGTACCCGTACTCCAGCGTCTCGCAGTTCTCGGAGGCCGAGGGGTAGGCCCGCTCCCACACGAGGGTGGAGTGCCGGTTCGAGGAGAGGGAGAAGTCCCACTTGTCGACGTTGGCGAGGAGCCCGCCGAAGTCCATGCCCCGGGCCGCCGCCGGGCGGTCCCGGAGATCGAGGCCCATGGTCTTGAGCGGGGTGCCGTGGTGGGTCTGGAGCAGCACCTGGCCGCGCCGCTTGACCAGCCGCCGGTCGAAGTTGACGTTGTTCACCAGATATCGGGAGCGGGCCAGCGCCCGCCAGTAGCCGTACGTCCCGGGGGCGATCCTGCGGGTCGCGGTCGGCACGGTGTGGGCGTCCTCGGGGCGGCAGATCCAGGCGGTCCGCAGTCCGGGGACCAGCTCCCGGGCCTTCGCCTCGATCGCCGCCGGATTGCAGGCGTAGCCGCGGTGCCAGTACGCGGCGAACACCGCCCGGTCCCGCTGGACGGGCAGCCTCAACTGGACGCGGTAGTAGACCTGGAGCGCCACGGCCCGCACCGCCCGGCGGCCCGCCGCGGCGATCCGGCGCAGCCGGCCGCAGAGCGCCTGGGCGTTCCACAGCGCGCGGTACGTACGGTGCGCGCCCAGCCGGATCAGGCCGTGGCGCAGCCGGGCGCGGAGCGGGGCGGGGGCGCCCGGGGTCCGGTGGCGGACGCAGTGGTCGCGGGCCCGGCGCAGGAATTCGGCGTGTCCGCCGCGCGGCAGCCGGCCGCGGGTGGTGAACAGCGTGGAGTAGTGGTCGAGCATCCGGCGGAAGATCACCGGTCGCCAGCGGGCGAGTCCGGGGCGGGCGTCGAGGAACGCGAAGACCCGGTCGTACTGCTCGAACACGTCGAAGTGCCGGCTGCTGGTGGTGGACAGGATGTTGCCCCGGCGCCGCTGCCGGTAGCCCACGCACACCCGGTCGAGGACCGCGATCGAGCCGGCCGCCATCAGCACCGGGTAGGTCCAGGGCGTGTCCTCGTAGTAGCCGGGCGGGAAGGTGAACCCCTCGGCCCGGACGAACGCGCGGCGGTACGCCTTGTTCCAGACGACCATCAGCACCTTCAGCAGACCGGGCCGGTCGGCGAGCGTGAAGGAGGGCGGCCCGGTCTCGGCGAGCAGCCCGGCCAGGCTGTTGCGCACGCTCTCGCCCGTCCAGTACGTACGGGCGTAGTCGTAGACCAGTACGTCGGGCTCCCCGGTCGCCCCGATGCGGTCGGCGATCGCCCGCAGGGCGCCGGGGGACAGGGTGTCGTCGCCGTCCAGGAAGATCAGGTAGTCGCCGGTGGCCTGCGCGATCCCGGCGTTGCGGGCCCGGCCCAGGCCCACGTTCTCCGGCAGGTGCAGGGCCCGCACCCGGCGGTCGCGGGCGGCGAACTCGTCGATGAGGGCGCCGCAGGCGTCCGGTGAGCAGTCGTCCACCGCGATGATCTCGAAGTCCTCGAAGGACTGGGTGAGCACCGAGTCCAGGCTCTCGTGCAGATATGCCTGAACCCGGTACGCGGGCACGATGACACTGAACCGGGGCACAACACATCCATGGGTCGTTCGCTGCGCGGGCGGGTGGTCCGCAAACGCACGATGGAGTGACCCGGTTACGTCAAAACGCGGCAAATCCGTGAAGAGGCAGGTGGGGCGGGGCTGCCATGGTGGGCAGCCCCGCCCCGTGTTGACGCACAGCAGTGCGCATCGACGTGCAGCGGCGCGTATTGCTCCATCGCGTACGCCGCCGGCTCAGCGCGCCGTCACTTCACCGCCCCCGCCATCACGCCGGAGACGAACTGGCGTTGGAAGGCGAAGAAGACCACCAGCGGAATCACCATCGACACGAAGGCGCCGGGCGCCAGCACATCGATGTTGTTGCCGAACTGGCGTACCTGCTGCTGCAGGGCCACCGTGATCGGCGGGGAGTCGGAATCGGCGAAGATCAGCGCCACCAGCATGTCGTTCCACACCCAGAGGAACTGGAAGATGCCGAGCGAGGCGATCGCCGGACCGCCCAGCGGCATCACGACCCGGGTGAAGAGACGGATCTCGCCCGCCCCGTCGAGCCGGGCCGCCTCCAGCAGCTCCCTCGGGATCTCCGCGAAGAAGTTCCGCAGCAGGAAGATCGCGAAGGGCAGACCGAAGGCCGTGTGGAAGATGATCACACCGAAGGTCGTCTCGAAGATCCCGACCGCACCGAACAGCTTGGAGACCGGGACCAGGGCGACCTGCACCGGGACCACCAACAGCCCCACGACCACCAGGAACCACCAGTCGCGGCCGGGGAACTCCATCCAGGCGAAGGCGTAGCCGGCCAGCGAGCCGATCACGACGACCAGCAGGGTCGCCGGAACGGTGATCAGGACCGTGCTGAGGAGGGAGTGGGTGATCGTCGGATTGTCGAGCAGCCGGGAGTAGTTGTCGAAGGTCAGCTCGGACGGGGCCGTGAACACCTTCCACCAGCCGGTCGCCGCGATGTCGTCCGCGCCGCGCAGCGAGGACAGCAGCAGACCGATCGTCGGCATCAGCCAGAACAGGCCCACCAGTACGAGGAAGATCCGCATCGCACCGCCGCCGGCGCGGGCGGCGAGCCGTGCGCCGAGGGACCGCTCGGCCTTCACCGGAGCGCTGTCGGCCGGTGTGCTCGTGGCCGTGGTCGACGCTGTCGTCATCGGCGCCCCTCCTTCCGGATCCGGCGGATGTTGACGTACATCACCGGGAGTACCAGCAGCAACAGGAGTACGGCGATGGCGCTGCCGATCCCGAGGTCCGCGTCCGTGCCGAACGAGGAGCGGTAGAGCTGGAGCGCCAGCACGTTCGCGTCGTCCTGCGAGGAACCCGGCGCGATGATGAAGACCAGGTCGAAGATCTTCAGCACGTTGATCATCAGCGTGACCAGCACCACCACGAGGACGGGCGCGAGCATCGGCACCGTGATCCGGCGGAACACCTGCCACTCGTTCGCGCCGTCCACCCGGGCCGCTTCGAGGAGCTCACGGGGCAGCCCCGCGAGCCCCGCCGCGATCAGCACCATCGCGAACCCGGCCCACATCCAGACGTAGGAACCGATGATCCCGGGGGTGACGAGCGTCGGACCGAGCCACTCGACCCCGTTGTACGGCTCCTTGAAGTTCGAGGCGGGGAGCCGGAGTCCGGCACCGTCCGCCGACGCGGGCAGGGTGAACGTACCGTCCGCCCCCGCCGTCGCCGACGCGACGACCTTGCCGTCCTTGACCGCCTCGACCTTGAGGCCCTTGAGCCCCAGCTCCTTGGTGTCGATGACGTTGGGCCGGCCGCCACCGCCCTTGGTGAAGTCCAGCCACGCGGTGCCGGTGATCTTCCCGTCCCCGGCCGCGGCGGCCTTCGCGGGCTTCGCGTCCTTCGGCATGTTCGCCGGGATCACACCGACCAGCGGCAGCTGCACCGGCTGCCCGGCCCGTACCGGCACCTTGGTGACGAACGAGCCGCCGCCGCCCGCCTTGAGCGGGTGGACGGGCAGCGGGTGCGCCTTCGGATAGCCCGCCGACTCGTTGAACGTGTCGTGCACACCCACCCATACGGCGTTGGCGACCCCGCGCTCCGGGGCGGCGTCGTACACCAGCCGGAAGATGATGCCGGCGGCGAGCATGGAGATCGCCATCGGCATGAAGACCACCAGCTTGAACGCCGTGCCCCAGCGGATCCGCTCGGTCAGCACCGCGAAGATCAGCCCGAGGGCCGTGGAGACCGTGGGCGCGAGCACCACCCAGATCGCGTTGTTCTTGACCGCCGTACGGATGGTGTCGTCCGTGAACAGCGCCTTGTAGTTGTCGAGTCCGGCGAAGCCCGTACCCGCCTGGTCGAAGAACGACCGGTAGACGGAGTACACGATCGGATAGACCACGAGCGCGCCCAGCAGCACCAGCGCGGGTGCCAGGAAGAGCGCCGCGAAGAACCGGCGGGTGCCGGTCACACTCCTGCCGCGTCCCGGTCCGCCGGCCGACGGACCGGACGACTTCCTGGGCGTGGGCACCGACGGCTCCGGGGACGATTGCTTGTCGGCGGGGGGCACCGCGTCGGTGCCCCCCGCTGCGGCTGTCGTCATCCCGTCAGCTCTTGTACGCCTTGGCCGCGTCGGACTCCAGCTTCGCTTGAGTCCCCGCGATGTCCTTCGGATTCTTCAGGAAGTCCTGGAGGGTCTTCCACTCACCCTTGCCGGGCGTCCCGCCGAACGACTGCGGCGCCTGGTCGGACATGTCGAACCGGACGGAGTCACCGGCCGCGACCAGCGCCTTCGCCATCGTGCGCTGCACCTCGTTGGGGTACGCGGCGGCGTCCAGGCCCTTGTTCGGCGAGATGAACCCGCCCTGCTCGGCCATGATCTGCGCGGCGTCGGTCGAGGCCAGCCAGGTCAGCAGCGCCTGGGCACCCTTGCCGTCCTTCAGCGCCACCGCGGCGTCGCCACCGGTCACGACGGGGGACTCGGCGCCGACCGCCGGGAACGGGAACACCTTGGCGTCGGTACCGATCTTCGCCTTCGTCTGCGCGATGTTGACACCCACGAAGTCGCCCTCGAAGACCATCGCGGCCTTGGGCTGGTCACCGCCGGTGAAGGTCTGGGTGACCGAGGCCGGGAACTCCGTCTGCAATGCGCCGTCGGCACCGCCCGCGATCAGCGACGGCTTGCCGAAGAGCTCCGCGAGCGTGGTCAGCGCCGCCTTGACGGACGGGTCCGTCCACTTGATCTTGTGCTGGGCCAGCTGGTCGTACTTCTCCGGACCTGCCTGGGAGAGATAGATGTTCTCGAACCAGTCGGTGAGGGTCCAGCCGTCCGCGCCACCGACCGAGACCGGGGTGACACCCGAGGCGGAGACCGTCTCGGCGGTCTTCAGGAAGTCCTTCCAGGTCTTCGGCTCGGCCGCGCCCGCGTTCTCGAACGCCTTGGCGTTGTACCAGATCAGGGACTTGTTGGCGGCCTTGAAGTACACCCCGTACTGGGTGCCGTCCACCGCGCCCAGGTCCTGCCAGACCTTCGCGTAGTTCTTGGCCAGCTGGGCCTTGGCCTCCGGGCCGACCGGCTTCGCCCACTTCTTCTGCGCGGCCTGCTGGATCGCGCCGACCTGCGGGATCATCGCGACGTCCGGCGGCTGACCTCCCGCGATCTTCGTACCGAGGAAGTTGACGATCGGGTCCTGTGCCGGGACGAAGGTGACCTTCGCGCCCGTGCGGTTCTCGAACTCCTTGAGGACCTTGACGAAGTTGGCCTGTTCGGCGCCGGTCCAGACGGCCGCGACCGACAGCTTCTCGCCGTCCAGCTTGGGCAGGGTGACCGACGAACTCTGCTTGCCGCTACCCGAGTTCCTGTCCTGCTCGTCCTTCCCGCCGCCGTCGTCACTGCAGCCGGTGAGGGCCAGTGCGCCGACGGCGGTGAACACCGCGGCGGCCCTGCTGATCCGAAGGGTTGTGCGCATTGCTTCCCCGTCTCTCACATCGTTGTGTGCGCACAGTCCTACGCCCGGCCCTCGGACGCCGCAATACCGCTTCTCGTGTCAACTCCTTGATCGTGATGGGCTCGTGACGTGATGTCAGTGGATGTCCGGACCCGGTCTCCGTCAGCTGTGGACGGGCCCGAGCGGGGCTATCGGCTCGGCGTTCACCGAACGGGCCGCCCGCTCCAGCGCACTGGCCAGCAGCGCCAGGTCCGTCGGTCCGTTGCCCAGCTCGCGGACCGGGCGGCGGGTCGGCGGATCGCCCATCCGCTCCCACTCCAGCGGCACGACGGTGGGCCGCAGCGTGGCGGTACGCGGGATGCGCCCGGTCACCCGGCCGCCCTGGAACGGCGTCACCCGCCCGTCCGGATGCCCGAGCCTGCCCCGGCCGGGCGCCGGTTCCTCCGGCGACGGCGGGACCACCGGCGCGTCCAGCACGATGCGCAGCCGGGCCCCGTGGGCCAGGTCCGTGTCCTCCGTGCGCTCCGGGCGGGCGGATGCCGCGACCAGGTGGACGCCCAGCCGGCCGCCCTCCCGGGCCACGGCCTCCAGGGCCCGCACCACCGAACCGGCGGCGGGGCGGCCGGGGCTGCCGAGCGCCGGGGCGACCAGCGCGTCGAAGTCGTCGACCAGGACGACGAGCCGGGGCAGCGGGGAAGGCCCGGGGGCCGAGGAGGGGGCGGCGGGGCGCAGCCGGAGCGTCCCGCTCATCGGGGCGTCCACGTCGCCGCGCTGTTCCGCGCCGGCCGGCGGGCGCTGGCCGACCATCCGCCGGGCCACCTCGTGCCGGTGATGCCACTCGTCGAAGTCGTACGGGCCGAGCAGCTCGGCGCGACGCTTCAGCTCACCGCCCAGCGCCTGCGCGAACTCCCGCATCCGGACCGGATCGGAGGCCGCCAGGTGCATGAACGCGTGCGGGAGTTCGGTGCAGGGGCCGAGGCCCTCGCCGCGGTCGCCGCCCGCGCCGTCGACCAGCAGGATGCCCAGCAGGTCGGGCCGGGCGGCCGCGGCGAGCGAGGCGGCGACGGCGCGCAGCAACTCCGTGCGCCCGCTGCCGGCCGGCCCCTCGATGAGGAGGTGCGGGCCCTCCTCCGCCAGATCCACGCTGACCGCGCCCCGGGGCCCGGCCCCGAGCACCACCACGGGCCGCCCGACGGCGGCGGTGCCTTCGGCGGGGGCGGGCGTGCCGGTGTCCGGCTCGGCGCCCGCGGTGGCCTTTGCGGCGGGGCGCCCGGCCGTGGCGGCGCTCTCGGCGCCTCGCGCGGCGATCCGGGGGGTGTCGCTGCCGCGCGGCCCGCTGACCCGGTTCGAGCCGCGCCCGGATCCGGCGGAACGCGGACTGTCGGCCCCCTGGATGTCACCGCCCCGGGAGCCGGTCCCGGTCCCGGGGACGGTCCGCGAGCTGGGGGTGTCCCCGGGCGCGCCGCCGTAACGCTGTCCGCCGACCCGGGGCACGGAACCGCCGGGACAAGGGGTGCGGCCGGAGTCCGGGTACGGGGTGCGGCCGGAGTCCGGGTACGGGGTGCGGCCGGAGCCGCGGGCGTCGTCGGGGCCGAAGGGGTGGGCCGTGGTGCCGATATGGGTGGCGTTCTCACTGCCGGGGTACGGGGTGCGGCCCGAGCCGGGGGCGTATCCGCCCGTGCCGTCGGGGCCGGGCGCGCCGCCCAGCCGCTGCGCGCCGACCCGGGGAGCGGAGCCGCGTGGATACTCCGTACGGCCCGAGCCGGGGCTGTCCGTATCGCCGCTGTCCGTGCCGCCGCCCGCCGGCCCGCCCGTCCAGCGGCCCGAACCGCGCACCGTCGCACCGGGCTGGTCGTCCGCGGTGGAGGCCCAGCGGGCCATCAGGGAGGCCGGGGTGGCGCGGGCCAGGCCCAGCTCGTCCAGCAGCCGGGCGGTCGCCGGGAGCGCCGCCGCCGGCCGGCCGTGGGCGGTGGCGGCACCTTCCGTACGCAACGGGGCCAGCGCCCGGCCGAACCGCTCGGCCCAGTGCGCCGACACCGCGTCCACCGCGGCGACCGTGCCCCGGCCCGCGGCCCGGCCGTCCGCCGTCCGCAGCAGCCGCAGGGCCGTCGCCACATCGCCGCTCAGCATGGCCACCGCCCCGCACTCGCGGAACGCGATCGAGGCGTGGCAGGCGGCCTCGTACGTCGCCGCGACCGGTGAGGTGGGGGTGGCGGCCGGGGTCTCGGCCAGACAGATCAGATGGATGCCCGCCGCGGCACCGGCGGCCGCCAGCCGGGCGGTGTTCTCGCGCAGCGCCGCCGAGCCGGGGTCGCCGTCGACGATCACCACGGTGTACGGCCCGGTGTACCGCTGCGCGGCCTCGGAGACCGTGGCGCGGTCCTGGCTCGCCCAGCCGGGCCCGAGCGGCCCGTCGTCCAGGCGGCGCACCAGCTCGGTCGTACGGGCGGTGGCCTGCTCGCGGTCGTACGCCAGGAGCAGCCGGCACTCCTGGCCGTGCATCGGCCGCAGATGAGGCAGCCAGCCGAGCCAGGCCCACTCGCGCCTGCGCTCCTCCGCGCTCCGGGCGCGGTCCGTGCTGATCAGCACGATCTCCAGATCGGCGGGGCTGTGCAGCGCGGCGAGCTGGGCCACCGTCGAACGGGCGAGCCCGGCCAGTCTGGTCCGCGGCCCGGCGAGCCCGAGCGAACCGGCCTCCCGCAGCCCCACCGTCACCGGCACGGCGGGCAGCTCCGCCCGGTCGGTCGTGCCCAGCCGCACCACGAGCGCCTCGGGGTGGGTGGTGCCCCGCTCCCACAGCCGGGGGCCGGGGCCGAGCGCGGTCAGCAGCACGGCGGCCGGGTCGGGCCAGACGCTCTGCGCGGCGGGCCCCGAGGGCGCCGCCCGGTCGGCCGGGAACACCGGCTCGGCCGCGCCCGCCCCGTCGGGTGTCGCCTCGTGGACGGGCTCGCCCTTGTTGCCCGCGAGTCTGCGGGCCCAGGCGCCTATCCCGCCCCGCCGGGGCGGCTCGTCGCCCGGTGCGGGCCGCGCCGTGCCGGTACGCCCTTCGTCACCGTCGTCGTACGCGTGACCGGACCCCTGGTGGGGGGCGGGCCCGGAGCCGGGGGAGGGCGCCGGGGCGTACCCGTGGCCGGAACCGTGCTCCTCGGCGGTACGCCCGTCGGCGCCGGCCGTGGCCATCGTGCCGGACACCCGCAGATGGCCCTCGCCGTCCGGCGCCGTGGCCAGCGCGGGCCCGGGTGCGCCCGGGGCCAGCCGGAGCGTGGACTCGCCGAGCCGCAGCAGCGCGCCGGGCTTCAGCCGGACCGGGCGGTCGCGGACCTCCGCGCCGTCGAGCAGGGTGCCGTTGGTGGAGCCGAGGTCCGCCACCGATACCAGGCCGTCGGCGGAGACCGTCACCGCACAGTGCAGCCGGGACACATCGGGGTCGTCGAGCGGCACGTCCGCGTCGGCGGAGCGGCCGATCCGGATCTTGCCGCCGTGCAGCAGATGGACCCCGCCCGCGTCCGGCCCCGCGACCACGTGCAGCCGCGCCGGAACGACCTCGTCCACCGCCTCGTCCTCGCCCGGGACCTGGAGCGAGAGCACCGCCCCGTCCACCAGCGGTGGCTCACCCAGCGCGCACCGCTGCGCGTCGAGCCGCTCGCGCCCGGCGAACAGCACCACCGCGCCGCTGCCGAGCGAGCCGTCGGGCCCCAGGACCGCCGCGGCCAGGTTGGACGCCACGGTGGCGAGCGCCGTCCCCGACGGGGCGGTGACCAGCACGTCGCACGCGCGCGCCGGGGTCTGGCCGCTGCGCGGCGCGAGGACGGTCAGCCGGATCTGCATCGCCGTCAGCGGTCCCTTCTGCGCGGGGCGCCGGGCAGGGGAAACGCCCTGTGATTCCCCCCACCCGACACGGACGCGTCGTCCGGTACAGGTTCGTCACGGGTCGCGGGGCTCCCGACCCCACAGTCCGTGCTGGAGGCATCCTCGCACCTGCCACTGACAACACGCCCGGCGGTCACCGCTAAGTGATCTTGAAACGTCGGCTGTGCGCCCATAAGTGCCTGCTTGGAACGCTGCCCGCGACGACGGAACCGCTCCGCAGGAGCCTCCGGGACGGTTCGTCGTACACGTGTGCGGCAACCATCCGCCCGATGTGAGCGTCTTGTTCCGCAACCGGCCGGTGCCGCCTCGGGGCGGCACCGGCCGCGGCGGGCGGGAGTCTGCCGCCGGGCGGCCCCGGCCGCCTTCCGGGCGACCACGGCAGTTTGACGACAGGCCCTAGAGTTGGGCCGGAACGCCCGGCGGATCCGGGAACACCGTAAGCACCACGATCTGCAGGGAGCGCATGACGTGCGGCCGGTAGGCAGCAAGTACCTCCTGGAGGAGCCGCTGGGACGCGGCGCCACGGGCACCGTCTGGCGTGCCCGCCAGCGGGAGACCGCGGGCGCCGAGGCGGCCGTCGCCGGCGAGCCCGGCGAGACCGTGGCGATCAAGGTCCTGAAGGAGGAGCTCGCCAACGACGCCGACGTCGTGATGCGGTTCCTGCGCGAGCGCTCCGTGCTGCTGCGGCTCACCCACGAGAACATCGTGCGCACCCGCGACCTGGTCGTCGAGGGCGACCTCCTCGCCCTCGTCATGGACCTGATCGACGGCCCCGACCTGCACCGCTACCTCCGCGAGAACGGCCCGCTCACCCCGGTCGCCGCCGCGCTGCTCACCGCGCAGATCGCGGACGCGCTCGCCGCCAGCCACGCCGACGGCGTCGTACACCGCGACCTGAAGCCCGCCAACGTCCTGCTCGACGAGCGCGACGGCCGGATGCGGCCGATGCTCACCGACTTCGGCATCGCGCGCCTGGCCGACTCCCCGGGGCTCACCCGCACCCACGAGTTCGTCGGCACCCCCGCCTACGTGGCACCCGAGTCCGCCGAGGGCCGCCCGCAGACCTCCGCCGTCGACATCTACGGCGCGGGCATCCTGCTCTACGAGCTGGTCACCGGGCGTCCGCCGTTCGCCGGCGGCACCGCCCTCGAAGTCCTGCACCGCCACCTCAGCGAGGAGCCCCGACGCCCCTCCACCGTCCCGGCCCCGCTGTGGACGGTGATAGAGCGCTGCCTGAGCAAGGACCCCGACCGGCGGCCCAGCGCCGAGAACCTGGCCCGCGGCCTGCGCACCGTCGCGGCCGGCATCGGCGTGCACGCCAGCTCCGCCCAGATCGCCGCGGCCGACGGCGTGGGTGCCCTGCTCGCCCCCGATCCGGCGCCCGCCGCCGTTCCGGAGACCCCCGGCGCGGCCGACCCGACGCAGGTGCTGCCGAGCAACGCCGGCTCGTTCGACCCGAACGCCGCCACCAGCGTCATGCAGCACGCCCCCGGCCAGGGCGGCCACGCCGACCCGACCTCGGTCCTGCCGCCCGTGCCGCCGCGCCCGGACGGCCCTCCGGAGCCCGACGGGCCGCACCCCTGGCAGTCCCAGCTCCAGGCGGCCCGCGACCGCAACGAGCAGACCCAGGTCCAGTACCTCGACCCGGCCCAGGACCCGCTGCGCCGCCGCCCCCAGCGCCCGCAGCCCCAGCAACAGCCGCCCCAGCGACGGCAACAGCCGCCCCAGCACCAGCAGCCGCCCCAGCAGTACCAGCAGCCGCAGCAGCAGTACCCCCAGCACCGGCAGCAGCAGTACCAGCCGCAGCCCCAACAGCAGCCCCAGCGGCAGCAGTACGCGCCCCCGCAGCAGCCGGCACCCCAGCCGCCGGCCCCGCGTCAGCCCCGCGAGCCGAGGCAGCGCAGCGCCAACCCGATGAGGATTCCCGGCCTGGGCTGCCTCAAGGGCTGCCTGTTCACCCTGGTCCTGCTGTTCGTCGCGGGTTGGCTGATCTGGGAACTGACCCCGCTGCAGGACTGGATCGGCCAGGGCAAGAGCTACTGGAAGGCGATCGGCGACGCGATCTCCACCGTCACCGACTGGATCTCGGCACTGGGCGGCGGCAGCGATGGCGGCAACAGCGGCTCCTGAGCGGCCGTAACACCATCAACTCTGTAGCTATATCGACTTCCGCGGGCCAGTTTCCACCGCATATCGCCCGCAGAAGTGAAGGTTGGCGCCATCCCGGGCACTCAACCCCCTGATCGACGCGTAACTTTGTCGACCGGGGGTCATGAGCGACGGTCCATCGCCAGCCGCTGAGGGAGCAGTCTTGGCACGGAATATCGGCAGCCGGTACACCGCACACCAGATCCTGGGGCGCGGCAGCGCCGGCACGGTCTGGCTCGGCGAGGGGCCCGAGGGGCCGGTGGCCATCAAGCTGCTCCGCGAGGACCTCGCGTCCGACCAGGAACTCGTGGGCCGCTTCGTCCAGGAGCGCACCGCCCTGCTCGGACTCGACCATCCGCACGTCGTCGCCGTCCGCGACCTCGTGGTGGACGGCAACGACCTGGCGCTGGTCATGGACCTGGTACGCGGCACCGACCTGCGCACCCGCCTGGACCGCGAACGCCGCCTCGCGCCCGAGGCCGCCGTGGCGATCATCGCGGACGTCGCCGACGGCCTCGCCGCCGCACACGCCGCCGGTGTGGTCCACCGCGATGTCAAGCCGGAGAACATCCTGCTCGACATGGAGGGCCCGCTCGGCCCCGGCGGCTCGCACCCGGCGTTGCTCACCGACTTCGGTGTGGCCAAGCTGATCGACACCCCCCGCCGCACCAAGGCCACCAAGATCATCGGCACGCCGGACTACCTGGCACCCGAGATAGTCGAGGGGCTGCCGCCGCGCGCCGCCGTCGACATCTACGCCCTCGCGACGGTCCTGTACGAACTGCTCGCCGGCTTCACGCCCTTCGGCGGCGGACACCCCGGCGCCGTACTGCGCCGGCACGTCACGGAGACAGTCGTACCGCTCCCCGGCATCCCCGACGAACTCTGGCAGCTCCTGGTCCAGTGCCTGGCCAAGGCCCCCGCCTCCCGGCTGCGCGCCTCCGAGCTCGCGGCCCGGCTGCGCGAGCAGCTCCCGCACCTGGCCGGCATCCCGCCGCTCGACGTGGACGAACCGGACACCGAGCCGGAACCCCAGGGCTACGACGAGCAGCAGTACGCCCCCGCCCCCGAGGAACCCCGCCGCCGCGGTGCGGTCCCGCTGGTCCCCGGCTCGTCCGCCGACGCCAACCGCGACACCCACACGAGCATGCGCGTCCCGGCCCCCGACGAACTCTCCGGCGGCCCCCGCGGCACCGCCAGGGCTCCCCGCTCCCCGGGCACACCCCGCCCCGGCTCCGCCCGCAACAAGTCCGCCGCCGTCCGCAAGCGCCGTCTCACCCTGGGTGCCGCGGCCCTGGTGCTGCTCGCCGCGCTGGGCGTGGGCGGCTGGCTGGCGCTGAGCGACGACGACGCGGACGCCCCCGCCCCGGAGACGGGGACCTCGGCACCGGGCACGCCCTGACCCGAGGGCTTCGCGGGGCGGTTCCCGGCGGCCCGGGAATGCGCCCGGCACCCGGTCGCGGGGTCCTGATCATGTGGTCCGAGGAACGTCCGTGCCGACAGCCGTTACGCTGGACCCGTGGCAGTCGTCGATATTTCCGAAGAGCTGAAGTCCCTCTCCTCGACCATGGGGTCGATCGAGGCCGTCCTGGACCTGGATGCGCTGAGGGCGGACATCGCCGCGCTCGAGGAGCAGGCGGCCGCGCCTTCCCTCTGGGACGACCCCGAGGCGGCGCAGAAGATCACCAGCAAGCTTTCGCACCTCCAGGCCGAGGTCCGCAAGACCGAGGCCCTCCGCGGCCGGATCGATGATCTCGAAGTCCTCTTCGAGCTCGCCCAGGACGAGGGCGACGCCGACGCCCTGGCCGAGGCCGAGTCCGAGCTGGAGTCGGTCCGCAAGGCGCTGGACGAGATGGAGGTCCGTACGCTCCTCTCCGGCGAGTACGACTCCCGTGAGGCCCTGGTCAACATCCGTGCCGAGGCCGGTGGCGTGGACGCGGCCGACTTCGCCGAGAAGCTCCAGCGCATGTACGTCCGCTGGGCCGAGCGGCACGGCTACAAGACCGAGGTCTACGAGACGTCGTACGCGGAGGAGGCCGGCATCAAGTCGACCACCTTCGCCGTGCAGGTGCCGTACGCCTACGGCACGCTCTCCGTCGAGCAGGGCACCCACCGGCTCGTCCGGATCTCGCCCTTCGACAACCAGGGCCGCCGCCAGACGTCCTTCGCGGGCGTCGAGGTGCTGCCGGTGGTCGAGCAGACCGACCACATCGAGATCGACGAGTCCGAGCTGCGCGTGGACGTGTACCGCTCGTCGGGCCCCGGTGGTCAGGGCGTCAACACCACGGACTCCGCGGTCCGTCTGACCCACCTCCCGACCGGCATCGTGGTCTCCTGCCAGAACGAGCGCTCGCAGATCCAGAACAAGGCATCCGCGATGAACGTCCTCCAGGCGAAGCTCCTCGAACGCCGACGCCAGGAGGAGCAGGCCAAGATGGACGCCCTCAAGGGCGACGGCGGCAACTCCTGGGGCAACCAGATGCGGTCGTACGTCCTGCACCCGTACCAGATGGTCAAGGACCTGCGTACGGAGTTCGAGATGGGCAACCCGGAAGCGGTCTTCAACGGCGAGATCGACGGCTTCCTGGAGGCGGGCATCCGCTGGCGCAAGCAGCGGGAGAAGTAGGAAGAGCGAGCATTCACGGCGGTGCCGGAAACCCCACGGGGTCTCCGGCACCGCCGTTTTTCTCGGCCGCACGGGCCTGTTCCCGAAGGGGAGTTGGGTCTCCGGGTTGCGTAGGTGCCGTGGTGAGTCCGTCACAGTCGTGATTCCGAATGGAGACCAACTCCCATCAAATCTGTTCATATTGCACGGAACGGCCTTGACGTAGTCCTTAACTGTGGACAGGGTGCTAGGGCAGCATGCGTATGTCCGGGACGGGTGTGAACGGGGGCGGGCGGCATGACCACGGCTCCATGTGGCGCTGTTCGGAGCGAACCCCGCAGAGCCGGGGCCCGCATATGGCTGCTCCACTGACGAGAACAGCTACTGGGGGTAGCAGCACATGACGAAGAAGACGCGGGTTCGCGTCGCGCGGATCGCCGCAGGTGCGGTCATCGCCGCGGGCGCCTCGCTCACCGCCGCCGGTGCGGCTTCGGCGGTCGGTATCGGTGTCGACCTCGGCGGCATCTCCGCGAAGGCGGAGGCCGACGAGAGCGGCCTGGGTGTCGACGCCGACATCAAGTCTCCCGAGGGTGACTCCGACGGCGGCGGCGACCTGGGCGGCGTCGACGCGGGTACGGACGCCGGTACTGACGCGGGTACGGACGCGGGCACCGACGCGGGTACGGACGCCGGTACCGACGCGGGCACCGACGCCGGCACCGATGCGGGTACGGACGCCGGTACGGACGCGGGCACCGACGCCGGCACCGATGCGGGTACGGACGCCGGTACGGACGCGGGCACCGACGCGGGCACGGACGCCGGTACCGACGCCGGTACCGACGCCGGCACCGACAACGGTGGCCAGGACAACGGCGGCAACGGCAACAACGGTGGCAACGGCAACAACGGTGGCAACGGCAACAACGGTGGCAACGGCAACGGCGGCCACCAGTCCGGCGGCAACGGCAACGGCGGTAACGGATCCTCCGGTACCTCCGGCAACGGTGGCACGGACAACGGCGGCACCACCGGTAACGGCGGCACCACCGGCTCCGCCACCGGCGGCGACGACGCCAACACCTGCACCGTCGACCTCGACGGCGCGAACTGCGCGGACAACACCACTCCCGACTCCGCCGGCAACCAGCCGGTCGAGCAGGGCAAGGGCAAGGACGAGCTCGCCGAGACCGGTGCCGCCGAGACCACGTTCCTGCTGGTCGGCGCCGCGACGATGATCGCCGGAGGCATCGGCTTCCGGGTCATGCCGCGCCTGATGAACGGCCGCACGGTCGCCTAAGGGTCACCCACGGTAACAGAGAGATCACAGAGGGGCCCGGGACGCCGATCGGCATCCCGGGCCCCTCCACGTACACGTCCCGACGCCTGTGGGCGACCGGGCGGAGCGCGCGGCTACACGCCCTGGTGCGCCAGCAGCGCCAGGGCGCCCAGCAGCACCACCAGCAGGGCCACGAGCATCACCGGGTTCAGTCCGGCGAACATTCCCTGCTCCTGTTCCTGCTGAAGCCGCGCACGGCTCGCCCGGCACACGGGGCAACGGCCCTCGTTGACGGGCGCCGCGCAGTTCGCGCACACCAGTCGGTCATAGGTCATGCGCTTTCCTCCTCCCGCGCGGCGGAGCCGCATGCGCTTTCTCCGCACAACGCTCATGGAAACGCAACCGTTCCCCCTACCACTGTGCCAGCTCGCGCGGATTTCGGCGCGGCCCGCCGGACATCACCCGTTCCGTCGCACTTCGGACCCGCTTCCGGCCGGTACCGTTCCGCCATAAATCGCCCATCCTCGGACGCGCGCCTGCACGCCTCAGTCCGGGTCGCGTATGGTCACGCACACCTACTCCCGGCCGACCGTGGTGCATCCGTGATCCGATTCGACAACGTCTCCAAGACCTACCCGAAGCAGAGCCGTCCCGCTCTACGGGATGTGTCTCTCGATATCGAGAAGGGCGAGTTCGTCTTCCTGGTGGGCTCATCCGGCTCCGGCAAGTCCACCTTCATGCGACTCATCCTCCGTGAGGAGCGCGCCAGCCAGGGCATGGTCCACGTCCTGGGCAAGGACCTCGCGCGCCTGTCCAACTGGAAGGTGCCGCACATGCGGCGCCAGCTGGGCACCGTGTTCCAGGACTTCAGGCTCCTGCCCAACAAGACCGTTGCGGAGAACGTGGCGTTCGCCCAGGAGGTCATCGGAAAGCCGCGCGGCGAGATCCGCAAGGCGGTGCCCCAGGTTCTCGACCTGGTCGGCCTCGGTGGCAAGGAGGACCGGATGCCCGGTGAGCTCTCCGGTGGTGAGCAGCAGCGCGTGGCGATCGCGCGGGCGTTCGTGAACCGCCCCATGCTGCTGATCGCGGACGAGCCGACCGGCAACCTCGACCCGCAGACCTCCGTCGGCATCATGAAGCTGCTGGACCGGATCAACCGGACCGGCACCACCGTGATCATGGCGACCCACGATCAGAACATCGTCGACCAGATGCGCAAGCGCGTCATCGAGCTGGAGCAGGGCCGTCTCGTACGTGACCAGGCCCGCGGCGTCTACGGCTACCAGCACTGAGCATCGAGCACTGAAAGGACGCCATGCGCGCCCAGTTCGTCCTGTCGGAGATCGGCGTCGGCCTCCGTCGCAACCTCACGATGACCTTCGCCGTCGTCGTCTCCGTCGCCCTCTCGCTCGCCCTGTTCGGCGGCGCGCTGCTCATGCGCGAGCAGGTCAGCACGATGAAGGACTACTGGTACGACAAGGTCAACGTCTCGATCTTCCTCTGCAGCAAGAGCGATGTGACCTCGACGCCCAAGTGCGCCAAGGGCGCCGTCACGGCGGAGCAGAAGAAGCAGATCGAGGGCGACCTCCACAAGATGGACGTCGTCGACACGGTCACGTACGAGTCCGCCGACCAGGCGTACAAGCACTACCAGGACCAGTTCGGCGACTCGCCCATGGCGAGCAACATCACGCCGGACCAGATGCAGGAGTCGTTCCGGGTCAAGCTCCACGACCCGAAGAAGTACAAGGTCGTCGCCACCGCCTTCGCCGGCCGTGACGGGGTGCAGTCCGTCCAGGACCAGAGAAGCATCCTGGACAACCTCTTCCAGCTGATGAACGGCATGAATGTGGCCGCCCTCTTCGTGATGGCGCTGATGCTGGTCATCGCGCTGATGCTGATCGTGAACACCGTCCGGGTGTCCGCGTTCAGCCGACGGCGCGAGACCGGCATCATGCGGCTCGTCGGGGCCTCCGGCTTCTACATCCAGATGCCGTTCATCATGGAGGCCGCGTTCGCCGGCCTCATCGGTGGTGTCCTGGCCTGCGTGATGCTGCTGGCGGGCCGGTACTTCCTGATCGACGGCGGCCTGGCGCTCCAGAGCAAGCTGAATCTGATCGACTTCATCGGCTGGGACGCGGTCTTCACCAAGCTGCCCCTGGTCCTGGCAATCGGCCTGCTGATGCCCGCCGTTGCCGCGCTCTTCGCGCTCCGCAAGTACCTCAAGGTGTGACAAGCGCCCCCTGGGCGCGCGGCCAACCGGCCGTGCGCCCAGGGGGCGTTGTCCTAGACTCGGCGCCATGTCGGGCCCCACTCAGTGTTTCGGGCCCCGCGGCGTGCGCCGCGGGGCGGCTCTGACATTGGTTTTCGCCGGTGTACTGGCCACCGCCGCGGTCACCGGCTCGCTGCCGCGCGGCAGCGGGAAGTCCGAGTCCTTCGCGACCCGTTCCGTGGCCTCCACCGTCGACCGCGACGAGGTGGCGGACGCCGCCGCGCGGGCCGTGGCCGACGGCAAGTCCGGCAAGGAGGCGGCCGAGGAGGTCGTCAGTCGCAGCGGCGACCGCTGGGGCGCGGTGTACGACGAGCGGCAGTACGAGGAGTTCGAGCAGGCCCTGGACGGCTCGTACACCGGCGTCGGGATCTCCGCGAAGCGCTCCGCCGACGGGCAGGTCGAGGTGGCCCGGGTGCAGCCCGGCAGCCCCGCCGACCGGGCCGGCATCGAGCCCGGCGACCTGCTCCGTACGATCGACGGCCACCGGGTCGACAAGCGCCCCGTCGCCGAGGTCGTCGCCCTGCTGCGCGGGGACCGTACGGAGGCCGCCGAGGGCTCCACCGTCGTTCTGGGCATCGGGCGCGGCGAGGCCCGGCGGACCGAGACGCTGCGCCGGGCCAGGCTCTCCACCGAGGCCGTGACCGTGCGGCGGATCGGACCGGAGCGCCCCGACTCCGCCGCGGCCGTCATGATCGAGGTCGACTCGTTCACCAGGGGCTCCGGCACCAAGGTCCGGGACGCGGTCCGGGGCGCCCCGTCGGACGCCGGAGTGCTGCTCGACCTCCGGGGCAACTCCGGCGGCCTGGTCACCGAGGCCGTCACCGCCGCCTCCGCCTTCCTGGACGGCGGCCTGGTCGCCACGTACGACGTGCACGGCGAGCAGCGCGCCCTGTACGCGGAGCCGGGCGGCGACACCGACCGCCCCCTCGTCGTCCTGGTCGACGGCGGCACGATGAGCGCCGCCGAACTCCTCACTGGTGCCCTCCAGGACCGGGGCCGCGCCGTCACCGTCGGCTCACGGACCTTCGGCAAGGGCTCGGTCCAGATGCCGAGCAAGCTCCCGGGCGGCTCGGTGGCCGAGCTGACCGTCGGCCACTACCGCACCCCGGCGGGGCGCAGCGTCGACGAACGCGGCATCACCCCGGACCTCGCGGTCGGCTCCCGGGCCGAGCAGCGGGCCGAGACAGTATTGAGTGGCCTCGGGGGTGGGTCGTAGTGCGAAAATGGCCGCACTATGGCTAAGGAAAAGGACACGGGGCGCAAGCTCATCGCGCAGAACAAGAAGGCGCGGCACGACTACCACATCCTCGACACCTACGAGTGCGGCCTCGTACTCATGGGCACCGAGGTCAAGTCGCTGCGGCTGGGCCGGGCCTCCCTGGTGGACGGCTTCGTCCAGATCGACCGCGGCGAGGCATGGCTGCACAACATCCATGTCCCCGAGTACGTGCAGGGGACCTGGACCAACCACTCGGCGAAGCGGAAGCGCAAGCTGCTGATGCACCGCGCCGAGATCGACAAGCTGGATTCGAAGTCGGGCGAGACCGGCCACACGATCGTGCCGCTCGCGCTCTACTTCAAGGACGGCCGGGTCAAGGTCGAGATCGCGCTCGCCAAGGGCAAGAAGGAGTACGACAAGCGCCAGACCCTCCGCGAGAAGCAGGACACGAGGGAGACCAACCGCGCGATCTCGGCGGCGCGCAGGCGCCAGCGGAGCGCGTAGGACCGTGCCCGGCCCGGCTCCGCCGGGCGGCGGCAGGAATAGGCTGGCATCGTCGCGCGTTGGTCACGTACGATGGCACTGCACTCCACAGCGGGTGCACGCATTGAAAACAAAACATGGGGATGATCGGTTTCGACAGCGGATGTCGAAGCAGGGGAAGCGTGTCGAGGAAGCGGCAATGATCTCGTAAACCATATGTCGCAACCAATAATCGCCAACACCAAGCGCGATTCCTTCGCCCTCGCTGCCTAAGTAGCGACTTGCGAAGTGTCAGCCCGGGGGTGATCCCGACCCGGATCCTGGCATCATCAAGGGATCTAAACTTCTAGACCCGGTCACGGGGCCTGGAAGGAAATCAAACAGTGGCTGAGCCCGTCGGAGACTTGTTCGCGTGATCTCCGGGGCTGAGAAAAGCGCAGCGAACTGCACACGGAGAAGCCCTGATTCTGCACCGTTGGACGCGGGTTCGATTCCCGCCATCTCCACAATTCCCATGTGAGCCTCTGCCCTGCGAAGACATTCGCAGGGCAGAGGCATTTTCAAGCCCGGCGGACGGGTGCCTCGGCGGGCCGGATGGCCGACGGCCGCCCCACAGGGCCCTGACCAGCGACAACGGCATGCGTGGCGGCTCCTGCTCGATCGCAGTGCTTGAATGGACCGACGTTCATGGCTGAGTAAGGAGAAGCGCTGTGCCCCTGGTGTCTGTCGTGATGCCCGTGTACAACTCGGCGGCCACGCTCGGTGCAGCGGTCCGGTCGGTGCTCACGCAGACCCACAGCGACCTGGAGCTGCTGATCACCGACGACAAGTCGTCCGACGGCTCCATGGACCTGCTCATGGAGTTCGCCCGGCAGGACGATCGCGTCCTGCCGGAGTCGGCGCCCGAACAGGGCGGTGCCGGTCGGGCACGCAACCTTGCCATCGAGCGGGCCCGGGGGGACTACGTCGCCTTTCTCGACAGCGACGACATGTGGCTTCCGGAGAAGACCGAGCGGCAACTCGATTTCGCCGCGGCAGGTGATGCGCCTCTGACGTTCACCTCCTACTACAAGATGGACGCCGGTTACGAGGGCGAAAGCACCGATTTCATCCCGAATGGGCGTGTGGTCCGGGCGAGAGAGCATGTGGACTACCGCGCGATGCTGGTCCGGGACTACATCGGCGCACTGACCGCCATGTACGACCGCAACGCCCTTGGCACGCGGCTGATGCCGGAGATGCGGAAGAGGCAGGACTACGCCCTGTGGCTGTCGATCATGCGTGACGGTGCTGCCGCCCGGGGCCTCCTTGAGCCGCTGGCGGTGTACAGGGCCCACCAGGCAGGTTCGCTGTCCTCCAACAAGCTGTCGCTCGTCCAGTACAACTGGGCGCTGTACCGCGAGCAGGAGAGTCTGTCGGTGCCCCGGGCGACGCGGGCGCTGACCGGTGCCGTGTGGCAGTCGCTGCGCAACTCGCGGATCTAGGAAAGCGGATCGCCTGTCAGACCTGTCTGGGATGCTCCGGGCATGGAGATGACAGTGCAGCTGACGATCGACTGCTCCGATCCGCAGGCAATGGTGACTTTCTGGGCCGGGGCCCTGGGCTACGTGCCTGAGCCCCCGCCGGGCGGCCATGCCACGTGGCGTGCCCACTGGGCGGCGATGGGGGTGCCCGAGGCGGAGTTGCCGGCCGGTGCCGGGGATGTCCCGGAGTCGATCGTCGATCCCGCGGGACGTGGACCGAGGGTGTGGTTCCAGCAGGTTCCGGAGCCGAAGGCCGCCAAGAACCGGTGGCACTTCGACCTGAAGGTCGGTGGGGGCCGTGACGTCCCGCTGGACGTCCGCACACATCGGGTCAAGGCCGCGGTGGAACGGCTGGGCAAAGCCGGTGCCACCGTGCTGCGGATCAAGGACGAGCCGGACATGGGGCTCTACGCCGCCGCCATGCAGGACCCCGAGGGCAACGAATTCGACGTCGTCTGAGGGTCGACCGCATGGCGCTCGCGGTGATCCACCACCAGGGGCCGACTCCCGCGCACGCCGGTCACCGTCCCCGGGGAACCCGGACCCCGGCCGCCGCGACGGCCAGCGCCAGGGCCGCCGCGCAGACCGGTACGGCGTACCCCGTCACCTGTCCCGTGTGCTCGACCATCCAGCCGCCGGTCGCCGAGCCCGCCGCGATTCCGCCCAGCAGTGCGGTCACCGCCAGCGTCATGCCCTCGTTCAACTGGCCCTCTGGGGTGAGGCGTTGCACCAGGGTCATCCCGGTCACCATGGTCGGGGCCGTCGCCGCGCCGGCCAGCAGGAGTGCGCCGGCGAGCGCGAGCAAGGAATCGGTCGAGGAGGCGGCGAGGAGCGGGAGGGACATCAGGGCCGTCATTCCGGCCAGGCAGCCGAGCAGCCGGCGCCGGATGTCCGCGGCCGGGCGCAGCGATCCGTACAGCAGCCCGGCCGCGCATGAGCCGGCCGCCTGGAGTGCCAGGATCGCGCCCCCGGCGTGGGCGATCGTGACGACCTCCATCGAGCCGAAGACCGCGCCGGTGGCGAGGAAGGCGGCGAGCAGCGCGGGCATGCCCGGGGTGCGGAGCGGGGTGCCCGCATGGGTGCGGGGGGACACGGGGGGTTCGGTGGCGCGCTGGGCGGCGAAGATCAGTACGCCGGTCATCAGCAGGACCGCCCCGACAAGTGTTCCGGCCTCCGGGAAGAGCGCCGCGCACAGCAGTGCGGCCAGCGCCGGGCCGAGCATGAAGCAGAGTTCGTCGGCGGCCTGTTCGAAGGAGTTCGCGGTGTGCAGGGCGGCCGGGTCGCCCCGGTGCAGATGGGCCCAGCGGGCCCGGGACATCCCGCCCGTGTTGGGGGTGGTGGCGGTGGCGGCGTAGGAGGCGAAGAGGGTCCAGGCCGGGGCGTCGTAGTGCACGCAGAGCAGCAGGGCGAGCGAGCCGAGCGCGGCGATCGCGGTGGCGGGCACCGCGATCCTGGCCTGCCCGTACCGGTCGACGAGCCGGGCCGTCCAGGGGGCGACCACCGCCGTGGCGGCGAGGCCGGTCGCGGTGACGGCCCCGGCCAGGGCGTACGAGTCGCGCGAACCGGCGATCATGATGACCGCGCTGACGCTGAACATCCCCATCGGCAGCCGGGCGATGAGATTGCCCGCGGTGAAGGCGCGGGCGCCCGGGGTGGCGAGCAGCCTGCGGTACGGGTTGGTGGACGCCCGCCGGGCGGGCGCGGTGCGCGGGGCGATGACCAGCCGGTCACCGGAGACGGCGAGTATGGGGCGGTCGGCGGGGGTTCTCTCGTACGGCATGGATCAAGCGTCGGGGCGCACGGTGTCCGGGGTCCAACACCTACTCCGTACCGATTGACGCATCTGTGTTGTAAATTCTGGTGTGGCCTCCTCCGAAGACGATCCCAGTGCCTGGACGCGTTCCGCCGGTACCCACACCGACCCCCGGCTGCTCCGGGCCTTCGTCGCGGTCGCCGAGGAGCTGCACTTCACCCGCGCCGCCGCCCGGCTCTACATCGCCCAGCAGGCGCTGAGCCGCGACATCCGCCGGCTGGAGCGCGAGCTGGGCGCGGAGCTGTTCGTACGGACCACCCGGCAGGTCGCCCTCACCGCCGACGGCGAGCGGCTGCTGCCGTACGCGCGACGGGTGCTGGACGCGCACGCCGAGCTCACCGCGGCCTTCGCCGACCCGGCGGCCCGGCCGCTCTTCGTCGACCTCAACACCGACGGCATGGCGGCCGCCCGGGTGCTCGCCCGCGCCCGCGAACTGGCCCCGGCGTGCGAGCTGATGGCCCGCTTCGAGAGCGGCCTGACCTGGGCGGCGGACGAGATCCTCGCCGGGCGGCTCGATGTCTCCTTCGGCCGCGCCGCCGGACTCGACCCCGCGGTACGGGCCCGGCTGGGCATGCAGCCGGTGCGGTACGAGCCGATGGCCGTGCTGCTCCCCGACGGCCACCCGCTCGCCGCGCGCGAGACCGTCGCGCTCGGCGACCTGGCCGGGGAGACCGTCTACGCGGGCGACGGGAACCCGCGCACGAAGGAGTGGACGGACTTCGCCCGGCTGCTCTTCGCCGAGTGGGGCATCGAACTGGCGCCGCCCGTCCCGCTCGCGATAGGCGTGGCCGAATTCCAGCGGGTCATGGCCAAGGACCGGAACCCGGTGCTCGCCGTGGTCGACTTCCCTCCGATGCCCGGCACCGTGGTGCGCCCGCTGGTACGGCCCGTGCCGCTCTCGCCGCTCCTGCTGGTCTGGCGCAAGGGGCTGCGCCATCCCGGCCTGGACGCCCTGCGCGAAGCGGCGGCCCGGCTGGGCGCCGAGGAGGGCTGGATGGTGCGCCCGGGCGACAGCTGGCTTCCCGGGCCCGACGCGGCCCTGATGCTGGAGTCCGGCTGAGCGGGGGCGGTGTGCCCGGGGTATACCTTCGCCGGGTCGGGCGCCGGTATGGCCGCCCGGTGTCGGGTGACGTAACAGGCGGGAAATACGGGTGAACCAGCCCTGTCACGCATCATTGGCAGGCTCGCCCCTCGGCATCATCGGGCAGCAGCGGGACGAGAGCCGGGAAGACCACATGCACCAGGACGAACAGCACGGGCCCCTCACGGGCTTCACCGTCGGGGTCACCGCCGCACGGCGCGCGGAGGAGTTCGGCGCGCTGCTGGAACGACGCGGCGCCACGGTCCTGCACGCACCCGCCCTGCGGATCGTGGCGCTCGCCGACGACGGCGAACTCCTCGCCGCCACCCGCTCGGTCGTCGAGTCCGCCCCCGATGTGGTCGTCGCCACCACCGCGGTCGGCTTCCGCGGCTGGATCGAGGCCGCCGCGGACCGGGGCCTGGGCGAGCGGCTGCTGACGACCCTGGGCGGCGCCGAACTGCTGGCCCGCGGACCCAAGGTCAAGGGCGCCGTCCGGGCCGCCGGGCTGACCGAGACGTGGTCACCCGCCTCCGAGTCCATGGCCGAGGTCCTGGAACGGCTCCTGGACGAGGGCGTGGCGGGCCGCCGCATCGCCCTCCAACTGCACGGCGAACCCCTCCCCGGCTTCATCGAGTCGCTGCGCGCCGGCGGCGCCGAGGTCATCGCCGTACCCGTCTATCGCTGGACGGACCCCGAGGACATCGCCCCGCTCGACCGGTTGCTCGACACCACACTCGCCCGCGGCCTGGACGCCCTCACCTTCACCAGCGCCCCGGCCGCCGTCTCACTGCTCGGCCGGGCCGAGAAACGCGGGCTGCTCCCGGAACTCCTGAGCGCGCTGCGCGAAGACGTCCTCGTGGCCTGCGTCGGACCGGTCACCGCCCTGCCGTTGCAGGCCCGGGGCATCGGCACCGTCCAGCCGGAACGGTTCCGGATCGCCCCGCTCGTCCAGCTGATCTGCGAGGAACTCCCCGCCAGGGCCCCGGCGTTGCCGGTCGCCGGGCACCGGGTCGAGATCCGGGGCCATGCCGTGATCGTCGACGGCGAGCCGCGCCCGGTGCCGCCCGCCGGGATGGCGCTGCTGCACGTCCTGGCCCGCCGGCCGGGCTGGGTGGTGGCCCGCGCCGATCTGTTGCGGGCGCTGCCCGGTGGCGGCACGGACGAGCACGCGGTGGAGACGGCCATGGCGCGGCTGCGTACGGCACTGGGCGCGCCCCGCCTCATCCAGACGGTCGTCAAGCGCGGCTACCGGCTGGCGTTGGACCCGGTGGCGGCGGCGGACGGCGGGGCGGTCAGCGGGGCGGATGGCGGTCCGGCACAGCCTTGACCGCGGTGCCGGTTTCTCCGGCGGGGTCCGTTGTCAGTGCCGTTTGTTACAACGGACGCAGGCAGGAAAGACCAGTGGGAGGGGGCCCTGTGGGTACCTGGGGCAGCGGGAATTTCGACAGTGACACGGCCGCGGATCATCTGTCGGGCATCACCGGACGGCTCGTCTCGGAGATCGAGGACGCGATGGCCGGCGACCCGGCCGGTCTGGAGCCCGACGATTACGACGGCGTCGCCGTGCCGTGCAACGTCGAGCTGCTGTGCCTGATAGCGGAGCAGGGGTACGTCGGCGCGGGCGTGCCGGAGCCCGCGGTGGTCGAGAAGTGGAAGAAGACGTTCATGGACGTGTGGGAGCGGACCATCGACGGACTGGAGCCCGGGCCGGCGTACAAGGAGGACAGACGCGCGGAGCTGATCCGTACCTTTGACCGGCTGGCGGCTTCGGCGGACCGGGAGCACGCCCAGGAGTAAGGGGGCGCGAGGGGGCGTGAATGGGGCGCATGGCTGGCGCGAGGCTGGCGTGGGGTCGGAATGGTGCCGGGATAGCGTGCAGGGATGACCCATGACATTCACCGGCTCGATGCGGAGGTACGACTCCGTCCCGTCACCCCGGGCGACGCCGCCTCCCTGGCCGTCGCACTGACCCGCAGCCGCGCGTACATGCAGCCCTGGGAGCCCGTGCGGCCCGACTCCTTCTACACCGAGCAGGGGCAGCGGGAGCGGCTGGCCGCGCTGCTCGCGGACCGCGACGCGGGACGGGTGATGTCCTGGGTGCTCGCCGACGAGGAGGACCGCGCGATCGGCGCGTTCAACCTGAACGGCATCGTGCTCGGGCCGTTCCGCAGCGGGACGCTCGGTTACTGGGTCGACGTCGAGCACGCGGGCCGCGGTCGGGCCACGGCCGCCGTGGCGCGGATCTGCGAGCTGGCCAGGGACGAGCTGCGCCTGCACCGGGTCGAGGCGGGGACGGTGCTGGACAACATCGCCTCGCAGCGGGTGCTCGCCAAGTGCGGCTTCGAGCAGTTCGGGATGGCCCCGCGCTACCTCCACATCAACGGCGAATGGCGCGACCACCGCCTGTTCCAGCGGATCCTGCACGACGGTCCGCCCGCGGGCTGAGCGACCGGCCGGAGGCGGTCGGCCGTCAGAGCTCCCCGGGGCGCAGCCGCGCGTGCCGGTGCCCGTCCAGCGGCCACGGCGACCGCGCCGGAAGCACCTCCGCGAAGCCGTACCCGCTCTTCTCCGCGACCCGGCAGGACGCCTCGTTGCCCACCTGGTGCAGCAGGTCGAGCCGCGTCAGCGCGTCCTGGGCGAACGTCTCGAACGCCCAGTCGCCGAGGGCCCCTAGCGCCAGTGGTGCGATCCCGCGGCCGCGGGCGGGGGCGGCCGTCCAGTAGCCGACCTCCGCGTTGTCGGAGCCCGGTGCGGGGAACTTGAGCGCCACATTGCCGACCGGTTCACTCCCGCGATCGCGGTCCACCACCGCGAAGCTGAAGTAACCGCCGGACGCCCACCCCTCGTGCCGCACCCGCAGCCACTGCTCCGCCGTCGCCTCGTCCGTGACCTGGGACCGCAGCATGGTGCGCATCGCGGGATCGCGGTACGCCTCGATCAGCGCCGGGACGTCCTCGGCCAGCCATCGCCGGAGCAGGAGCGGGCCGGCCGAGAGGGTGGTGGTCTCGGGATCGTCGTTCATCCGGACACCGTACGGCCCCCGCGCGACGACCCGTGGGGCGGCAGGGGTTCCGGGCCGGCGCCGCGAGGGGCACCCTGGGGGAGACCCCACCGGTGACCCCGAGGCGGTGACATGCGCATGGCGGCCGGCAAGAGCTCGTGCGACTGGCGGTTCGACTCAGGTCGGCCCTGTCTGGACCTGGTGGCCACCGGTGTCGGAACCACCGGCGCGTGTGAACTGCTCGACTGCGCCGAGCGGCTGGCCGACTGGCTGCTCGCCGCCGGACTCGTACCGAACGGAACCCACCTCGACGCCGTGGACGAGAGCTGGGTGGCGCGCTTCCGGCAGTTGCGGACCGGCGTCGAACGGCTGCTGACGGCCGAACTCGGCGGCCGTGGCGCCGGGAGCGCCCTGGAACGGGTCAACGCGCTCGCCGCCGAGGCGCCACCGGGCCTGCGGGCCGTGCGCGGCAGCGGCGGCAAGCTGGTAAGGGCGCTGAGCGCCGATCCCGAGTGCGGGGCACTGCTGGCCGCCGTCGCCCGCGACGCCGTGGAACTCCTCACCGACCCCGTGGCGCGGGCCGGGCTGCGCCGCTGCGAGGCCGACAACTGCCGCCGCCTCTACCTGGACACCTCGCGCGGCCGCCGGCGCCGCTGGTGCTCCGGCGAGGTCTGCGGGAACCGCGAGCGGGTGGCCCGGCACCGGCGCCGGGCGGCGGGCGTGGCAGTGCCGGACGCGGCTGTTCCGTAGCGAGGGCGCAGGGACGGAGGACGGCGGGCGCAGGGCGGGGGACACAGGGCCGGAGGACGGCGGGCGCAGGGCACAGGGCGGGGGACACAGGGCCGGAGGACGGCGGGCGCAGGGCGGATGACACAGGGCCGGAGGACGGCGGGCGCAGGGTGCCGGGCCCGGGGCGGGAAGAGGGCTCCCGCGGCCGGTCCGCAGGATTCCTGCGGCCGGCCGGAAAGAACCCTGCGGTCGGTTTGAACGGATCGCGGTCCGGCCCCGTATTCGATGACCTAGGAGCTCCACAGGGTCTCGACCGGGAGGTTCGGGTGCGCAAGGATGCGGCCGTGGCCGGTGATCGTCCGCACAGGGCTCGACATCGCGGCGAGCAGCCGCCGTCGCCTGCTCCGCCCCCGGACCCCGCCACGCCCTCCTCCATGTCCGCTCCCTCGCTCTCCTCCCCGTCGCCTTCCGCCGCCCCGGACGAGGAGCTGATGCGGGCGCTCTACCGCGAGCATGCCGGGCCCCTGTTCGCGTACGTGCTCCGCCTGGTCGCCGGTGACCGGCAGCGCGCCGAGGACGTGGTGCAGGAGACGCTCATCCGCGCCTGGAAGAACGCCGGGCGGCTGGGCGGCGCGACCGGATCGGTCCGGCCCTGGCTGGTGACGGTCGCCCGGCGCATCGTCATCGACGGTCACCGCAGCAGGCGGGCCCGGCCGCCCGAGGTCGATCCGTCGCCGCTGGAGGCAGTGCCCGCGGAGGACGAGATGGAGAAGGCGCTGTGGCTGATGACGCTGTCCGAGGCGCTCGACGATCTGACCACCGCGCACCGGGAGGCCCTGGTCGAGACCTACTTCAAGGGCCGCACGGTCAACGAGGCGGCCGAGGTGCTGGGCATTCCGAGCGGGACGGTACGGTCACGGGTCTTCTACGCGCTCCGCTCGATGAAGCTCGCACTGGAGGAGAGGGGGATCACGGCATGAACGACGACCACGAGTGGGAGCCCTTCGGACTCAGGCCGACCGGCCCACGCATCCCCTCCGGCCCACCCTCCGCCCCTCGCAGCCCGGTCGGCCCCCGCAACCCCTCCACCCCTTCCGGCCCCCGCGTCCCCGCCGACCCGACCGGGCACGACGCCGCCGGTGCGTACCTCCTCGGTGTTCTCGACGACGCCGAGGTGTCCGCCTTCGAGGCGCACCTGGCCGGCTGCGGCCTGTGTGCCGACCGGATCGACGAGCTCGCCGGCCTGGAACCCGTGCTCGCGCGGGTCGCCGAGTCCCCGGGCGCCCCCGTGCCCCGGTACGTACCGGGGCAGCCCGGCCCCCGAGTGCTGGAACGGCTGGTCGACGAGGTGAGCGCCGGGCGGGCCCGGCGCAGGCGCCGCTCCACGGTTCTGGTGGCGGCAGCGGTCGCGCTGATCATCGGCGGCCCGGTGGTCGCGGTCCTGGCGGGCGGCGACGACGGCCCGACGACGCGGGCGGCCCGGCCGTACCCCACCGATCCCACCGGCTCCGCCGACCCCACCGGCTCCGACGGCTCGGCCGAGGGCGCCGCCTTCCGCCGCATGCCGGACAAGGTGCGGGCCACCGACCCCCGCAGCCGCGTCTCCGCCACGGTCGGCATGGCGCAGAGGCCCTGGGGCACCAGCGCCGTGCTGGAGCTCAGAAACGTGACGGGCCCGCAGAAATGCCGCCTCATCGCGGTGTCGAGGACCGGCGAGGAGGAGATCGTCACCTCCTGGTCCGTACCGGAGTGGGGATACGGCATCGAGGACTCCCCGTACCCGGGCGCGAACCACCCGCTCTATGTCTCCGGCGGCGCGGCCATGGGGCGGGGCGAGATCGACCATTTCGAGGTGCGCACGTTCGACGGCAGGCGGCTGGTCGAGGTCGATGCCTGACCGAGATCCCCGGCAGACCATTTCGAGACGCGCGGCAGGTGCGCGGCGGGTCACCCTTCGCATAAGGTTGACGGCTGCCCAATGCACGTCAGAAGGGGGCCTCGGTGGCCGCGCAGGATGCCGCTGTCGATTCGTTGCGGGACCGGGAAATCGGTGTCGAGCAGGAACATCTCGACCGTGTTTATCACCGCCTTGAAGAGAAGATCCACGAGGCGGAATTTCTCATGAATGACGCCGTCAAGCGCGGCCAGGTCGGCACTCCGGGGGCGCTCGCCGAGCGCGACGCCCAGGTGTTCCGGGCCGGAATCCACCTCAACCGGCTGAACAGCGAGTTCGAGGACTTCCTCTTCGGAAGGATCGACCTGCTGCTCGGCAAGGACGGTGTACGCGGCCCGGACGGCGCGTACACCTCCGTCGAACCGGCCGAGGACGCGGTACGCGACGACAGTTCGGCCGAGATCGCGGAGACGCTCCACATCGGCCGGATCGGGGTCCTCGACTCCGACTACGCGCCGCTGGTCATCGACTGGCGCGCGCCGGCCGCCGCACCGTTCTACCGGTCGACGCCCAAGGAGCCCGGCAGGGTCGTACGCCGCCGGGTCATCCGCTCCAAGGGCCGCAAGGTCCTCGGGGTCGAGGACGACCTGATGCGTCCGGAGCTGACCGCGTACCTGGACGGCGCCAAGCTGCCGGTGATCGGTGACGGCGCCCTGATGGCGGCGCTCGGACAGGCCCGCAGCCACACCATGCGGGACATCGTCTCCTCCATCCAGGCCGAACAGGACCTGGTGATCCGGGCCCCCGCCGCCTCGGTCACCGAGGTCTCGGGCGGTCCCGGCACCGGCAAGACGGCCGTCGCCCTGCACCGCGCCGCGTACCTCCTCTACCAGGACCGGCGGCGTTACGCGGGCGGCATCCTCGTCGTATCGCCGACCCCGCTCCTGGTCGCGTACACCGAAGGCGTGCTGCCCTCGCTGGGCGAGGAGGGGCAGGTCGCGATCCGCGCCGTCGGCTCGCTCTCCGACGAGGCGGCCGGCGTCGAGGGCGCCACCACCTACGACGAGCCCGCCGTCGCCCGGATCAAGGGTTCCTCGCGGATGCTCCAGGTGCTGCGCAAGGCGTCCCGGGGCGCTCTGGAGCAGCCCGGCACGTCCCGCAGGGCGGCGGACCGGGACGGCCAGCTGTCCTTCGGCGACGGGGACGCGGAGACCGACGCCGCCCCGGCGACCCCCACCCGGCTGCGGGTCGTCGCGTTCGGCGCCCGCGTCGAGCTGAACGCCGACGAACTCCACCGCATCCGGCAGTCCGTGCTCGGCGGCACCGCACCGGTCAACCTGCTGCGCCCGCGCGCCCGCAGGCTGCTGCTGGACGCCCTGTGGAACAAGTCCTCGGGCCGGGGCCGCTACACCGACCCCGAACTCGCCGCCGAACTGCGCTCCTCCTTCGACGAGGACGTCTCCACCGAGACGGACTTCCTCGACTTCCTGAACGCCTGGTGGCCCGAGCTGACCCCGCGCGGGGTGCTCGCCGCGATGGCCGACGAGAAGCGGCTCGGCCGCTGGGCCCGCCGGGTCCTCAACCAGGGCGAGGTGCGCCGTTTCGCCCGCTCCCTGAAGCGGCTCGACAGCGCGGGGAACGGGCCGCTGTCCGTGCACGACGTGGCCATCCTCGACGAGCTCCACACGCTGCTGGGCACACCGCACCGGCCGAAGAAGAAGCGCGAGCTCGACCCGCTGGACCAGCTCTCCGGGCTGGAGGAGCTGATGCCGCAGCGTGAGGAGACCCAGCGCGAGCGCGCCGAGCGGCTGGCGGCGGAGCGTACGGAGTACGCGCACGTCATCGTCGACGAGGCACAGGACCTGACGCCCATGCAGTGGCGGATGGTCGGCCGCCGCGGCAGGCACGCCACCTGGACGATCGTCGGCGACCCGGCGCAGTCCTCCTGGTCCGACCCGGACGAGGCCGCCCGGGCGCGCGACGAGGCGCTCGGCAACCGGCCGCGCCGCCGCTTCACCCTCACGGTCAACTACCGCAACCCGGCGGAGATCGCCGAGCTGGCCTCCAAGGTCCTGGCGCTGGCGATGCCCGGGATGGAGTCCCCGTCCGCGGTCCGCTCCACCGGGGTGAAGCCGCGCTTCGAGACGGTACGGGACGGTGATCTGGCCGCCTCGGTCCGCGAGGAGGCGCGGCGGCTGCTCGGCGAGGTCGACGGCACGGTGGGCGTGGTCGTCGCGATGAACCGCCGGGCACAGGCCCGCGCCTGGCTCGCCGAACTGGGCGAGCGAGTGGTGGCCCTGGGCAGCCTGGAGGCGAAGGGCCTGGAGTACGACGCCACGGTGGTCGTCTCGCCCGCGGAGATCGCGGACGAGTCCCCGGCGGGCCTGCGGGTGCTGTACGTGGCGTTGACGCGTGCGACGCAGCAGCTCACGGTGGTCTCGGGGGAGCGGGACCTGCCGGACGAGGACGGCGTCCCGGATCTGCTGAGGGACTGATCGCCTGTTTTTCGGGTCAACCTGTGCTGTGGGGAATCACTTCTTCGGGGTCTTTGTTAGCCTGGTGTCGGCACCGGCTCGATCCAAGCCCCCGGGCCCAACCTTCGTCGCTACGAGCGACCACTTGCCGCGAGGCGAGCATGGCGGGTCGGTGCCGCTTGACCCAAAAGACAGACCCGCGTCACCTTCCGGTGGCGCGGGTCTGTTCTTGTTTCCGGGGCCGGACGATCGCGCTCGGCCGACCGGAGCCGGGCGACCGGAGGCGGATCCGGCCGGGACCGGCCGGGGGCTTCCGCCGAGACCGTCATATCTCGTATGGTGGAAACTACTTTCCGAAGAGTGGCAGTCATTACCGGCTACCGGCCAGTAGGTGCGACGATCGGGAAGCGTGTCCGAGGCGAGCGCCCCGGTCGCGCGGCAAAGAAGCTAAGGAAAGCGAAGGACTCGGCCATGGCAACGGCGCCCAGCGTCTCGTACTCGATGACGGTCAGGCTGGAGGTGCCCGCGAGCGGCACAGCGGTCTCCCAGCTCACCACGGCCGTGGAGTCCTCCGGCGGTTCGGTCACCGGCCTCGACGTGACCGCCTCCGGTCACGAGAAGCTGCGGATCGACGTCACCATCGCGGCCACCTCCACCTCGCACGCCGACGAGATCGTCGAGGGCCTGCGCGGCATCGAGGGCGTCGTCCTCGGCAAGGTCTCCGACCGTACGTTCCTGATGCACCTCGGCGGCAAGATCGAGATGGCGTCCAAGCATCCCATCCGCAACCGTGACGACCTCTCGATGATCTACACCCCGGGCGTGGCCCGGGTCTGCATGGCGATCGCCGAGAACCCCGAGGACGCCCGCCGCCTCACCATCAAGCGCAACACCGTTGCGGTCGTGACGGACGGCTCCGCCGTGCTCGGCCTCGGCAACATCGGCCCGATGGCCGCCATGCCGGTCATGGAGGGCAAGGCGGCCCTCTTCAAGCGGTTCGCCGACATCGACGCCTGGCCGATCTGCCTGGACACCCAGGACAGCGACGCCATCGTCGAGATCGTCAAGGCGATCGCCCCCGGCTTCGCGGGCATCAACCTGGAGGACATCTCCGCCCCCCGCTGCTTCGAGATCGAGGCGCGGCTGCGCGAGGCCCTGGACATCCCGGTCTTCCACGACGACCAGCACGGCACCGCGATCGTCGTGCTGGCCGCGCTGACCAACGCGCTTCGCGTGGTGGGCAAGGGCATCGGGGACGTACGCGTCGTCATGTCCGGCGCCGGAGCGGCCGGTACGGCCATCCTGAAGCTCCTCATCGCCGCGGGCGTCAAGCACGCCGTCGTCGCCGACATCCACGGCGTGGTGCACGCCGGCCGCGAGGACCTCGTCTCCGCCGACGCCGACTCGCCGCTGCGCTGGATCGCCGACAACACCAACCCGGAGTCCGTCACCGGCACCCTCAAGCAGGCGGTCGTGGGCGCCGACGTCTTCATCGGCGTCTCCGCCCCGAACGTGCTGGACGGCGACGACGTCGCGGCCATGGCCGAGGGCGCGATCGTGTTCGCGCTCGCGAACCCGGACCCCGAGGTCGACCCGGCAATCGCTCGCCAGACGGCGGCAGTTGTCGCCACCGGGCGCTCCGACTTCCCGAACCAGATCAACAACGTGCTGGTCTTCCCGGGTGTCTTCCGCGGTCTGCTGGACGCCCAGTCCCGCACCGTCAACACGGAGATGATGCTCGCCGCGGCGGGCGCCCTCGCCGACGTGGTCGCCGAGGACGAGCTGAACGCGAACTACATCATCCCGTCGGTCTTCAACGACCGGGTCGCGGGCGCGGTCGCCGGCGCCGTCCGGCACGCCGCGAGGGCGGCCGCCGGTACCGGCCCGGCCTCGGGCGACCTCGGCTGACCCGGATCCCCCGGTACGGCCCGGCGCGGCCCCCGCCGAGGCCGGCGCCGCACGTGGCGCCCCACGCCGGTCCGGCTCACGTCGGCCCGGCCTACGGCGCGTCGCGGGTCGCGACGCCCCAAACGCCCCTTTAGGGTGGGCGGGCGGCACGTCCCGCCAAGCCCCGCATTCGCTGCGGAACGCTTTCGGGGAGTCGACGGAACGTCACCACGAAGAGGCAGTGGCGCTTTTCGTGTGACTCCGGAGGGTGCCGGATTGGCGTTACCGCCGCAGGTGGGGGCAGGATGCGTAATCGGGCGCGAGGGTCTGACGACAGACCCGGGTCCGGGGACTGTCCGAGGGCCCTGGCAGCATCGGCTTCGATCTCACGCCTCACAGGCAAGAAGAACACGGGAGTAACAACATGAACCGCAGTGAGCTGGTGGCCGCCCTGGCCGACCGCGCCGAGGTGACTCGCAAGGACGCCGACGCCGTTCTGGCCGCCCTCGCCGAGACCGTCGGTGAGATCGTCGCCAAGGGCGACGAGAAGGTCACCATCCCCGGCTTCCTGACCTTCGAGCGCACCCACCGTGCCGCTCGCACCGCTCGTAACCCGCAGACCGGCGACCCGATCAACATCCCGGCCGGCTACAGCGTGAAGGTCTCCGCGGGCTCCAAGCTCAAGGAAGCCGCCAAGGGCAAGTAAGCCCCACAGGCGCGACGAAGGGCGGTCACCCCACCAGGGTGACCGCCCTTCGGTGTACCGGCCCGAGAGGCCCCGTTCTGTGCCTCTGCGGCCCGGTATCGAGCCCCCGGGCCCCGGCCGACGGGGGAAAAGGGGCCGGAAACGGGGAACGGGGGCCCGGGGCAGCGCCCCGAACCCCCGTCAGCAGCCGTTGCGGCGCCAGGTCTCAGACCAGCGCCCCGCCAGGCAGCTCCACCTTCGCGCCCAGCTTCTCCAGCTTCTCCATGAAGTTCTCGTAGCCGCGGTTGATCAGGTCGATGCCGTGCACCCGCGAGGTGCCCTGCGCCGCCAGCGCGGCGATCAGGTAGGAGAACCCGCCGCGCAGGTCCGGGATGACCAGGTCCGCGCCCTGCAGCCGGGTCGGCCCGGACACGACCGCCGAGTGCAGGAAGTTGCGCTGGCCGAAGCGGCAGTCGGAGCCGCCCAGGCACTCGCGGTAGAGCTGGATGTGCGCGCCCATCTGGTTGAGCGCCGAGGTGAAGCCGAGCCGGGACTCGTACACCGTCTCGTGGACGATGGACAGACCCGTGGCCTGCGTCAGGGCCACCACCAGCGGCTGCTGCCAGTCGGTCTGGAAGCCGGGGTGCACGTCCGTCTCCAGGGCGATGGCGTTCAGCGCGCCGCCCGGGTGCCAGAAGCGGATGCCCTCGTCGTCGATCTCGAAGGCGCCGCCGACCCGGCGGAAGGTGTTGAGGAACGTCATCATCGAGCGCTGCTGTGCGCCCCTTACGTAGATGTTGCCCTCGGTGGCCAGCGCCGCGGACGCCCAGGAGGCCGCCTCCAGGCGGTCCGGGATGGCCCGGTGGGTGTAACCGTCCAGCCGGTCGACACCGGTGATCCGGATCGTCCGGTCGGTGTCCATCGAGATGATCGCGCCCATCTTCTGCAGTACGCAGATGAGGTCCTCGATCTCCGGCTCCACGGCCGCGTTGGACAGCTCGGTGACGCCCTCGGCCAGCACGGCCGTCAGCAGCACCTGCTCGGTGGAGCCCACCGACGGGTACGGCAGCCGGATCTTCGTGCCGCGCAGCCGCTGCGGGGCCTCCAGGTACTGCCCGTCCGCCCGCTTCTCGATGGTCGCGCCGAACTGCCGCAGCACGTCGAAGTGGAAGTCGATCGGCCGGCCGCCGATGTCGCAGCCGCCGAGCCCCGGGATGAACGCGTGGCCGAGCCGGTGCAGCAGGGGGCCGCAGAACAGGATCGGGATGCGCGAGGAGCCCGCGTGGGCGTCGATGTCGGCGACGTTGGCGCTCTCCACATGGGTCGGGTCCAGGAGCAGCTCACCCGGTTCGTCACCGGGCCGGACCGTCACGCCGTGCAGCTGGAGGAGCCCTCGGACCACCCGCACGTCGCGGATGTCGGGCACATTGCGCAGCCGGCTGGGCCCGCTGCCGAGCAGCGCGGCGACCATCGCCTTCGGTACCAGGTTCTTGGCGCCTCTGACGCGGATCTCGCCCTCCAGCGGGGTTCCGCCGTGGACAAGCAGGACATCGTCTGTGCCGGTCATGAATCTCGCGTTCCGGAGTGGTCGGGCAGGGGGCCAAACGAAAGAGTAATGGCCGACCACCCCCATTCCGTAAGAGAACCGGGGGTGTACGAACGTCATGAATCCGCCACAACACGCTCTGCTCCCCGGGTCTTGCGGAGGGTTACCGTCCGCAAGACCCTCCGGATTGCGCGCTCCCCGTGCATCCGTGCGCCCTGAGCTGCGCTCCGGCCCGGCCGGTGACCGGGCGGCCCACTTGGTCCCCGCGGCGGCCGAAGATGCGGGATCATTTCTGCCATGACCGAGGTGTCCTCGCTCACAGGGCGACTGCTCGTGGCCACACCCGCGCTCGCGGACCCGAATTTCGACCGCGCGGTGGTGCTCCTCCTCGACCACGACGAGGAGGGCTCACTCGGCGTGGTCCTCAACCGCCCGACCCCGGTCGGCGTCGGTGACATCCTCACGCCCTGGGCCGGCCTGACCGGTGAGCCGGACGTGGTGTTCCAGGGCGGTCCGGTCTCGCTCGACTCGGCGCTCGGCGTGGCCGTGATCCCCGGCGACGAGGGTCCGCTCGGCTGGCGCCGGGTGTACGGGGCGATCGGCCTGGTGGACCTGGAGGCGCCGCCGGAGCTGCTGGCCGCGGCGCTCGGCTCGCTGCGGATCTTCGCCGGGTACGCGGGCTGGGGCCCCGGACAGCTGGAGACCGAACTGACCGAGGGCGCCTGGTACGTGGTCGAGTCCGAACCCGGGGACGTCTCCTCACCGCGCCCGGAGCACCTCTGGCGCGCGGTCCTGCGCCGTCAGCGCAGCGAACTGGCGATGATCGCCACGTATCCGGACGACCCTTCGCTGAACTGAAGCTCCGGGCGGTCGGTACCCTTGGCGGTTATGAGCACTCTTGAGCCCGAGCGCGGGGCAGGTACCGGAACCCTCGTGGAACCGACGCCGCAGGTGTCGAACGGCGACGGCGACCACGAGCGCTACGCCCATTACGTCCAGAAGGACAAGATCATGGCGAGTGCCCTGGAGGGCACCCCCGTGGTCGCACTGTGCGGGAAGGTCTGGGTGCCGGGGCGCGACCCCAAGAAGTACCCGGTCTGTCCCATGTGCAAGGAGATCTACGAGTCCATGGGCGCCGGTGGCGACAAGGACAAGGGCAAGGGCGGCAAGGACAAGAAGTAGTCCGGAGCCGTCCGGCGACATTGCTTCGGGCCCCCGGGGCGCGCTCAACGCGCGCCCCGGGGGCCCTTCGCGTTGCACGGGCTGCTTCGCCGGGTCACAGAGTGGTAGAGACCACTTGTCGGCGTCTGCGTGCGCACCTACTCTCCTGCCAGTTGTGCACAACGAAACGCCCGTTGCGTATGTCGCAACGCCAACCGGTAGGGGTTCCCGGATGAAGCTGTCTGCCCGAATTGCCGCCCCGGCCGCGGCGCTTGTGCTGGCGGGTCTCACCGCCACCGCCTGTGCGCCGCAGACCTCCGACACCGGAGCCGAGGGGGACGAGAAGACCGGCACGCTGCGTGTCTGGCTCTTCCAGGAGGTCGGCAACAAACCCAAGGAACAGGTCGTCGACGCGGCGGTCGCCGACTTCGAGAAGGCCCACAAGGGTGCGGAGGTCGAGGTCGAGTACATACCGGTCGACACCCGTGCCCAGCGCATCAAGGCGGCGTTCAACGACCCCAAGAGCGCCCCGGACCTCATCGAGTACGGCAACACCGACACCGCCGGATACGTCAAGGACGGCGGACTCGCCGACGTGAGCGCCGAGTTCGCCGCCTGGGACGAGGCCAAGGACACCGACCCGACCGCCGAGCAGTCCGTGACGGTCGGCGGCAAGGTCTACGGAGCCCCGCTCTTCGTCGGCGTACGGGCGCTGTACTACCGCACGGACGTCTTCGAGGAGCTGGGGATCGAGGCTCCCAAGACCCAGGCCGAGCTGATCTCCACCGCCAAGAAGATCCACAGGAAGAAGCCGGACCTGTACGGGCTCGCGGTCGGCGGCGCGTACACCTACGGTGCGATGCCGTTCATCTGGGCGGCCGGCGGCGAACTCGCCGACGAGAACGGCGGCACGTACAAGGCGGCCATCAACAGCGACAAGGCCCGCAAGGGCATCGAGGCATACACCTCGCTGTTCGGCGACGACAACTGCCCGGCCGCCAAGTGCGCGGCCATGGGCGGCAACGCGACCGTCACCGCCTTCGCCGCCGGCAAGGCCGCCATGGCGATCGGCGGCGACTTCAGCCACACGGCCGTCGAGGCGGGCTCGGTGAAGGGCAAGTACGCGGTGGTGCCGCTGCCCGGCGTCGCCGAGGGCTCCGTCGCCCCCGCGTTCGCGGGCGGGAACAACATCGGCGTACTGAAGAGCAGCCCGCACCGCACCCTCGCCGTGGACCTGATGAAGTCCCTGACCGGCAAGCAGACCCAGACCAGGATGTTCGACGCGATGGGCTTCCTGCCGACGTACACCGACGTACGGGACGCGGCCGCGAAGAAGGAGCCGTTCGTCGAACCGTTCGTCAAGACCCTCGGCGCGGGCGCCAAGTTCGTCCCGGCCTCGCCGGGCTGGGGCCAGATCGACTCCTCGCTGATCCTGCCGACGATGTTCCAGGAGATCGTCAGCGGCCGTAAGGACGTCGCCGGGGCCGCGGACGACGCGGCGAAGAAGATGGACGCCGCGTTCGCCGACGCGGGCTGACCATGACCGCGAACACCACGGCGTACAAAGCGCCCGGCACGTCCGGAGCGGGCGGCGCGGCCCCGCGCCCGCTCCGGCGCCGCCCGGCCTCGCCCGCGCGCCGCTCCGGCTGGACCCCCTGGCTCTACCTGCTGCCCGCACTCGTCCTGCTCGGCGGGCTGCTCGTCTACCCCATCTACCAACTCGGCCTGATCTCCTTCCTGGAGTACACCCAGGCCCAGGTCAGCGGCGGTGAACCGACCACCTTCCAGGGGTTCGGGAACTACGCGACCCTCTTCGGCGACGGCCAGTTCTGGCAGGTACTGCTGGCGACCGTGGTCTTCGCCGCCACCTGCGTACTGGCCACCCTGCTCGTGGGCTGCGCGCTCGCCGTCCTGCTGACCCGGATCCGGGCCCTGCCGCGGCTCGCCCTGATGATGGCCGCGCTCGGTGCCTGGGCGACCCCGGCGATCACCGGGTCCACCGTCTGGGTATTCCTCTTCGACCCGGACTTCGGCCCGGTCAACCGGGTGCTGGGGCTCGGCGACTTCTCCTGGACGTACGGGCGCTACAGCGCATTCGCCCTCGTGCTGCTGGAAGTCCTGTGGTGCTCGTTCCCATTCGTGATGGTGACCGTGTACGCCGGCATCCGGGCGATCCCCACCGAGGTGCTGGAGGCGGCAGCGCTGGACGGCGCCTCGCAGTGGCGGATCTGGCGGTCGGTCATGGCCCCGATGCTGCGGCCGATCCTCGTCGTCGTCACCATCCAGTCGGTCATCTGGGACTTCAAGGTCTTCACCCAGATCTACGTCATGACGAGCGGCGGCGGCATCGCCGGCCAGAACCTGGTGCTCAACGTGTACGCGTACCAGAAGGCGTTCGCGTCCTCGCAGTACAGCCTCGGCTCGGCGATCGGCGTCGTGATGCTGGTGATCCTGCTGGCCGTCACGCTCGTCTATCTGCGCCTGGTGCGGCGCCAGGGGGAGGAACTGTGAGCGCACGGAACATGCTGCGCGTCCGCAGGCCCGGCCGGCCGGCCGCCGAGGCCGCGGCCCTGCTGATCGCCGCCGCGGTCGCCTTCCCGCTCTACTGGATGGTGCTCTCCGCGCTCAAACCGGCAGGCGAGATCCAGTCCACCGACCCCCGCCCGTGGACGCTGTCGCCGTCCCTGGACTCGTTCCGCCGGGTCTTCGAACAGAACGACTTCGGGCGGTACTTCCTCAACAGCCTGCTCGTCGCCGGCACGGTCGTCATCGCCTCCGCGCTGATCGCCTTCCTGGCGGCGACGGCCGTGACCCGGTTCAGGTTCCGCTTCCGGACCACGCTGCTGATCATGTTCCTGGTCGCGCAGATGGTGCCGGTCGAGGCCCTGACCATCCCGCTGTTCTTCCTGATGCGGGACTTCGGCCAGCTGAACACGCTCGGCTCGCTGATCCTGCCGCACCTGGCCTTCTCGCTGCCGTTCGCGATCTGGATGCTGCGCGGCTTCGTCAAGGCCGTCCCGGAGGCACTGGAGGAGGCCGCCTACATCGACGGCGCGAGCCGCACCCGATTTCTGTGGCAGATCCTCTTCCCGCTGGTCTTCCCCGGCCTGGTGGCGACCAGCGTCTTCTCGTTCATCTCCACCTGGAACGACTTCCTGTTCGCGAAGTCGTTCATCATCAGCGACACCTCCCAGTCGACGCTCCCCATGGCGCTGCTGGTCTTCTTCAAACCCGATGAGAACGACTGGGGAGGGATCATGGCAGCCTCGACGGTGATGACCATTCCCGTACTGGTCTTCTTCGTACTCGTACAGCGCCGCCTGGTCTCGGGACTCGGCGGAGCGGTAAAGGACTGACGCCATGGACATGGACACGGCCCCGACCCCCGGCCCGATCTCCGGCCCGACCTCCGACCCGATCCCGGCACCCGACCTGATCCCGGCACCCGTGCGCGCCGCCGGTGAAGGGCGCTGCGGCTTCCTGTTCGGCCCGTCCACCACCATCACGGCGGCGCCCGGCACCGAGAACACCGAACGCTGGCTGCGCACCACGCTCGGCGCCGCCTTCGGACTGCCGCTCGCCCCGGGCGGCGAACACGCCACCGACACCGTCCGGCTGGGCATGGATCCGGCACTGGAACCGGAGGGCTACCGGCTGAGCACCAAGGCCGGCACCGGCGTCGAGATCACCGGAGGCAGCCCCGCCGGAGTCTTCTGGGGCGCGCAGACCCTCCGTCAGCTCCTGGGCCCCGAGGCATTCCGCCGCGCACCCGTCAGCCCCGGCACACAGCGCGCGATCCCCTTCGCGGACATCGAGGACGCCCCCCGCTTCCCCTGGCGAGGCATGATGCTCGACGTGGCACGGCACTTCCTGCCCAAGGACGACGTGCTGCGCTATCTCGACCTCCTCGCCGCGCACAAACTGAACGTCTTCCACTTCCACCTCACCGACGACCAGGGCTGGCGCATCGAGATCAAGCGCTTCCCCCGGCTCACCGAGATCGGCTCCTGGCGCTCCCGCACCAAGCACGGCCACCGGGCCTCCGAGCTGTGGGACGAGACCCCGCACGGCGGGTACTACACGCAGGACGACATCCGCGAGATCGTCGCGTACGCCGCCGAGCGGCACATCCGGGTCGTCCCCGAGATCGACATCCCCGGCCACTCGCAGGCCGCCATCGCCGCGTACCCCGAACTGGGCAACGCGGACGTCGTCGACACCACCGCCCTGTCCGTCTGGGACACCTGGGGCATCAACGCGAACGTACTCGCCCCCACCGACAACACCCTGCGCTTCTTCGAGGGCGTCCTCGAAGAGGTGCTGGACCTCTTCCCCGCCGCCACCTCGCCGTTCATCCACATCGGCGGCGACGAGTGCCGCAAGGACCAGTGGAAGGAGTCGCCGGTCGCCCAGGCCCGGATCGACGAATTCGGCCTGGCCAACGAGGACGAGCTGCAGTCCTGGATCATCCGGCACTTCGACACCTGGCTCACCGCGCGCGGACGCCGGCTGATCGGCTGGGACGAGATCCTGGAGGGCGGCCTCCCGGCGGGCGCCGCCGTGTCGTCCTGGCGGGGCTACGGCGGAGGCATCGCCGCCGCCGAGGCCGGCCACGACGTCGTCATGTGCCCGGAGCAGCACGTGTACCTGGACCACCGTCAGGACGGCGGCCCCGACGAGCCGATGCCCATCGGCTTCGTCCGCACCCTGGAGGACGTCTACCGCTTCGAGCCCGTACCGGCGGGCCTCTCCGAGGAGGCGGCCCGTCACATCCTGGGCACCCAGGCCAATGTCTGGACCGAGGTGATGCAGAACCGGGCCCGCGTCGACTACCAGGTCTTCCCGCGCCTCGCGGCGTTCGCGGAGGTCGCCTGGTCGCCGCTGCCCGCCTCCTCCGAGCGGGACTTCGCCGCCTTCGAGCGCCGAATGGCCACGCATTACGCCCGGCTCGACGCCCTCGGCGTCGACTACCGCCCGCCGGGCGGTCCGTTGCCCCGGCAGCAGCGCCCCGGAGTGCTGGGACGACCCATCGATGGGGTGCCCCCGAACGTGTGATCCCGGCCGTACCCGGCCGTGGGGGCGGGCGCCCGGGCCCGGGCGGGGGGGGGGCGGGCCGGGTTTTTTGAGGAGGATGCCGCCCGCGCCCGGGGAGGCC
>NZ_JBHXTM010000032.1:0-84544 GCF_042677325.1 Streptomyces sp. NPDC127117
GGATCACCCCGCCGGCCACCCCGGCCACGTCTCAGGCCAGGCGCTCGCGGATCGCCTCGACCACGCCGGACAGCGGCACGGCCGTCTGCTCGCCGGACTCCATGTCCTTGAGCTGGACGGCGCCCTCGGCCAGGTCCCGCTCGCCCGCGACGATCGTGAAGCGGGCCCCCGACCGGTTCGCGCTCTTCATCGCGCCCTTGAGGCCCCGGTTCCCGTACGCGAAGTCCGCCGCCACGCCCTCGCGGCGCAGCTGCGTGACGACCCCGAAGAGCACCCGGCGGGCCTCCTCGCCGAGCGGCACCGCGAAGACACTGGTGGCGGCGGGCAGTTCGAGCTCGATGCCCTCCGCCTCCAGCGCGAGCACCGTGCGGTCCACGCCGAGCGCCCAGCCGACCGACGGGAGCGCCGGTCCGCCGATCATCTCGGACAGGCCGTCGTAACGGCCGCCGCCGCCCACTGCGGACTGCGAGCCGAGTCCGTCGTGGACGAACTCGAAGGTGGTGCGGGTGTAGTAGTCGAGGCCGCGGACGAGCTTCTCGTCGTCCTCGTACACCACGCCTGCCGCCGAGAGCAGGTCCCGCACCTCCTCGTGGTACGCCTTGCAGGCGTCGCAGAGGTAGTCGCGCAGCACCGGGGCGCCGGTCAGCTGCTTCTGCACCTCGGGCCGCTTGTCGTCGAGGACCCGGAGCGGGTTGATCTCGATGCGGCGGCGGGTCTCCTCGTCCAGGTCGAGCTCGCGCAGGAAGCCCTGGAGCGCGTCCCGGTAGACGGGGCGGCACTCCTTGTCGCCCAGCGAGTTGAGCAGGATGCGGAAGTTCCGCAGGCCCAGGGTGCGGTACGCCTGGTCGGCCAGGATGATCAGCTCGGCGTCCAGCGCCGGGTCCTCGGCACCGATCGCCTCGGCACCGACCTGCGAGAAGTGGCGGTAGCGGCCCTTCTGCGGGCGCTCGTAGCGGTAGTACGAGCCGGAGTACCAGAGCTTCACCGGCAGGTTGCCGAGCTTGTGGAGGTTGGCCTCCAGTGCCGCGCGGAGCACCGAGGCGGTGCCCTCGGGGCGCAGGGCCAGCTGGGAGCCGCCCTTGGTGGTGAGGGTGTACATCTCCTTGGTCACGATGTCGGTGGACTCGCCGACACCGCGGGAGAACAGGGCGACGTCCTCGAAGCCGGGCGTCTCGATGTAGCCGTAGCCGGAGTTCTTCAGGGGGGCGGAGATCGCCTCGCGCACCGCCAGATACTTCGCGGAGTCGGGCGGGGTCAGGTCGTACGTGCCCTTGGGGGCCTTGAAAGTGCTCACGGGATTTCTCTTGTCACATTCCTCGTCGGGGCGCGTCCATACCGTGCAGATACGGATTCGAGGCGCGCTCACGGCCGATGGTCGTCTGGGGTCCGTGGCCGGACAGCACCACGGTCGAGTCGTCGAGCGGCAGGCACACACGGGCCAGCGACTGGAGCAGCTCGGCGTGGTCGCCACCGGGCAGGTCGGTGCGTCCGACGGAGCCGGCGAAGAGCAGGTCGCCCGAGAAGAGGATCTGCGGAACATCCGCGGCCTCGGGCATCCTGAACGTCACCGACCCCTTGGTATGGCCGGGCGCATGCGCGACACCGAACTCCAGACCGGCCAGCTTCAGCAGGGCGCCGTCGCTCAGCTCCTTGACGTCGTCCGGCTCCCCGATCGTCAGCTCGCCCATGAGCGGCATCCCGATGGAGCGGCCGAGGGCCTTCTCCGGGTCGCTCATCATGTACCGGTCCTCCGGGTGGATCCAGGCGGGGACGTCGTGCGCGCCGCACACCGGGACGACCGAGGCGACATGGTCGATGTGGCCGTGGGTCAGTACGACGGCGACGGGCTTCAGCCGATGCTTCTTCAGCGCTTCCTCGACTCCGGCGGCGGCCTGGTGGCCCGGGTCGATGATCACGCACTCCTCGCCTGCGGCCGGGGCGACCAGATAACAGTTGGTCCCCCAGGCCCCTGCGGGGAACCCGGCAATGAGCACGATCGTCCTTAATGGTCGTCCGACGGCGGATTGCGACTGAGAAGGTCGCGGCAGTTCAGAGCCTACCGGCGCTCCTCATTCCACAGCTAACCCATATACGGTACGGGGCAGCCAAGGCCTCATCACACGACCTACAAGGAGATCACCCGGTGGTCAGCAGCGATCAGCGGCGGCGGCAGCTCGCCAGGGAGAAGTTCGAGCGGCAGCAGCAGCGCCGGGAGGAGGCCCGCCGCAGGACGAGGCGGCTGACCGCCGTCATCGCGTCCGCGGTGGCCGTGGTGGCGGTCATCGGCGTGGGTTCCTATCTCGCCCTCGGCGACGACGGCAAGAAGGACAAGGCGGACGCTGCCGCGAGCGCGTCCCCGTCGGCCGACGCGTCGCCGTCGCCCAGCGAGAGCAAGGCGCCGGAGCCCGCGATGAAGATCGACAAGAAGGCCGAGTACACGTTTTCGCTCAAGACGAGCCAGGGCGACATCGCGTTCGCGATGAAGGCGGCGAAGACCCCGCACACCACGAACTCCTTCAAGTCGCTGGCCGACAAGGGCTTCTTCGACGGTACGAAGTGTCACCGTCTGACCACTCAGGGCATCTTCGTGCTCCAGTGCGGCGACCCCAAGGGCGACGGCACCGGCGGTCCCGGCTACACGATCCCGGACGAGAACCTGACCGCGCTGGGCAAGGCCGGCGCGGACGGGACGGTGACCTACCCGGCGGGCACGGTGGCGATGGCGAACACCGGCCAGCCGCACACCGGCGGCAGCCAGTTCTTCCTGGTGTACAAGGACAGCAAGCTGCCGCCCACCTACACCCCGTTCGGCACGATGGACGACGCCTCGCTGAAGGCCGTCAAGGACATCGGCGCGGCGGGCGTGGCAGGTGGCGCGGCCGACGGTGCGCCGAAGAAGGCCGTGGAGATCTCGAAGGCGGCCGTCGACAAGTCGTGACCGGCTGGGGGCGGCCGGACCGGGCCGGCCGGTGACGACGGGCGCGGGACGGATTTTTTTCGGCCGCGCTGAGTGCGGACAGCCGGGCGGCCGGTCGCCTAGATTGGCGTTGTGCAGGGCGGGCGCTGCCCGCCCCAGGAAACTGTGGACGATGCCAGGGGGGCGAACCCCCTCGCGGGCATCAGGTGGAGGAGGCGCTGTGAGCAGCGACCCGTGGGGCCGTGTCGATGAGACCGGCACCGTGTACGTGCGGACAGCCGACGGCGAGCAGGTCGTCGGATCGTGGCAGGCGGGTTCCCCCGAGGAGGCTCTGGCCTACTTCGAGCGCAAGTACGAGGGCATTGTGGTCGAGATCGGCCTCCTCGAACGGCGGGTGAAGACCACCGATCTGTCGGCGAAGGACGCGACGACCGCCATCGAGCATCTGCGTCTGCAGGTGGACGAGCATCACGCCGTCGGCGACCTCGACGCGCTGCGCAAGCGGCTCGACGCGCTCGTCGCGACGGTCGACTCGCGGCGCGAGGAGCGCAAGGCCCAGAAGGCGAAGCAGACCGACGAGGCGAAGCACGCCAAGGAGGCCCTGGTCGTCGAGGCCGAGGAGCTGGCGCAGAGCGAGCAGTGGCGCTCCGCCGGCGAGCGGCTCCGTGCGCTGGTCGACACGTGGAAGGGCCTGCCGCGGCTCGACCGCAAGTCCGACGACGAGCTGTGGCACCGCTTCTCGCATGCCCGCTCGGCGTTCTCCAAGCGCCGCAAGGCCCACTTCGCATCGCTGGACGCCCAGCGCGAGGAGGCCCGCAAGGCCAAGGAGAAGCTGGTCGTCGAGGCGGAGTCGCTCTCCGGCTCCACCGACTGGGGGGCCACGGCCGCCCGGTACCGCGACCTGATGACCGAGTGGAAGGCGGCGGGCCGCGCCCAGCGCGAGGCCGAGGACGATCTGTGGAACCGCTTCCGCGGTGCGCAGGACGTCTTCTTCGCCGCCCGCAGCGAGGTCTTCGCCGAGCGGGACGCGGAGCAGGGCGAGAACCTCAAGCTGAAGGAGGAGCTCGCGGTCGAGGCCGAGCGTCTGGTGCCGGTGAAGGACCTGAAGGCGGCCAGGGCCGCGTTCCGGGCCATCAACGAGCGCTGGGAGGCCATCGGCCACGTACCGCGTGACGCCCGCCCGAAGGTCGAGGGGCGGATGCACTCGGTGGAGCGGGCGCTCCAGGAGGCCGAGGAGTCGGAGTGGCGGCGGACGAACCCGGAGGCGCGTGCGCGTGCCGCGGGTCTGACCGGTCAGCTCCAGGCGGCCGTCGACAAGCTGCGTTCGCAGATCGACACGGCCCGTGCCTCGGGCAACAACGCCCGCGCCGACAAGCTCGCCAAGGAGCTGGAGGGCCGGCAGGCACTGCTGGACCAGGCTCTGAAGGGCCTTGAGGAGTTCGGCGGCTGACCCGTCGCACCATGAGCGGCCGACCGCCGCAGCGCAATGAGGAAGGGGCTCCCGTACCTGGCGTACGGGAGCCCCTTCCTCTTGTGGGTCACGGCCTGCGGGCCGAGGTCACCCGGTAGACGTCGTAGACGCCCTCCACGCCCCGTACCGCCTTCAGTACGTGGCCGAGGTGCTTCGGGTCGCCCATCTCGAAGGTGAAGCGTGAGGTGGCCACCCGGTCCCGGGAGGTCTGCACGGCCGCCGACAGGATGTTGACGTGCTGGTCGGACAGGACGCGGGTGACGTCCGAGAGCAGCCGGGACCGGTCGAGGGCCTCGACCTGGATCGCGACCAGGAAGACCGAGGACTGGGTCGGCGCCCACTCGACCTCCAGGATCCGTTCCGGCTGCTGCGACAGCGAGTCGACGTTGACGCAGTCGGCGCGGTGCACGGAGACGCCGCTGCCCCGGGTGACGAAGCCGATGATCGGGTCGCCGGGGACGGGCGTGCAGCAGCGGGCCAGTTTGACCCAGACGTCCTCGACGCCCTTGACGACCACGCCGGGATCGGCGTTGGAGCGGCGCTTGTTGCGGCTGCGCGAGGGCGGCGAACTCTCCGCGATGTCCTCGTTGGCCTCGTCCTCGCCGCCGAGCGCCTGGACCAGCTTCTGCACGACACCGGCGGCGGCGACATGTCCCTCGCCGATCGCCGCGTACAGCGACGAGATGTCGGGGTAGCGCATCTCGTGGGCGAGGGTGACCAGGGAGTCGCCGGTCAGGATGCGCTGGATCGGCAGGTTCTGCTTGCGCATGGCGCGCGCGATGGCGTCCTTGCCCTGCTCGATCGCCTCGTCGCGGCGCTCCTTGGAGAACCAGGCCCGGATCTTGTTGCGGGCACGGGGCGACTTGACGAAGCCCAGCCAGTCCCGGGAAGGACCGGCGCCGGCCGCCTTGGAGGTGAAGACCTCCACCAGATCGCCGTTGTCGAGCGTCGATTCGAGCGGTACGAGCCGCCCGTTGACGCGTGCTCCTATGGTCCGGTGGCCGACCTCCGTGTGCACCGCGTACGCGAAGTCGACCGGGGTCGCACCCGCGGGCAGCGCTATGACGTCGCCCTTGGGCGTGAAGACGAAGACCTCGTTGCGGGAGAGGTCGAAGCGCAGGGACTCCAGGAACTCGCTGGGGTCCTCGGTCTCCTTCTGCCAGTCCAGGAGCTGGCGCAGCCACGCCATGTCGTTGACGGTGTCCTGGCTCCGGCCGCCGCCCGTGTTCTTGGGGACGTCGGTACGCACCTTGGAGGCGCCCGCGACGGCCTCCTGCTTGTACTTCCAGTGCGCGGCGATGCCGTACTCGGCGCGGCGGTGCATGTCGAAGGTGCGGATCTGCAGTTCGACGGGCTTGCCGCTGGGACCGATCACCGTGGTGTGCAGTGACTGGTACATGTTGAACTTGGGCATCGCGATGTAGTCCTTGAACCGGCCGGGAACCGGATTCCATCGCGCGTGGACGGTGCCGAGCGCCGCGTAGCAGTCGCGGACGGTGTCGACGAGGACGCGGATGCCCACCAGGTCGTAGATCTCGGCGAAGTCCCTGCCCCGCACGATCATCTTCTGGTAGACGCTGTAGTAGTGCTTCGGCCGCCCGGTGACGGTGGCCTTGATCCGGGCGGCGCGCAGGTCGGCCTGGACCTCGTCGGTCACTATGGCGAGGTACTCGTCGCGCTTGGGGGCCCGCTCGGCGACGAGACGGACGATCTCGTCGTACATCTTGGGGTAGAGGATCGCGAAGGCGAGGTCCTCCAGCTCCCACTTGATGGTGTTCATGCCCAGGCGGTGCGCCAGCGGGGCGTAGATCTCAAGCGTCTCGCGGGCCTTCTTCTCCTGCTTCTCCCGCTTGAGGTAGCGCATGGTGCGCATGTTGTGCAGCCGGTCGGCGAGCTTGATGACCAGGACCCGGGGGTCCTTGGCCATGGCGACGACCATCTTGCGCACCGTCTCGGCCTGGGCGGCCTCGCCGAACTTGACCTTGTCCAGCTTGGTGACGCCGTCGACGAGCAGGGCGACCTGGTCGCCGAAGTCGCGGCGCAGGGTGTCCAGGCCGTACTCGGTGTCCTCGACGGTGTCGTGCAGCAGTCCTGCCATCAGCGTCGCCGGATCCATGCCCAGCTCGGCGAGGATCGTCGTCACCGCGAGCGGATGCGTGATGTACGGGTCGCCGCTCTTGCGCTTCTGGCCCCGGTGCCAGCGCTCGGCGACCTGGTAGGCGCGCTCGATCTGGCGCAGCGTGGCCGTCTCGATCTTGGCGTCGTTGCTGCGGACGATACGCAGCAGCGGTTCGAGCACCGGGTTGTACGGGCTGGAGCGCTGCACGCCGAGGCGGGCCAGCCTGGCCCGCACCCGGTTGGACGAGCCGCCGGAGCGGGTCGTGGGGGCGGTCGGCGGGACCGGCCTGGCCGCGGGCTTCGCGGGAGGCTTCGGGGCGGACGCCGCCGGGGAGACCGGTGCGGCCGGCTGTGCGGGGGAAACAGGAGCGGCCCCGGAGGTCCGGGCTCCCGCCCGGTCCGGGCCCGAGCCGGGCTCCGGTGCCGGGGGCTTCGGCTTGTCCGCGGACTGCTTCTTCCCGGGCGTGGCTGAGGCCGCCGCGGGCTTGTCGGGCTGCGGGGCGGCGACTGGCTGGGCCTCGTCTGGCAAGGGCGCTCCTCGTGCGGATCCGGGTACCCGGAAAGGCCATCGTATCGACCCCGCGGCCGGTCCTCCCCCGGGGACCGTGAGACTCCTGACAACGCGGGACGGGCACCCGGTTGTTCCCGGGTGCCCGTCCTGTTCGCACGATCCGTTGCCACATACGGTCGGAACTGCTCAGACCGTGATCAGAACCTCCAGCGGAGCGCCCCGCAGGCCCTGCTCCAGCCGGGCCCGTCCGGGGAGGAAACCGAGCTCCATGAGGACCGCGACGCCCGCGACCTCGGCACCGGCCCGCCGGATCAGCTCCAGCGAGGCCTCGGCGGTGCCGCCGGTGGCGAGGATGTCGTCGATGACCATGATCCGGTCGTCGGCGGACAGGTCCTCCGCGTGGATCTCGATCTCGGCGGTGCCGTACTCCAGCTCGTACGCCTGGCTGAGCGTGGCTCCGGGCAGCTTCCCCGCCTTGCGGACGGGTACGAAGCCGAGCCCGGCCCGGACAGCGACCGGGGCGGCCAGGATGAAGCCGCGCGCCTCCAGGCCGACGACCTTCGTGGCGCCGTGCCGTACGCACAGCTCCGCGAGGGTGTCGGTGAGGGCCGCGAACGCCGTCGGGTCCGCGAGCAGCGGAGTGATGTCCTTGAACAGCACGCCCGGCTTCGGGTAGTCCGGAACGTCGCGGATCCGGCTGAGCAGGAGCTCGCGGGTGCCGTCGGTGGTGCTGGTCATCGACGCTTCCCCGAGGTCCGGCCGTGGCCCCTGGGGGGCTGCTGGCGCTGGCCGACGACCGCGGCGGCGGGCGCGGCGTCCTGCGGGTGGTCGTCGTCCGACTGCTCGTCCTCGGCGGACTCGCCCTTGGCGGCGGCTGCCGCGCGCTTGGCGAGGATCCGCTTCTTCAGGGCCTTCATCTGCGGGTCGCGTTCCTTGAGGTCGGCGACGAGCGGCGTGGCGATGAAGATCGAGGAGTACGCACCGGCGGCGAGGCCGACGAAGAGCGCCAGGGAGATGTCGTTCAGCATGCCGGCGCCCAGGACGCCGCCACCGATGAACAGCAGACCGGCGACCGGCAGCAGGGCCACGACGGTGGTGTTGATGGAGCGGACCAGCGTGCCGTTGATGGAGCGGTTGGCGATCTCGCTGTACGTCCAGCGGGTCTGCTTGGTGATCCCCTTCGTGCCCTCCTTGAGGCTGTCGAAGACGACGACCGTGTCGTAGAGGGAGTAACCGAGGATGGTCAGCAGACCGATCACGGTGCCCGGGGTGACCTCGAAGCCGACCAGGGCGTAGACCCCGACCGTGATGGTGATGTCGTGGATCAGCGCGACCAGGGCCGCGATGGCCATCCGCCATTCGAAGGCGATGGCCAGGTAGATCACGACGAGGACCATGAAGATGCCGAGACCGGTCCAGGCCTTGTTGGCGATCTGCTCACCCCAGCTGGGGCCGACCAGGTCGGCGGCGATCTTCTCCGCCGGGACGTCGAGGTCCGTGGAGAGCTTGGACTTGATCTCGTCGGACTTCGCGGTGTCGACCTCGGTGATCTGGATGCGCAGACCCCCGTTGCCGAGCTTCTGGACGATCGCCTGGTGGCCGGAGGCCTCCGTGGCCAGGTCCTCCGCCTTGGCGACGGAGACGCTCGTCTTCGGGGTGGTGAAGACGGCGCCGCCCTTGAACTCGATGCCCATGTTCAGGCCGCTGACCGCCAGGCCGACGATGGCCGTGATGGTGATCAGGATCGAGATCCCGTACCAGATCTTGCGCTTGCCGATGAAGTCGTAGCCGACCTCGCCTCGGTAGAGACGGGCGCCGAGAGTGCCGAGTCGCGACATCTCACGCCTCCTTCGGGTCAGTGGGGGCGTTGACACGGCGCGAGCGGCGCAGCGGCGGCTTGGCGCCGAGCCGCTTCGGGTCCAGGCCGGACCACGGGTGACCGCTGGCGAAGAACTTCGTACGGGCCATCAGCGTCATGAGCGGCTTGGTGAAGAGGAACACCACGACCACGTCGAGCAGGGTGGTGAGACCCAGCGTGAACGCGAAGCCCTGGACCTTGCCGACGGTGACGACGAAGAGCACCGCGGCGGCGAGGAACGACACGAAGTCGGAGACCAGGATGGTGCGCCGGGCGCGCGGCCAGGCCCGCTCGACGGCGGGGCGGAGCGTACGGCCCTCGCGGATCTCGTCCCGTACCCGTTCGAAGTACACGATGAAGGAGTCCGCGGTGATACCGATGGCCACGATGGCGCCGCAGACCGCCGGGAGGTTCAGCGCGAAGCCGATGGCCGGGCCGAGCAGCGACATGAGCGTGTAGGTCAGGATGCCGGAGACCAGGAGGCTCAGGAGCGCGATGAGCGCGAGACCCCGGTAGTAGGCGACCAGGTAGATGACGACCAGGGCCAGACCGATGGCACCGGCGATCAGACCGGCCTGGAGCTGCTCGCCACCGAGCGCGGCGGTGACCGTGGTGACGCTCTGCTCCTTGAACGAGAGCGGGAGCGCACCGTAGGAGAGCACGTTGGCCAGGTCCTCGGCGGACTGCTGGGTGAAGCTGCCGGAGATCTCGGCGCTGCCGCTGAGGGTGGTGTTCACCTGGGGCGCGGAGACGACCTCGCCGTCCAGCGCGATGGCGAACTGGTTCTGCGGGGACTGCTGCGCGGAGAGCTTCTTGGTGATCGTCTGGAACTGCTTGGAGCCCTGCTTGGTGAACTCCATGTTGACGATCCACATGCCGCGCTGCTGGTCGAAGCCGGCCTTGGCACTGTCGACCTCGGTGCCGGACACCTCGGACGGGCCGAGGACGTACTTCGCGTCACCCTCGGAGCTGCATGCGACGACCGTGTCGGTGGGCTTGGCCCCCCGTGCGGCCTCGGCGCGGGACGCCTTGCTGGAGCAGTCCAGCGCCGCGAACTGCTTCTGCAGCTTGGCCGCGGCGGCCTCGTCGGCGGCGGACGCGGACGGCGTGGTGTCGGCCTTCGGCGTGGTGCTCGCCTTGGGCGTCGGCGTGGAGTCGGCCTTGAGGGCGCCGGTGACCGCGCGGCCCTGGGTGGTGGCGCTCGCGTTCGGCGTCGCCGACGTCTTGCCCTTGTCGGCGGTGGGGGCGCTGGGGCTGCCGGACGGGGTGGGCTTGCCGGACGTCGAGGCGCTGGGCGTCGGGGTGGGCGTGCCCTGGGCGACGGTCAGCACCGGCCGGAAGTAGAGCTTGGCCGTGGTGCCGACCTGCTCCCGGGCCTGGGCGGAATTCGTGCCCTTGGGGATGTTGACGATGATGTTGCTCTTGCCCTGCGTCTGGACCTCGGCCTCGGAGACGCCAAGACCATTGACACGGCGTTCCATGATCTGGACCGCCGTGTCCATGTTGGTCTTGTTGATCGCCGATTCCTGGCCCGGCTCGCTCTTCGCCTCAAGCGTGATCGAGGTGCCGCCCGCCAGGTCGATGCCCAGCCGTGGGGTCGGCTGATCGGCCAGGAACATCCCGCCGGTGAGCGCGACCATGGCGATCAGGATCAGAGCCAGGGAACGCCCCGGCCTGCCCTGACCGCCCGCCGGCCCTCGGCTCTTCTTCGGTGCTGCCACCTTCTCGTTTCTCCCTGTCCAACCGCCCCGCGCCGGGTACGCGCCCGAGCGGCCACGAAGTGTAGTGGGGACCCGCCCCCGCAGAAGACCGCACGGTACCGGGAATGCCGGATGCCGCTGGGCTCACGGCATTCCCGGGCGTGGGTTACTTCGCGTCGGCCTCGCCGTCGTCCTTGCCCTCGGACTTCTTGCCGGACTCGTCGTCCTTCGGCTCGGCGTCGTCGGCCTTCTTGCCGAGGTCGATCCGGGCCTCGTCCGAGGCGTCCTTGTCGGCGTCGTCCTCGGTCAGCGAGGAGGCGTCGTCGGGGACGACGGTGCCGTCGAGGTCGAGGCTGTTCTCGTCGTCGCCGTGGACGATGCGGTTGTACTCCGCGTCGTCGAGGACGGCGCCGATGGCGTTCTTGGCGTAGATGGCGTGGACGCCGGGCGCGATCTCAAGGAGAACCGTGTCGTCGTGCAGCTCCTTGACGGTGGCGTACATGCCCCCGATCGTCCGGACGCCGGTGCCGGGCTGCATCTCGTTGCGCATCTGGGCGGCGGCCGCCTGCTTCTTCTTGGCGGACCGCGTCATCAGGAACATGGCCCCGATGAGCACGATGAAGGGGAGGAGAGTCACGGGATTCACGGGACGAGTTTCCTTCGCACGACCGCGCTCGAAGGCGGCCTGTATCTACGGGGGTGGGTACACCGACCTGTAAGGGCGGCATCGGCGGAGTCTAAGCGAGTCCGCATCGATGGAACAACGCCCAGCGCCGCCCGGTGGTTCCTGCTCCGGTCAACCTGTGACAGATCACGCCCCGAACAGGCCCTGTTGTCCCTTTCCGCCTTGCTGCGGAGGTACGAGACCCAGGTGGGCCCAGGCCGCGGGGGTGGCGACCCGGCCCCGCGGCGTCCTGGCCAGCAGCCCTTCCCGTACCAGGAAGGGCTCAGCGACCTCCTCGACGGTCTCGCGCTCCTCCCCCACGGCGACCGCGAGGGTGGACAGCCCGACGGGACCGCCGCCGAAGAGCTTCAGCAGGGCGCCGAGCACCGCGCGGTCGAGCCGGTCGAGGCCGCGGGCGTCGACCTCGTAGACCCCGAGGGCGGTGGCGGCGACCGGGCGGTCGATCCGTCCGTCGGCCTTGACCTGGGCGTAGTCCCGTACGCGGCGCAGCAGCCGGTTGGCGATCCGGGGGGTGCCGCGGGAGCGGCCGGCGATCTCGGCAGCGCCGTCCGCGTCTATCTCCACGTCGAGGAGGCGGGCGGAGCGGTGGATGACGCGCTCCAGCTCGGTGGGGGCGTAGAACTCCATGTGGCCGGTGAAGCCGAAGCGGTCGCGCAGCGGCGGCGGCAGCAGTCCGGCCCTGGTGGTCGCGCCGACCAGGGTGAACGGCGGCAGTTCCAGCGGGATCGCCGTGGCGCCGGGGCCCTTGCCGACGATGACGTCGACCCGGAAGTCCTCCATCGCCATGTAGAGCATCTCCTCGGCCGGCCGGGACATGCGGTGGATCTCGTCGAGGAAGAGGACCTCACCCTCCTGGAGGGAGGAGAGGATCGCGGCCAGATCACCCGCGTGCTGAATGGCGGGGCCGGAGGTGATCCGGATCGGCGCGCCCATCTCGGCCGCGATGATCATGGAGAGGGTGGTCTTGCCGAGGCCGGGGGCGCCGGAGAGCAGGACGTGGTCGGCGGTGGCACCGCGGGCCAGGGCCGCCTTGAGGACCAGGTCGAGCTGTTCGCGCACCTTCTCCTGGCCGACGAATTCGTCCAGGTCCTTCGGGCGCAGCGCCGCTTCGACCGCGGTGTCCTCACCGTCCGCGTCGGCATGGACGAGGCTCTCGTCGAGCCGCTCGTCGGTGTCGGGTCCGGTCTCGTCCCAGTTCATTCAGTCTGTCCCGCCTCGGGTGTTTCGGTGCCGTGCGGTGCCCGGCCCGGCGTCGGGGTGTTCCCCGGGTGTGGCGCTCCGGTCAGCGCGCGCGGTTGAGGGTCTGGAGTGCGGCACGCAGCAGCTGCGGCACGGGGGCCTGTCCGCCCTCGGCGATCGCCGCCTCGGCCTGCGGGGCGACGGCGGTGACCGCCTCGTCGGCCTCGCGGGTGGCGTAGCCGAGGCCGATCAGGGCGGCCTGGAGCTGATCGCGCCAGGAGCTGGTGACGGCGGTGCCGATGCCCTGGCGGCCGATGTGGGCGCCGACCGGCTCGCCGAGCCTGTCCTTCAGTTCGAGGAGGAGTTTCTGCGCGCCCTTCTTGCCGATGCCGGAGACGGCGGTGAGCGCCTTCTCGTCGCCGGTGGCGACCGCGGTGCGCAGGGCGTCCGGGCTGTGGGTGGCGAGCATCGCCTGGGCGAGCCGAGGTCCGACGCCGCTGGCGGTCTGGAGCAGCTCGAAGACCTGCCGCTCGTCGTCGTCGGCGAAGCCGTAGAGGGTGAGGGAGTCCTCCCGTACGACGAGGGAGGTGGCGAGCCTGGCCTCCTTGCCGATCCGGAGGGGGGCGAGGGTGTTCGGCGCGCACTGGACGGCCATGCCGATGCCGCCGACCTCGATCACGGCCGTGGTCGGTGCGAGCGCGGCGACGGGGCCGCTGACGAAGGCGATCATCGGGGGACCTTCCGGACGGGAACTGCGGGTGTACGGGGAACGCGCGGGGTGCGGGACGCGGCGGCTGCCGCGTGGGCCTGCTGGAGGCGGTTGACGGCGGGGGCACGCCAGATGTGGCAGATGGCGAGGGCCAGGGCGTCGGCCGCGTCGGCCGGCTTCGGCGGGGCGTCGAGCCGCAGCAGCCGGGTCACCATCGCGCCGACCTGTGCCTTGTCGGCGCGGCCGCTGCCCGTGACGGCGGCCTTGACCTCGCTGGGGGTGTGCAGGGCGACGGGGATGCCGCGGCGCGACGCGCAGAGCATGGCGACGGCGCTGGCCTGGGCGGTGCCCATGACCGTACGGACGTTGTGCTGGCTGAACACCCGCTCCACGGCGACGAATTCGGGCCGGTGCTCGTCGAGCCATTCTTCGATGCCGCGTTCGATGGCGACCAGCCGGTGGCCCAGCTCCGCGTCGGCGGGGGTGCGCACGACCCCGACGCCGAGCATCGTCAGGGGGCGGCCGGCGACGCCTTCGACGACGCCGACACCGCACCGGGTCAGCCCCGGGTCCACGCCCAGCACCCGCATGGGACGCCCCTCCGTACCGATCGGTCAACTGTTCCCGCAGGCTATCGGCTCGCACTGACAATGCGACGGGCCGACGGGGTGTGTCCCCGTCGGCCCGTCGCTGAAGACTGCGCTGAGCGCGGCTCAGGCGTCGACCTTCTCCATGACCTCGTCCGAGACGTCGAAGTTGGCGAAGACATTCTGCACGTCGTCGCTGTCCTCCAGCGCGTCGATCAGCTTGAAGATCTTGCGCGCGCCTTCCTCGTCCAGCTCGACCTGCATGGTGGGCAGGAAGTTGGCCTCGGCGGAGTCGTAGTCGATGCCGGCCTCCTGGAGCGCGGTACGGACCGCGACCATGTCGGTGGCCTCGCTGACGACCTCGTACGTGTCACCGAGGTCGTTGACCTCCTCGGCGCCCGCGTCGAGCACGGCACCCAGGACGTCGTCCTCGGTCAGCTCGCCCTTGGGGACGATGACGACGCCCTTGCGGTTGAAGAGGTACGAGACCGAACCCGGGTCGGCCATCGAACCCCCGTTGCGGGTCATCGCGACCCGTACGTCGGACGCGGCACGGTTGCGGTTGTCGGTGAGGCACTCGATGAGCACCGCGACACCGTTGGGGCCGTAACCCTCGTACATGATCGTCTGGTAGTCGACGCCGCCCGCTTCGAGACCGCCTCCGCGCTTGACCGCGGAGTCGATGTTCTTGTTCGGTACGGAGCTCTTCTTCGCCTTTTGGATCGCGTCCACGAGGGTCGGGTTGCCCTCGGGATCCACACCACCGGTGCGGGCCGCGACCTCGATGTTCTTGATCAGCTTCGCGAAGAGCTTGCCGCGCTTGGCGTCAATCACGGCCTTCTTGTGCTTCGTCGTAGCCCATTTAGAGTGGCCGGACATCTGCCTTCTCCTTCGCGTCACCAAAAACGATTCGAACCCGAGAGATCCTACCGGGATCGAGTCAGCCGACTGCGCGCACCATGTCCACGAACAACGCGTGAACGCGATGGTCTCCGGTCAATTCCGGGTGGAATGACGTAGCCAGGGCGTTTCCCTGACGGACGGCGACGATATGGCCGCCGTGCTCCGCCACGACCTTGGCCTGCGCACCGACGGACTCCACCCAGGGGGCTCGGATGAACACGCCCTCCACGGGTCCGCCCTCGATGCCGGCGACCTCGACGGCCGCCTCGAAGGACTCGTTCTGCCGCCCGAAGGCGTTGCGGCGCACGATCATGTCGATCCCGCCGATCGTCTCCTGGCCCGAGCGCGGGTCGAGGATCTTGTCGGCGAGCAGGATCATTCCGGCGCAGGTGCCGTAGACGGGCATGCCGTCCCGTACCCGCTCGCGCAGCGGTTCCAGCATGCCGAACAGGGAAGCCAGCTTGGACATCGTGGTGGACTCGCCACCGGGGATGACCAGGCCGTCGACCTCGGCGAGTTCCTCGGGACGCCGGACCGGCCTGGCCAGGGCGTCAGCCGAGGCCAGGGCGATCAGGTGTTCCCGTACATCGCCCTGGAGAGCCAGGACTCCGATCACAGGGGTGTCGCTCATCGGTGATTACCAGCCACGGTTGGCGTAGCGCTCGGCCTCGGGCAGGGTGTCGCAGTTGATGCCGACCATGGCCTCGCCCAGGTTCCGGGAGGCGTCCGCGATGATCTTCGGGTCGTCGTAGAAGGTGGTGGCCTTCACGATCGCGGCGGCACGCTTGGCCGGGTCGCCGGACTTGAAGATCCCGGAGCCGACGAAGACGCCCTCGGCGCCGAGCTGGCGCATCAGCGCGGCGTCGGCGGGGGTGGCGACACCGCCCGCGGAGAACAGCACGACGGGCAGCTTGCCGAGCTCCGAGACCTCCTTGACCAGCTCGTACGGGGCGCGGAGTTCCTTGGCGGCGGCGTACAGCTCGTTGTTGTCGTAGCCGCGCAGCCGGGCGATCTCGTTCTTGATCTGGCGCAGGTGGCGGACCGCCTCGACGACGTTGCCGGTGCCGGCCTCGCCCTTCGAACGGATCATGGCCGCACCCTCCGCGATCCGGCGCAGGGCCTCGCCCAGGTTGGTGGCGCCGCAGACGAACGGGGTGGTGAAGGCGAACTTGTCGCTGTGGTTGACCTCGTCGGCCGGGGTGAGGACCTCGGACTCGTCGATGTAGTCGACACCGAGGGACTGCAGGACCTGGGCCTCGACGAAGTGGCCGATGCGCGACTTGGCCATCACCGGGATGGAGACGGCCTCGATGATCTCCTCGATCATGTTCGGGTCCGACATCCGGGCAACGCCGCCGTCCTTGCGGATGTCGGCCGGAACCCGCTCCAGGGCCATGACCGCCACGGCGCCCGCGTCCTCGGCGATCTTCGCCTGCTCGGCGTTGACGACGTCCATGATCACGCCGCCCTTGAGCTGCTCGGCCATGCCGCGCTTGACGCGCGCGGTGCCGATGGCCGGGGAGTCGGACTGCGGGGTGGTGGGAAGCGTGGACATGGATCGACCTCACTCGCGGAGAAAAAGTTGCTGAAAAGCGCTGCTTGGCGCAGTGCTGAGCAAACTCTCCGGGAACAGTCCACTGCAAGGGCCAATGGCAGGCCGGTGGATCGTTTTGAATGCGTACGGGACGAGATGTGGCCCCCGTCACGCACGAATACGGCGGTCCGGTCAGCTGACGGGGCGGTCCGCCAGGGCCACCGGGGGTTCGTCGTCCATCTCGAAGGCCAGCGGGAACGGGGCGTGCCCGGCCAGCCGGAACCACCGCACCTTGCGGTGCCGGCGCAGCGCGCGCGCCGCGCGCACCGCGTCGTTGTGGAACCGCCGGGCCATCGGGACGCGGCGCACGGCGGCGGCGAGTTCGAGCGCCGCCTCCTCGCCGCCCGGGATCTCCTTCACGGCCTCCACCTGCGCCGGCTCGCCGAAGACCGCCCTCAGCGCGGCGCTCAGTTCGCTCTCGGCGACCTCGCGGTGCTCCTCCTCCGCCTGACGGGAGGCGTGCGCGGCCTCGTACAGAACGATGGAGGCGGCCGGATCGAGGACACCGGACGTGGCCAGCTCCTGCGTGACCGACGCGCGGCGCAGCAGCTGTGCGTCGAGGGCGGCCCGGGCGGCGTCGATGCGGGTGTGCAGCCGGTCCAGCCGTCCGGCGGTCCAGCTGAGGTACATACCGATCGCGACGATCGCGACGGCGATCCAGATGAAGGTTTCGATCACGGGCGGCAAGGCTACCGTCGGGGCGCGGACGGCGTGGCGGTCCGGGTACGGGCCGGGACCGCGGCCCCCGGTCCGCTACTCCCGCGCCAGTCCGAACCGCGCGCGCAGCCCCGTGCGTTCGTCGGCAGCCACCGAGGCCGCCCCGTCGGTCACCGTCTCGTACACCGCGAGGATGTCCGCCCCGACCGTCGACCAGTCGAACCGGCGCACATGCGCGGCGCCCCGTTCACGCAGTTCCGTACGCCGCTCCGGGTCGCCGAGCAGCCGGATCGCCGCCGCGGCCAGCGCGTCCGCGTCCTCGTTGGCGAAGAGTTCGCCCGCCGCACCCAGGTCCAGCACCTGCGCGAACGCGTCCAGGTCGCTGGCGAGGACCGGGGCGCCGGCCGACATGGCCTCGACCAGGATGATCCCGAAGCTCTCGCCCCCGGTGTTGGGCGCCACGTACACATCGACGCTGCGCAGCAGCCGCGCCTTGTCCTCGTCGCTCACCATGCCGAGGAATTCGACCCGCTCGCGCATCGCCTCGGGCAGTGAGGCGACGGCCTCCTCCTCGTCGCCCCGGCCGGCCACCAGCAGCCGGGTGTCGGGGCGGGCGTCGAGGATCGCGGGCAGGGCCCGCATCAGGACCGGCAGGCCCTTGCGGGGTTCGTCGATGCGCCCGATGAAGCCGATCGTGCCGCCCTGCCACTCGCTCCTGGGCTCGGCGGCGGCGAAGAAGCCGACATCGACGCCGTTCGGGATGACGACGGCATCGCCGCCCAGGTGCTCGACCAGGGTGCGGCGGGCGTACTCGCTCACCGCGATGCGCGCGCTGATCTTCTCCAGCGCGGGCTGGAGGATCGGGTACGCCGCGATCATGGCCCGGGAGCGCGGGTTGGAGGTGTGGAAGGTGGCGACGATCGGCCCCTGCGCGGCCCAGCAGGCGAGCAGCCCCAGCGACGGCGAGGTCGGCTCGTGGATGTGGATCACGTCGAAGGTGCCGTCGTGCAGCCAGCGGCGCACCCGGGCGGCCGAGAGGAAGCCGAAGTTCAGCCGGGCGACGGAGCCGTTGTAGGGGACGGGCACGGCCCGGCCCGCCGACACCACGTACGGGGGCAGCGGTGTCTCGTCGTCGGCGGGCGCCAGCACCGAAACCTGGTGTCCCAGCCGGATCAGGTGCTCGGCCAGGTCGCGGATGTGGAACTGCACCCCGCCGGGCACGTCCCAGGAGTACGGGCAGACGATGCCGATCTTCACGTCCGGTCCTCCCGGGGCTCAAGATCGGCGAGCCAGAGCCGTTGCAGCATGTGCCAGTCCTCCGGATGGCCGGCGATCCCGACGGCGAAGGCATCGGCCAGCGCCTGTGTCATCGAGGACGTCTTCTCGGTGCGGTCACCTGACCCGGGCAGCTCGACCGGTGCGTGGATCCGGGCCTTCATCACGGGCGTGTCGTCGTAATGGAGCGTCACCGGCAGCAGCAGCGCCCCGGTCTGCTGGGCCAGCAGCGCGGGCCCGGCCGGCATCCGCGCGGTGTCGCCGAAGAACGTCACCTCGACACCGGAGGCGGACAGATCCCGGTCGGCGACCAGACAGACCAGCCCGCCCGCGCGCAACCGCCTCGCCAGGGTGCCGAAGGCCGCCCCGCCGCTGTGCGGCAGGACCTCCATGCCGAGCCCCTCGCGGTAGGCGACGAACCGGTCGTACAGCGTCTCGGGCTTGAGCCGTTCGGCGACCGTGGTGAAGGGCACCTTGAGATCGGTGGTGACCCAGGCTCCCGCCAGGTCCCAGTTCCCGAGGTGCGGCAGGGCGAGGATGACGCCGCGGCCGGCGTCGAGACCCTCGGTCAGCCGGTGCGCGTCGGTCACCTCTATGGACGCCTTGATCCGCGCCGGACTCCAGGTGGGCAGCCTGAACGACTCCATCCAGTAGCGCATGTACGAGCGCATCCCGGCCCGGGAGAGCTCGGCCAGCCGGGCCGGTGACGCCCCGGGCACGACCCGGGCCAGATTCGACTCCAGCCGCAGCACGCTCTTGCCACGCCGCTTCCAGACCTGGTCGGCGATGGTGCGGAAGAGAGCCCGGGCGACCGGCTCGGGCAGCTTCTTGACCGCACTCCAGCCGAGCCCGTACAGCCCGTCGGTCAGCCGGTCCCGCAGGCCGTTGCGCGGCTGCGCCGGGTCGTCGCTCACCGGTCGGACCCGCTGCCCGGCCCCGCGGCGGCGGCCTCGGCCGCATCGGCCTCGGCGGACTCGCGGCGCACGGTCACCACCCGCTGCACGAGCGTCACCAGACTGCCCACGGCGACGATCCACAGCGCGATCGGCAGCAGGACCTGGATCCCGGGGACACCGAACTTGTGGAGACCGGCGAGCCCGGCCGCGACCAGCGAGATCACCAGCCGCTCGGCGCGCTCCACCAGACCGTTGACCGCTACCGGCAGCCCGATCGACTCGCCGCGCGCCTTCGTGTACGAGACCACCTGGCCGCTGGCCAGGCAGAAGATCGCGACCGCGCAGAGCACGTTGTCGTCGCCGTTGCCCGCGTACCAGAGCGCGAATCCACCGAAGATCGCCCCGTCGGCGACCCGGTCCAGGGTCGAGTCCAGGAACGCGCCCCAGCGGCTGGAGATACCGGCCTGCCGGGCCATGTTGCCGTCGACGAGGTCGGAGAAGACGAAGATCGTGATGACGATCGTGCCCCAGAAGAACTCCCCCATCGGGAAGAAGACCAGCGCACCTGCCATCACCCCGGCCGTACCGATCAGAGTGACCGCGTCAGGGCTCACGCCGAGACGGAGCAGCAGCGCGGCGAACGGTGTGAGGACACGCGTAAAAAATGCACGCGCGTACTTGTTCAGCATGGCCTTCCCGAGGGTCGGTGGGCCGAGCGGCCCCTACGGCCACCGGCTGGCCCATCGTAGTCACGACCGCCGGACTCCACCGTCCGGGCACCCGGCGTCGCGCGGCGACGCGCCATGTATGGACGCGGCCCGGCCCGAGTGGAAAGCTCGAATTACCGCGGGCGTCGCCGTAGCCGCCGCGGCGGCTCCCCAGTGCCCGTGCAGCTCTCTCCCCACATCGCGTCGGTTTTCTTCCGCTCCCCGCCACTATCTGGGAGGCACGCATCATGGGTGACAAGGCACACGCACACACCGGGGCCGCCGGCAGGGCAACGACGGCCGGCCGGCCCTCATCCGTACGGAATGTGGTGCTGGTCGGCCACAGCGGCTCCGGAAAGACCACGCTCGTCGAGGCCCTTGCACAGACCGCGGGCGCGGTCAACCGGGCCGGCCGGGTCGAGGACGGCGCCACCGTCTCCGACTACGACGAGATCGAACACCGCCAGCAACGTTCCGTACAGCTCTCCCTGGTCCCTGTCGAATGGGGCGGGTACAAGATCAACCTGCTGGACACCCCCGGCTACGCGGATTTCGTCGGCGAACTCAGGGCCGGTCTGCGCGCGGCGGACGCGGCCCTGTTCATCGTGTCCGCCGCGCAGGAGGCCGACGCGGTGGCGGGTGCCACCCGCGCCGTCTGGGAGGAGTGCGCGGCCGTCGGCATGCCGCGCGCCATCGTCGTCACCCACCTGGACACGGCACGCACCTCGTTCGAGGAGATGACCCGGATCTGCGGCGAGATCTTCGGCGGCGACGACCCCGATGCCGTGCTCCCGCTCTATCTGCCCGTCCACGGCCCCGAGGGCGCCGACGGGCACGCCCCGCTCACCGGGCTCACCGGACTCCTCACCCAGCGGATCTTCGACTACTCCTCGGGCGAGCGGCAGGAGAACCCGCCCGCCGAGGACCAGCGGCCGGCGCTCCGGGAGGCCCGCGACCGCCTGGTCGAGGGGATCATCGCCGAGAGCGAGGACGAGACCCTGATGGACCGGTACCTCGACGGGGCCGAGGTCGATATGAAGACACTCGTCGACGATCTGGAACGCGCCGTGGCGCGGGGCACCTTCCACCCCGTCCTCACCGCGTCCCCCGCCGCGCCGGGTGCCCGCCAGGGCATCGGCACCGTCGAGCTGCTGGACCTGATCACCGGCGGCTTCCCGACCCCGCCGGAGCGCCCGCTCCCCGACGTCCACCCCCTGCACGGGGCGTCGCGGCCGGTCCTGAGCTGCGACCCGGACGGCCCGCTCGTCGCCGAGGTCGTCAAGACGGCCTCCGACCCGTACGTCGGCCGGGTCTCGCTGGTCCGCGTCTTCTCCGGCACCCTGCGTCCCGACGAGACCGTCCATGTCTTCGGTCACGGCCTCACCGACCACGGCCACGAGGCCCGCCCCTTCCACGAGACCGAGGTACGCCTCGGGGCGCTCTCCTCCCCCTTCGGCAAACAGCAGCGCCCGGTCACCGCCTGCATCGCGGGAGATCTGGCCAGCGTCGCCAAACTGAGCGGCGCCGAGACCGGGGACACCCTCTGCGATCCGGACCGGCCGCTGCTGCTGGATCCCTGGACCGCGCCGGACCCGCTGCTGCCGCTGGCCATCGAGGCACACAGCAAGGCGGACGAGGACAAGCTCTCCCAGGGGCTCGCCCGGCTCGTCGCCGAGGACCCGACCATGCGCCTCGAACAGAATCAGGACACCCACCAGGTGGTCCTGTGGTGCCTCGGCGAGGTCCACCAGGACGTGGCGCTGGACCGGCTGCGCAGCCGCTACGGCGTCCAGGTCGACGCCGTACCGCACAAGGTGTCGCTCCGCGAGACCTTCGCCGCCCCGTCGACCGGGCGCGGCCGGCATGTGAAACAGTCCGGCGGACACGGCCAGTACGCCATCTGCGAGATCGACGTGGAACCGCTGCCCCCGGGCTCGGGCATCGAATTCGTCGACAAGGTGGTCGGCGGGGCGGTGCCCCGTCAGTTCATCCCGTCCGTGGAGAAGGGGGTGCGGGCCCAGGCCGCCCGCGGGGTCTCGGCCGGCCATCCGCTCGTCGATGTGCGCATCACGCTGCGGGACGGCAAGTCCCACTCGGTGGACTCCTCCGACGCGGCTTTCCAGACCGCGGGCGCCCTGGCGCTGCGCGAGGCCGCCGCGGACACCCGTATCCAGCTCCTCGAACCCGTCGCCGAGGTCCGGGTCCTGGTCCCCGACGACTACGTCGGGCCGGTGATGAGCGATCTGTCCGGGCGGCGCGGCAGAGTGATCGGAACCGAGCAGTCCGGCACCGGCCGCACCCTGGTGCGGGCCGAGGTGCCTGAGCTGGAGATCGGCCGGTACGCGGTCGACCTGCGCTCCCTCTCCCATGGCGCCGGCCGGTTCGACCGGGCGTACGCCCGGCACGAAGCGATGCCCCCGCAGCTCGCCGAACGTCTGCGGGGACAGCGGGAGAACAACCCGAACGACTCATGACCGGCCATGCCGCCCGTCTTTGTCCACAGGGGCGGGCGGCGCAGCGATCCGGACGATACGCTTTGGTCCCAGCTCAGAAGGTGTGCCGGGCACGGCAGTTGGGAAACAGCCGCAGGAGCAGTTCCTCGGCGGCGAGTGGGGGCGACAGTGGCCAGCGACGGATTCGATTTCTCTCCCGGAGCACAGATCCCGCTCCAGGGTTCGGGCGGACAGGCGGTGGCGACGAACGCCCTCGCCTCCGCCGCGTACCGCGACAGCCCGGTGGAGAAAATCCTTGAAGCCAACAGCGAGTGGCACAAGTCCGAAGTCAAGGTGGGCCGTTCCAAGCTCTTCAAGTCCGACTATTTCAAGCCCAATCTCGGCGAGGCGTTCTCCCGCGCCGTCCAGGAACGCATGCTGGGCGGCGCCCGCGGCGCCCTCATCCAGTCCTTCGGGACCGACCCGCAGACCGTGGTCGAGCACTGTCTGTCCGCGAGCCGCCTCCGCAAGAGCCGCGACACCAAGCTCACCGCCGTCACAGCCCTGTTCGGCTTCGTCTTCCTGCCCGGCATGATCCTGTGGGTCCTCGCCTTCCGCCTGCGCGACTACCTCGGCGGCACCAAGGACAAGGCCCTGTCCGCCCTGGGCAGCGCGCTGCTCCCGATCATCGGCATCGTGGCGCTGGTCTTCCTGGTCGGCCTGCCGCTCAACGGGTTCCTGGCGCTCTACGTCCGGGCGATGATCATCGCGCCCGTCATCGGCTGGTTCCTCGCCAAGCGGATCGCCGAGTCCTCCGCCAAGGACATGCGCGCCCGCTGGGAAGGACTGCTCTCCGGCGGCGGCGTCGTCGCCAAGATCCCCGAGGCCGTGCCGAAGAACCCCAACGAGACCTCCCGCGAGGCGCTCCGCCAGGGCCTGGAGAAGCTCACCGCCGAGCAGCAGTCCAACTCGGTCTTCTACGCGGGCCCCAAGGGCATCCTCGGCATGGGCACCCGCTGGGGCAGCTGGCAGCTCGCCGAGGAGCTCGTCTCCAAGGAACCCGGCAAGGAGTTCCACCAGTTCCGCAGCTGGGACCTGATCCGGGCCATCCACGACCAGCTCAAGGTGCTGGAGCGCGGCCCGCTGAACACCGGGGGGTTCCCCACCCCCTCGGTCACCCACTGGATCGTGTCCCCCGTCGGGGAGAACGCCGGCTCGGTCTCCCGCCCCGACGGTGAGGACGTCGCCACCTTCCAGGTCAAGCCGCACGAGATACAGCGGATCTGCAACCACCAGCAGTTCGGCAGCGGCGACCGGCACTATCTCGGCGTCCAGTTCACCCTCTGGGAAGGCCAGTTGATCATCACCATGATGATCACGGTCACGGTGCTCCACGAGACGCTGCGCATCGAGGTCACCGGGCACGCGCTCGGGCCGGTCCACTCGCTCTTCACCAGCAAGCCCGCGGCCAAGACCAAGACGGTCAACAAGACCGTCCGGTTCTGGGAGACCCGCGACATAACCCTCCCGCTGGTCGAGCCCGGCGAGGTCGTCCGGCTCGCCCTGCGCGCCCCGTTCACCTGGTACCCGCCGCTGCTGGACTACCTGGGCGGCAAGATCGCCCTGCCCGAGCCGTTCGGCCTGCGGCACGCCTGGGCGGAGAAGCCGTGGCGCCACCGCTTCATGGCTGACGACGCGATGCGGGCCGCGACGCCGGTCCTGCGCGCCGTCCACAGCGCCGCCCTGCGCGTCCTCAAGGAGAACGGCGTCGATATCGAGCGCTTCGACAACCGCTCGATGATACTGAGCGGCGCGGTACAGGACCCGACCCCGCGCAAGGCCGACCTGTACGACGCGTAGCCGGGCGCCCCGGCACGCGAAGGCCGCCCCGGCGGGAAACAGCGGCCGGGGCGGCCTTCACGGAGGACATTGCCGGGATCAGGCGGCCGGCCAGGCGTCCGCCAGCATCTTGCGGGTGTCGGCAAGCAGCTGCGGCAGCACCTTCGTGTGGCCGACCACCGGCATGAAGTTGGTGTCGCCACCCCAGCGCGGCACCAGATGCTGGTGCAGATGGGCCGCGATCCCGGCCCCCGCCACCGAACCCTGGTTCATGCCGATGTTGAATCCGTGCGCCCCCGAGGCCGCCCGCAGCGCAACCATCGCCCGCTTGGTGAAGTCGGCCAGCTCCATGGTCTCCGGACCGTCCAGCTCCGTGTAGTCCGCGACGTGCCGGTACGGCACCACCATCAGATGGCCGCCGTTGTACGGATACAGGTTCAGCACGGCGTAGACGTACTTGCCGCGCGCGACGACGAGCCCGTCCTCGTCCGAACTCGACGGGATCCCGCAGAACGGACAGCCGTCGCCGGCCTCCGGACCGGTCGGCTTGTTCTCGCCCTGGATGTACGCCATCCGGTGGGGCGTCCACAGGCGCTGGAACGCGTCGGGCGTTCCCACTCCGATCTGCTGCTCCGGCTCACTCGTCATGGCGATCAGCATATTGCTTCACTCCCGGGGTGCGTGTCGCCGGGGCCACACCCGTCCGCGTACGGCGATGCTGAGGCGATGAGCGACCGGTCCGCCGCCTCCACTCCTCCTCGCCTCCGGCGCTGGGAGCAGCGCACGGAAGTGCCGCTCCTCGGCGTCTCCCTGCTCTTCCTGCTCGGCTACGCGGTCTGGGTGCTGGCCCCCGAGGATGCCGAACCCTGGCGGGACCTGGCCCTCACCCTGGTCGGCACCACCTGGCTGGTCCTCGCGGCGGACTACGTCGTACGGTTCCGGCTCAGCGGTCTGGGCCACCGCTTCGTCCGGGTGCACTGGCTGGACACGCTGGTGCTGCTGCTTCCCCTGCTGCGGCCGCTGCGCCTGATCCGGGTCTACACCGCGGTCCAGCAGCGCCGGGAGCAGCCGCGGCTGAGCCTGTACGCGCGTGTGATCAGCTACGCCGGCGCGTCCGCCCTGCTCCTCGGCTTCTCAGCGGCGCTCGCGGTCTACCACCAGGAGCGCAAGGTCCCGGAATCCACGATCCACACCTTCGGCGACGCGGTGTGGTGGGCGTGCGAGACGCTCACGACGGTGGGGTACGGGGACGCGGTGCCGGTCACGCCGGGCGGCCGGGTCGTCGCCGCGGGCCTGATGGTCTGCGGGCTGGCGCTCCTGGGGGCGGTGACGGGGGCGTTCTCGTCATGGCTGCTCCAGGTCTTCCGACGGGAGGACGAGAAGAGGCCCCCGGAGGGCGGGTAGCTCTCCGGGGGCCTCTCACCTGCTGTGTCCGTCAGACCTGGACGCGGTCCTCGACGGCCTTCTGGATCTTGGCGATGGCGTCCTCGACCGGGATGCCGTTCTCCTGCGATCCGTCGCGGTAGCGGAAGGAGACGGCGCCATTGGCCATGTCCTCGTCGCCCGCGATGATCATGAAGGGCACCTTGGCCTTCTGCTGGTTGCGGATCTTCTTCTGCATCCGGTCCGAGGAGGCGTCCACGTCGACCCGCAGCCCCTTCTTCCGGGCCTTGGCCGCGAACTCCTGGAGGTAGGGGATGTGCGCGTCACCGATCGGGATGCCGACCGCCTGGACCGGGGCCAGCCACACCGGGAACGCACCCGCGTAGTGCTCCAGCAGCACCGCGAAGAACCGCTCGATGGAGCCGAACAGGGCACGGTGGATCATGACCGGGCGCTGCTTGGTGCCGTCCGGGCCGGTGTACTCCAGGTCGAAGCGCTCCGGGAGGTTGAAGTCGAGCTGCACGGTCGACATCTGCCAGGTACGGCCGATGGCGTCCTTGCACTGCACCGAGATCTTCGGGCCGTAGAACGCGGCGCCGCCCGGGTCCGGGACCAGCGGCAGGCCCTGCTTCTCGGCGACCTGGCGCAGCGTCTCGGTGGCCTCTTCCCAGATCTCGTCGGAGCCGACGAACTTCTCCGGGTCCTTGGTGGAGAGCTCCAGGTAGAAGTCGGTCAGACCGTAGTCGCGGAGCAGGTTCAGGACGAAGGTGAGCGTGCGGTCGAGCTCCTCCGCCATCTGCTCCTTGGTGCAGTAGATGTGCGCGTCGTCCTGTGTGAAGCCGCGCGAGCGGGTCAGGCCGTGCACCACGCCGGACTTCTCGTACCGGTACACCGTGCCGAACTCGAAGAGGCGCAGCGGCAGTTCACGGTAGGAACGCCCGCGCGCGTCGAAGATCAGGTTGTGCATCGGGCAGTTCATCGGCTTGAGGTAGTAGTCCACCCCGTCGTCGAGCTGCATGGGCGGGTACATGCCGTCGGCGTACCAGTCCAGGTGGCCGGACTTCTCGAAGAGCTTGCCCTTGGTGGCGTGCGGGGAGTAGACGAACTCGTAGCCCTCCTCCTCGTGACGCCGGCGCGAGTAGTCCTCCATGGCGCGGCGGATGATGCCGCCCTTGGGGTGGAAGACCGCGAGACCGGGGCCGATCTCGTCCGGGAAGGAGAAGAGGTCCAGCTCGTTGCCGAGCTTGCGGTGGTCGCGCTTGGCGGCCTCCTCCAGGAACTCCAGGTGCGCCTTCAGCTCGTCCTTGGTGGGCCACGCGGTGCCGTAGATGCGCTGAAGCATCGGGTTCTTCTCGCTGCCGCGCCAGTACGCCGCGGCGTTGCGCATCAGCTTGAACGCCGGGATGAACCGGGTGGTCGGCAGGTGCGGACCCCGGCAGAGGTCCTTCCAGCACAGGTCGCCGGTCTTCGGGTCGAGGTTGTCGTAGATGGTCAGCTCGCCGCCGCCCACCTCGACGTCCGCGCCGTCGTCGGAGGAGGCGGAGCCCTTGATGCCGATGAGCTCCAGCTTGTACGGCTCGTCGGCCAGCTCCTCGCGGGCGGCCTCGTCCGTCACGACCCGGCGGGAGAACTTCTGGCCCCGCTTCTGGATCTCCTGCATCTTCTTCTCGATGGCTTTGAGATCCTCGGGGGTGAACGGCTTCTCGACATCGAAGTCGTAATAGAAACCGTCCTTGACCGGCGGGCCGATGCCCAGCTTGGCCTCGGGGAAGAGCTGCTGCACGGCCTGCGCCATCACGTGCGCGGTGGAGTGCCGCAGGATGTTCAGGCCGTCCTCGGAGGAGATCTCGACGGGCTCGACGACCTCGCCGTCGGCGACGACGTACGCGAGGTCCTTCAGCTCGCCGGCGACCCGGGCGGCGACGACGGTGCGCTCGCCGGGAAAGAGCTCGGCTGCCGTAGTGCCCGTCGTCACCACGCGCTCTTCCCGCTCGGAATCGCGTTGGATGATCACACGGACGTCTGACACCGGTCTCTCCTGACTCAGGGGGAACGCACGCGTTCGTAGTGCGCGTGCGATACGAATCGTACCGAGCCGCGGGCCCCCTCTGCGAAACGGATTGGGCAGCCGGCCCCACCGCTCCCCCGCGGGCCCCTCCCCCGCGGCCCTATTCGCCGGTGCAGGCCTCCTCGAAGTGGTCGACGTTCTCCTGGAGCGACTTCATCAGCCGGTCCCGTTCCGCCTCGTCGACCTGCACGGGCACCACGTGCGAGGTCCTCGTCAGCCGCCGGAAGCCGCCACGGCTCTCCAGCCTGCCCTGCACCCGGATCGGCAGCCCCACGAGATGGGCGTGGCCGGCGATCCGGTACGCCTCCTCGTCCAGTTCCAGCCTTACGTGCGGCACCTCGGCGCCGGCCAGCACCCGCAGCCGCACGATCCCGGCACCGCGCGGTGCCGAGCGGCGCATCCGGACGACGGCGCCGGTGATCCGTACCGTCACCGCGGGCTCGTCGTGGAGGTAGCGGGCGCCCGCCCGGCGCAGGGCGGGCAAGTCGCCCGGTGAGAACTCCACCGGCTCCGGCCGTGCCGGGCAGCCCTCGGGCGTCCCGGCGGCGGGCGCCCACTCCAGCGCTATCCCGGCTCCTTCCGAGCCCCGGACGAGTGCGATGACGGCCTCGGTCAGCTCCCGGCTGACGCCCGCCTCGACGGCGGTGTCGAAGGCCTCGTAGCCGCCGGTGGCCCGCTGGTAGTCCACGGCCTCGCGGGTGGCGTGCAGCGCCCGGTAGAGGCGTACGGCAACGGCGCGGCCCGGTTCGACCGGCACGAACGCGGCGAGTTCCCGGCCGCCGGGAGCGGGCCCGACGAGGATGCCTTCGAGCGCGGCCCGGGCCCTGCGGCGGTGGCGTGCGCCGTGGTAGCCGGTGTTTCCGCGTACGGCGAGGGCTCCGGCGAGCAGTATCTGGCGGGCGGCGGTGTGCAGCCGCTCCGCCCCGGCCCAGCCGGCCGCGCCCGCGACCGCTTCGGGGACCTCGCGCCACCAGCGGATCTCGTCGCTGGGCACGGCGAGGGAGACCAGCACCTCGCGGGCGGAGGGGGCGGCGCTGCGGGCGAGCGCGGTCAGCGCCTCGGCGAGGAGGTCCTCGCTGTCGGGGAAGGCGGTGGTGTCGGGGACCAGGAGGCTCGTCCCGCCGCCGGGCGGGGCCGGCGGGCCCGGTGGGATCCACCGGCTGTAGCGCCCGGCCGCCCCGCCCCGGCGCTGCCAGCCGTGCCGGCCGAGCAGGACGCCGAGGACCGCGGGATCGACCCGGGCGGGGTCCGGGATGTTCCCGGGGAGCCGGGGCGCGTCGGGCCAGGGCCCCGCTGTCTCGGCGGGGCGCGGGCGGGTGGCTGACGGGATCGCTCCGTCCGCGCAGTCGTCGTATTCGCCCATCGGCCGGTGCATCAGGGCCTCCCTCCCGCCCCTACGCGGGTCATGATCTCGCAGAGTGCCCGGTCGTCGAAGATGCGCGAGGTCGGGATCCGCACGGTGGTCCGGTGCCGGCCGGTCACCGCGTGGCCGGCCAGGTTGATCCAGTAGCAGCAGTGCCGGAGGTCGAGCCGGTCGTGTCCGGCGCGCAGCCAGTCGTCCTGGCTGCGCGGCACGATCATCACGACGAGGATCTTGTGCACCGACACGGGTGTCCGGGCCAGTTTCACGAGGTGGGCGTTGTCGAGGGTGAAGGCGAATGTCGGCCCCGGCGGGTTCGGCGGGATCTGGTAGGTGCACTTGAGCTGCACCTTTATGGTCACCTCGTCGTCCACGGCATGGCCTGGGGCGCCGTGGCTGACATGCCAGTCGATGCCGTTGTCGGGGAAGGGCTGCGACAGGGAACACCCCGCCGCGGCCGCGACGGCGTGCAGGTAGCCCACCTGGAGCGTCTCCATGCAGGCGGTGGTTGCGAGTGTGCCGCGCAGCGGTTCGATCCGCTGGGACAGCAGCCCGCTCGGTTCGGGCTGCGCGAGCGCCATGGCTGCGTGTGCCTTCCGGGCTGTGCCGATCGGTTCTCCGGGGCGGGGCGACGGACAACTTCCGTACCCCTCACCTGTGTTGTCACCGCACCGGACGGCCCGCAAACGGCGTATCAGGCAAAGGGTGCGGGTATCACCGGTCCGGGCAGAGGAATCACACATCTGCCGTTCGGGCACGAGGAGTTCGGGGATGACTCACTGGTACGAGGGGCCGCTGGCCGCTTTTGACACCGAGACAACAGGAGTCGACGTCGAGGGGGACCGGATCGTCTCGGCCGCCCTGGTCGTCCAGGACGCGGCGGGCGGGCGGATGCGCGTCACCCGCTGGCTGGTGAATCCGGGGATACCGGTACCCGTGGAGGCCACCGAGATCCACGGTCTGACCGACGATCACCTTCAGCGCAACGGCCGGTGGCCGGCGCCGGTGGTGGAGGAGATAGCCCGTGCGCTGGCCGAGCAGTGTGCGGCGGGGCGCCCGCTGGTCGTGATGAACGCGCCGTTCGACCTGACGCTGCTGGACCGCGAGCTGAAGCGCCACCGCGCCTCGTCGCTCGGGCTGTATCTGCAGAACTCCCCGCTGTGCGTGCTGGATCCGCGGGTGCTCGACAAGCAGCTGGACCGCTACCGCAAGGGTCGGCGGACCCTCACCGATCTCTGCGAGCTGTACGGCGTGGTGCTCGACGGCGCCCATGACGCGGCGGCCGACGCGGCGGCCTCGCTGGAGCTGGTACGGGCGGTGGGACGGCGGTTCTCGTCCCGGCTGGACCGGTTGACCCCGCCGGAGCTGCACACCTTGCAGGCCGTGTGGCATGCGGCGCAGGCGCGCGGGCTCCAGGCGTGGTTCGCGAAGAACGGCACGGCGGAGGCGGTGGATCCGGCCTGGCCGCTGCGCCCTGAGCTGCCTGCCGCGGCGTGACCGGATGCCCGGCATCCGCTTCCGCGCACGCAGAAGCCGGTCCGTCGATTCTGCTGACGGACCGGCTTCTTCCGGGTGGGCGATACTGGGTTCGAACCAGTGACCTCTTCGGTGTGAACGAAGCGCTCTCCCACTGAGCTAATCGCCCGGGAACGGGTTGAACCATACAGGTCCCTGCGGGTCCGGTTCAAACTGCTTCCAGTCTGGCCGTGAGACCCCGCCGCCCGGCCCGCATCATCAGGGCGTGATTGGCCCGGAACACCGGGCGTCCGGGCACCGCCAGCAGCCGCATCAGCCGCCGGCGCACCTCGACCTCCTGCTCGTAGACGGCCCGGCTGCCACCGTCGTGCGGGCCGACCGTCCACCGGACCCAGCCGTCCAGATCGCCGCTGAGCGTCGCCTCGATCACCCTGGCCCGGGGGTCGCGGCGGCGCTCGCGGACGGTCATGACGAGGTCGTACGGGAGGAGCGAGCGGATACGGGTGGTGCCGGTGGTGTCGTCGAGCGGGGTGACCTCACGGACTTGAGGCCACCAGCGCGGGTAGTCATCGGCTCGTTCGAGGATCCCGTACACGGCGTCGGGCGGTGCGGGAAGGTCCCAGATACTCACAAATCGGTAGTGGCTCCAGTCCATGGCCCCAGTCTGCGCGTACTCAGCCGGGTAACTGAGTATCCGAGCGCATGTCCGAACCTGTGGCTCGCACCACACTCGCGTTCATGGAACATGTGCCGCCACCCGCCGAGGAATTGGCGCTCCTCGATCGCGAACTGGCCCGGCTGGACGCCCGCCGGTCCCAGTTGCTGGTTCGCCGTGCCTGGCTGCTGAGCGTGCTGACGCCTCCCGCCGGGCCGCCGGCTCCGCAGTTCGCCGCTCCGTTCGGGCCGCCTCCGCCGGCTCGGCCCGCGGCCCCGTTCGCGGCTCCGTTCGGGCCGCCTGCCGCGCAGGCCGCACCGCGCGGCGCGCAGAATGTGCTGCTCACCCTGGGCGGTCTGCTGCTGACGATCGCGGCGATCGCGTTCACCCTGGTCAGCTGGGGTCACATGGGGATCGCCGGCCGTTCGGCGGTACTCGCCGTGGTGACGCTCGCGGCGCTCGCCGCTCCCGCCGCGCTGCTGCGCCGCGGTCTGTCAGCGACGGCCGAGTCGCTGGGCGCCCTGGCGTCCGTGCTGATGATCCTCGACGCCTACGCGCTGCACCGGGTCGCGATGCCGGACGCCGACGGGCCCGGTTTCGCCGCGGCCGCCTCGGCCGTCCTGGCGGTGCTGTGGGCCGGGTACGGGCTGCTGCTCGACCGGCTCCGGCTGCCGCTGCCCCTGGCGGTGGTGAGCGCTCAGCTGCCACTGCTGCTGTGGGCCTGGTCGGCAGGTTCGGACGCCTCGGTGTTCGGCTGGGCGCTGCTGCTGACGGCGGCGCTGGACTGCACGATCGCGATGCGGGGTCCGGGCCTCGCGGTCCGGGTGACGGCCTGTGTCGGCTGCTGGACGACGGGCCTGCTGGGACTGGCGGTGGCCCTGGCGCAGTCGGTGTCCGCCGATGCGGCGTCGGACGCGCTTGCACCGGCCGCGCTGCTGCTCGCGGGGGCGGCGATCGCACTGTTCGGGGCGTGGCGTGCGCCCAGGGGTCTCGCTGTGGCCGGCGGTCTGCTCGCCGGAGTGTCCGGGGTGGCCGCGGTCGGTGGTGTGCTGCGTGCCGGGGTGGAGTGGAACTGGTCGGTGCCGCTGTATCTGCTGTGCGGTGTGGTGCTGTTGGCGTCGGTACGGGCACCGCTGCCCCGGCCGGTCGGGCAGGGCCTGGTGTGGGCCTCGTCGGCGGTGACCGCGGTCGCGGTGCTGGCCTCGGCGCCGCCGGTCGGGATGTCGCTGATGGGCGCGGTGTCGCAGCTGGCCCGCGTGTGGTCCGGCGCTCCGGACGGTGGGGTCCGGGCCGCCCTGGGCACGGAGGGCCTGGCGTGGTCCCGGCTGACCGCGGCCCCGGTGGTGCTGCTGGTGGTGGCAGGTCTGCTCGGGGCGGCGCACCGGTCGTGGGACCGGCTGGTACGGGCGGCGGGTCCGGTGGTCTCGCCGGGTCCGGCCTGGCGGAACACGGCGGGGGCCGTCGCGACGGTGCTCTGCTGGGCGGGGCTCACCGCGTTGCCCGCGGTGCTGGGGCTGCCGTACGCGGCGGCCGTGGCGGCGCAGTCGGTACTGGTCGCCGCGGTGTTCGCGGTGGCGGTACGCGGGCTGCGCCACGGGGCGGTTGCCGTGGGAACGGCCGCGCTGGTGTGCGGGCTGGCCGGCGCGGTGAGTGCGGGGCTCCTCGCGCTCGCTGCGGAGGCCATGACGTACGCGGTGTTCGCGGTGCTGCTGCTGGTGTCCGGCGCGGTCGCGGTGCTGCTCGACGACACCGCGACGCCGACGCGGGGACTTCCGCAGGACCGTGCGACGCGTGCGGTGGGGGCGCTGCGGATCGTGCAGTCGGTGTCGGCGTGCGGGGCCGTGGTGTGCGCGATGGTGATCGCCCGTGCGGCCGGGGCGTCACTGGGGCTCGCCGGGTATCGGGCGGCGCCGCTGATGCTGGCCGTCCCGCTGGTGACGGTGCTGCTCGGGGCACGGCTGCAAAACCGCCCGTCGGCCCTCCCGGTCGAGCTGACCGGCGCGATGGCGGCCGCGGTGGCGGTGGTCATGGCCGTGCCGGACGGGCCGTTCCTGGCACTGGTGCTGGCGCTGAGCGGTGTGCTGGCGGCGGGCACGGCCGTACGGGCCGAGCGCCGGCCGGTCGCCGGGTATCTGGCACTGGCGCTGTTCGTCCTGGCGACCTGGGTGCGGCTGACGGCCTCGGGGGTGTCGGCCCCGGAGGCGTACACCCTGCCGGTGACGGTGCCCGCCCTGGCGGTCGGTGTACTGCGCCGGCGCCGCGACCCGGAGGCGTCGTCGTGGACGGCGTACGGGGCGGGTCTCACGGTGACGCTGGTGCCGAGCCTCTTCGCGGCCTGGATCGATCCGCACTGGCTGCGGCCGCTGCTCCTCGGTGTGGCCGCCCTGGTGATCACCCTGGCGGGCGCCCGGCTGCGGCTCCAGGCGCTGCTGCTGGTCGGCGGCGCGGTGCTGGCCCTGGACGCCGTGCACGAACTGGCGCCGTACGTCGTCCAGGTGGTCGGCGCGCTGCCGCGCTGGCTGCCGCCCGCCGTGGCCGGACTGCTGTTGCTGGTGGTCGGGGCGACATACGAGCAGCGTCTGCGCGATGCGCGGCGGCTGAAGGAGACCGTGGGCCGGATGCGCTGACGGTGCGTCGCCCGGGGCCGGTCTGATCACGGGCCGGCCCCGGGGAAGCGGCCGCGCGAACTCGCCCGTGAAATCGAGCAGTTCGCACCCGTCTCCGCCACGGCGGGAATTCCCGGCGGAGTTCCCGAATCGTCCGTGACATTGCTCGCGGACGCCGGGGACCGATCCCTTTCCGGGAATTCCCGCGGCTCCGGAAGTCCGTCCGGCCGCGATATCCGGATGGATCTCCCGGCTTTGCGGACCCGGACCGTCCGCTACCGCATGGATTGAATCGTTCACGAAAGCGTTTGCGAATCGTTCACGGAGACACCGACGAGGGTCCGGCGGGCCGGCCGGAAGCGGAAAACGCAGAGGGCCCGTGAGACTCTGCGGTCTCACGGGCCCTCTGTCCGGGGTGGGCGATACTGGGTTCGAACCAGTGACCTCTTCGGTGTGAACGAAGCGCTCTCCCACTGAGCTAATCGCCCGGGCGCAGGCCAAACATTACCCCATGTCAGCGGCGTCCCATGACCACCCCGGGGTCACTCGTGGATCTTCCACGGCATGGTGATGCCGAACTTCCAGACGTAGATCCCCACCAGCACCGCGATGATCACCAGGCCGACCGACGTGAGGATGATGTTGCGCCGCCGGACCTTGGGGTCGAGCGCCCGCTGGGCGGCCTCGGTCACCTTCCGCCTGGTCCAGCGGAGCACCAGCTGCGCCCAGACGAATTCGGTCGCCCAGATCGCCATGCCGCCGAAGATCACCAGCCAGCCGGGGCCCGGCAGGGGCAGCATGATGATGCCCGCCACGACCACGGCGAGGCCGACGATGAAGACGCCGACCTGCCAGCTCAGGTGCAGCGTCCTGGACGCCTTGATGAACCCGGGCGCCCGGGAGCCGAGCTCCCGTTCCTTGGTCACACCCTCGGTGACTTCACCCGTCACGCTGTCCGCCCTGTCCCCCGCGCCGGACACCGGTGTCGCCGACGCGGCGTCCCCGTTCCGCACGTCACGCTCCGCATTCATGACAGCCAACCTACCGGAACGGTCTTCATCACCGGAATGGCCGCATAACCGAAAGTTACACACCGCCGTACGAGCTACCTGAAGGAACACAAAAAGGTCAGAGGGGTTTACAACGCCACCGTAGGTGGCATGTCGATTTCGCCGACGTGCGAATCCCCGAGCGCACACTGAGCGAAAGGCCCTGGCGCTTATGAACACCACGGTCAGCTGCGAGCTGCACCTGCGCCTCGTTGTGTCGAGCGAGTCCTCACTGCCTGTACCCGCGGGCCTGCGGTATGACACGGCCGATCCGTATGCCGTGCACGCCACCTTCCATACCGGAGCGGAGGAGACGGTCGAATGGGTATTCGCCCGCGACCTCCTTGCCGAGGGGCTGCACCGGCCCACCGGCACCGGAGACGTCCGCGTCTGGCCATCCCGTAGTCACGGCCAGGGCGTCGTCTGCATCGCGCTGAGCTCCCCAGAGGGCGAAGCCCTGCTCGAAGCCCCGGCGAGGGCCCTGGAGTCGTTCCTGAAGCGGACCGACGCCGCGGTTCCACCAGGCACCGAGCATCGTCACTTCGACCTCGATACGGAGCTCTCACACATCCTGGCCGAGAGCTGAGCCAGGCCGAGAGCTGCACGGCGCCGTCCGACTCGGGGAGACGGCGCCGCGCGGAAAACCTCATAAGGCTGACACCGGCGCCGTCATCACGGAAACCACCGTGGTGACGGCGCCGGCGCTCGCCCGGGGGCTCATGACGCCCGCCTCACGCCCCTGACGGACGCCTACCGGCCACGGATACCCGCCCATGGCCGGTATCCGCTCTCCGCACCCCCCACAGGCCGTCTCGGGCCGCTGTGCGGCGCGGCCGAGCCAGTAGAGTCAGCCCGCATCGGCGGACACCCGCCCGCCGGAGGCAGGGAGCGAAAGCGTGCTGATCCCCCACGACACCCGGATCGCCCTCGACACGGTGGTCGAGCTGGTGAACACCGCACCGGAGAGCGAGCCGCCGGAGACCGGGCAGCCGGCGGGCGGGCGGAGCGACGGCCTCGCCGACATCGAAGCGCTCTACGACTTCGCGCGGCGCCATCGGATCAGCGGTGTGGGCGAGCTCCACGACAAGGATCTGCGGGCGGTGCGGGACGTACGGACGCGCTTCGCCGAGATCTTCGCGACGGACGACGCCCGGACCGCCGCCCTGCTCGTCAACACGCTCGTCGCCGCCGCCGGCACCACACCGCAGCTCAGCAATCACGACGGCTACGACTGGCATGTGCACTACTTCGCCCCGGACGCGTCGATCGCCGATCACCTCGCGGCCGACTGCGGCATGGCGCTGGCCTTCATCGTGGTGGCGGGCGAGCAGGAGCGGCTGCGGCGTTGCGAGGCGCCGGACTGCCGGCACGCCTTCGTCGACCTGTCCCGCAACCGCTCCCGCCGCTACTGCTCCAGCCGCACCTGCGGCAACCGTCTGCATGTGGCCGCGTACCGGGCACGCCGCAAGGAAGCGGCCGGCTGACCGCTCACAGCATGAAGAGATCGTGCAACGCGGCCATCAGCAACAGGCTGCCGACCACCGCGAGGAAGATCATCAAAGGGGGCTGGGAAAGCGCGAAGAGGCAGCCGCGTGGCTCTTCGGCAGGGCTTGCGGGGACATCGCCCCGGGAGGTGTCGACCATCTCAGGACGATCATGACTCAGTCCGCCCCCCGTTGGCGATCAACATGCCTTTTTCCACCGGGAGTTCACCCACCGGGAGAGGCCCGGATTCGCTCCGGCGTCCGATCACCCACCACACATTCGGCGCTGCGCCCGGAGCATCGCGTACCCAACTCCCCCGAACGGAAAGCCGGGACGCTTTCGCCGCTGGTCAACGCGATCCCGCGCAGGGCGAATTCAGGGTGCGGCGGACACACCCCGGCGGCTTTCGCTCCGCCGCCTCAGCGCGGTGTCGAACTGGAGGCCCGCACCACGAGCTCCGGCTGGAGCACCACACTGCGGTGCTCGTGCGTGCCGTCCTCGTCGTCCGACTCCTCCAGCAGGAGCTCCGCGGCCATCCGGCCCATGACGACCGCGGGCTGGCGGACCGAGGTGAGCGGTACGGCAGCGGCGGCGGCGAATTCGATGTCGTCGTAGCCGACGATGGCCATGTCCTGCGGCACCCGGACGCCCGCCGCGTACAGCGCCTGGAGCACACCCAGGGCGAGCAGGTCGTTGGCGCAGAACACCGCGGTCGGCCGGGGCACGAGGCCGAGCAGCCTGGCCCCGGCATCGCGGCCCGCCGCCACGTCCAGCCGGTCGGAAGGGATCTCGACGAGCGCCTCGGGCGGCAGCCCGGCGTCCGCGAGGGCCGCCAGGGCGCCTTCGCGCCGGTCCCGGATCTGATGGAGGTCGCCCGGGCCGCTGACGTACGCCACCGAGCGGTGGCCGGCCGAGACCAGATGGCCGACGGCTAGCGCGCCGCCCCGGACGTCGTCGACGGAGACCGCGCAGGTCCCCGTGCCCGGCGCCACCCGGTCCACCAGCACGTACGGGATCCGGTGCCGGGCGAACGCCTCCAGGTTCCGGCCGGTCGCGTCGGCCGGGGTGACCAGGACTCCGCAGACCCGCTGTTCGGCGAAGAGCCCGAGGTACTCCGCCTCCTCGGTCGGGCTCTGGTCGCTGTTGCAGACCATGACACCGAGACCGGCAGCCCGGGCGGCGCGCTCGGCGCCGCGGGCCACGTCCACGAAGAACGGGTTGCCCATGTCGAGGACGAGCAGGGCCATGATCCGGCTGCGGCCCGCCCTGAGCTGGCGCGCCGACTCGCTGCGTACGTACCCGAGTTCCTCGATGGCCGCGAGCACCCGCGCACGGGTGTCCGGCAGCACGGCCTCGGGCCGGTTGATCACGTTGGACACGGTGCCCACGGAGACTCCGGCCTGCCGGGCCACATCCTTGATCCCTGCCACACGCGCCACTTGCCCTGCCCCACTGATGCCTTCGGCCGCACCGGTCCGCGGCGTGCCCCCATCGTACGGACGGCGTTGCGGGACGGACCGGTCCCGTACCGCAGGACCCGGCCTCCCGGGCCGCCCCTCCCGCGGAGTGAATTGGTTCAGTCCGGTCGTCACAAGCTAGCCGTGCGTCTGTACACCGTCAACAATCACCATGAATCGATTCATCGACAGCGGATCGACCTGCCCCGGCCTTCCGGGCCCGGGGCAGTGCAGGGGTCAGATTCCGTGCTTCTTCAGGATGGCCTCGATGTCGCTGAAGTCCTCGCCCGGCGCGGCGGACTGCTGCCGGGGCTTCGCCTTCGGCTGCGCCTGCGTCCCCGGGAGCCCTGCCCCCAGGGAAGGTGCGGAGGCCGCGGGGGCGATCGCTTCGCCCTGTGCCGCCCGCGTGGCGGCCCGGCGCTCCTTGCGGCTGCCGCCGCTGCGGCGCTCGATCGCCCGGGTCGTCATGAACAGCAGCCAGGCCACGGCGAGCAGCCCGAAACCGAGCCAGACGCTCGGCTTGAAGGCGATCCCGGCGACCCAGTCCACGATCCCGGTCAGGACCAGCGCGATCGGGACGAGGGAGTAGGCGGCGATCCGGGTCGCGGCGAGGAAGCGCTTTCGCCAGGCGGTGACGGCGGCGATGCCCAGGCCCGCCGCGGACACCGCGGAGCAGATGGTCTCGGCAAGCATCGGTGCCTCCTGGCGCACGGGGAAACGTCCCTTCCATCCTGCACCGGTGACCGGCCCGGTGGCCACGATCCGGGACCGCATCAGGGACATTTCAGGGCCGGGATCCTCCCCAGGTGCCGATCGGTGACGGGCCGGCCGTGCGGAGCCCCCGGCGGACCGGGTGCCGATTGGGAGGCTCGCGCGCGTCCTGGGAGACTGGCCGCATGAGCGATTCCACCCCTGCGGCCCCCGTCGTCCTCGACGTCTGGTGCGAGCTCCAGTGCCCCGACTGTCACCAGGCCCTCACCGATGTGCACGCCCTGAGGGCCAAGTACGGCGACCGGCTGGAGGTGCGGCTGCGGCACTTCCCGCTGGAGAAGCACAAGCACGCCTACGCCGCCGCGCAGGCCGCCGAGGAGGCGGCCGCCCAGGGGAAGGACTGGCCGTACATCGAGGCGGTGCTCGCCCGTACGGACGGTCTCGCCCGCACCGGCGAGCCGCTGCTCATCGAGGTGGCACGGGAACTCGGCCTGGACGCCGAGGAGATGGACACCGCGCTGATCGACGGACGCCACATGCTGATCGTCGACGCCGACCAGGCCGAGGGCAAGGCGATCGGCGTCACCGGCACCCCGACGTATGTGATCGGCGACGAGCGGCTGGACGGCGGCAAGAGCCAGGACGGGCTGCGCGAGCGGATCGAGGAGATCGCCGACCGGCTGCTCGCCGAGCGGGGCTGAGCGGCCCGCTCCTCAGAGGTTCTTGGCCAGGTTGTACAGGGTCGTCCGGTATCCGAGCGACTCGTACAGCCGCAGGGCGGGTGTGTTGGACGCGAGGACATGCAGTCCCAGCCGGTCGTCGCCCGCGTCGAGCGCGATGCGTTCCGCCTGGAGCATCAGCGCCCGGCCGTACCCCCGCCCCCGGAACTCCTCGCGCACCTCGACGTCGAAGACGTAGCCCACCAGCATCCCCGGATGCATTTCGTGCCGCGCCACCCAGACGTGTCCCACGGCCTCGCCCTCGTGCGTGAGGACGTGCAGATGCGCTCCTTCGGTGGCGAGGCCGTGCGGCAGGTGCTGGGCGTGGCTGGACTCGGCCTTTCTCATGGCCTGGTCCGCGGGGATACCGCGTTCGATCCAGGTCTGCGCGTAGAGGGTGATCGCGTCGCGCTCCCAGTGCGCGAACTCCTCGTCCGTCATCGGCCGGGCGGTGACGTCGCCGGGCAGGGCGGGCGGGGCCGGCTCCAGTTGTTTGACCATGTTCCTGCTGCGCTCGGTGTAGCCCAGCGTGGTGGCCAGCGCCTGCCCCGCCGGATCGTCCGCCGCGACCAGCACGGTCATCAGGGTGCAGCCCCAGCCCCGCAGCACCTCTTCGGCCGCCAGCGCCGCGATGGTGCCGCGACCGCGCCTGCGGCGCGACTCGTCGATGCGCAGGGAACGCAGCACGCCCGCCTTCGTACCGAATCCGGGATCGGTGCCGATCTCGACGGCGCCGACGGGCCGCCCGTTGTCGCACACGTCGTACGCGCGGGTCTGCGCGCCGTCGGCGCCTTGCTGGATCGGCCCGGTCGGCCGGAGGGTGGTGGTCATCGAAGATGTTCTATCCGCTGGAGCCCGGCCCGTCACCCGATTTCCGGTTCGGACCTGTCCGGCTCTACGGGTCGAGGTCGTTTCCGGCCCGCTCGTCGAAGATCCGCATCGCCTTGGCGGTCACGGGGCCGACCCCGCCGGGCAGCTCACGGCCGTCCACCCGGTGGACTGCCTGCACATCGCGCAGGGTGGAGGTGAGGAAGATCTCCTCGGCCCGATCCAGGACGTCGAACGGCAGCTCGGTCTCCTGTGCGCCCGCCCACTCCACGGCCAGCGCGCGGGTGATCCCGGCGAGGCAGCCGGAGGCGACCGGCGGGGTGTGCAGCTGCCCGTCGAGGACGACGAAGACATTGGACCCGGTGCCTTCGCAGAGCTGCCCGGCGGTGTTGGCGAAGAGCGCCTCCGAAGCGCCGTGCTCGTGGGCGCGGGCGAGGGCGACGACGTTCTCGGCGTACGAAGTGGTCTTCAGACCGGTGAGCGCGCCGCGTTCGTTGCGCGTCCAGGGGACGGTGATCACGGCGGTGGTGTCGGGACGGCGGCCCGCCTCGCCGAGGGCGACGACGAGACCGGGTCCGGCGTCGCCGCGGTCGGAGCCGAGCGGGGAGAGCCCTCCGGTGTAGGTGATGCGGAGCCTGCCGAGTGCCATCGGGTTGGCGTCGACGACCTCGGCGCAGGCGCGGCGGACCTCGTCGAGGTCGGGGTCGGGGAGTCCGAGACCGCGGGCCGAGCGGGTCAGCCGGTCGAGGTGGCGGGTGAGGGCGAAGGGCCTGCCGTCGACGGTCTTGACCGTCTCGAAGATGCCGTCCCCCACGGTGAGTCCGTGGTCGAGCACGGACACCCTGGCGTCTTCGGCATCGCGCAGTTCGCCGTTGACCCAAATCCTCATCACGCGGTCCTTCCGGTTGTTTCGTGATCACCCGACGCTACAGCCAGCAGCCTGGACGCCTTGAGTTCGGTCTCGTCCCACTCGCGTTCCGGATCGGAGCCCCAGGTGATGCCGGCCCCGGTGCCGAAGCGGAAGACCGGGGCGGGACCGGTCCGGTCGATCCAGAAGGTGCGTATGCCGACGGCGAGCGAGGCGGTACGGCGGTCGGCGTCGACCCAGCCGATGCCCCCGCAGTAGGGCCCGCGCGGTGCGGTCTCCAGCTCCTCGATGATCCGCAGGGCGCTGGACTTGGGTGCCCCCGTGACGGAGCCGGGCGGGAACGCGGCGCCGAGGAGCCCGGGCCAGCCGGCGCCCTCGGCGAGCTCCCCGCGCACGGTGGAGACGAGGTGGACCAGGCCGGGGTGCTTCTCCACCGCACAGAGGTCGGGAACGGTGACCGACCCGGTGGCACAGACCCGGCCCAGGTCGTTGCGGACCAGGTCGACGATCATCACGTTCTCCGCGTGGTCCTTCTCCAGCAGATCGTCCTCGGTCCGCCCGGTGCCCTTGATCGGTCCCGATTCGACGGTCCGGCCGTCGCGCTTCAGGAAGAGTTCGGGGGACGCGGTGGCGATCTCCACGCCGTGCGCGGGCAGCCGGATCGTTCCTGCGTACGGAGCGGGGTTGCCGCGGGCCAGCAGTGCGGTCAGCGCGTCCACGTCGGCGGCGCCGGGATCGGGCAGCGGCGCGGTCAGCACCCGGCAGAGGTTGGCCTGGTAGACCTCGCCCGCCGCGATGTACTCGCGGATCCGCCGTACGCCAGCGATGTACGCGACACGGTCCAGGGACGAGGTCCAGTCACCGGCCGCGGGCCCGTGCCAGGCGCCCGGCACGGGGGCGGGCACCGCTTCGGTGCGTACGGAGCCGAAGCGCGCGCAGACGAGGCGGCCCTCGAAATCGGCGGATACAGCCCAGAAACCGGATGATTCGAGGGCTGCGGGATCACTGGTCACGTCACGGAGATCGGACGCGACGAGGCCGCCGAAGCGGGCTATTGGAGCGAGGTCGTGCACGTCGTCGAGTCTAGGGCGGCCGGTGATGACCTGCGCCGGGGCAAGCGCACCTCAGCACGCTGCACAAACGCGTTTTTGTACTGGCCCGGGAATCCGCTAGAGTTCAACACGTCGCCGGGACGCGCAAGCGGACCGGGAAAGACAAGCGGACGTAGCTCAGTTGGTAGAGCGCAACCTTGCCAAGGTTGAGGTCGCCAGTTCGAACCTGGTCGTCCGCTCGCAGAAAGTGGGGGATCTTCCCGAACCCTCACTCCTGGTGGAGTGGCCGAGAGGCGAGGCAACGGCCTGCAAAGCCGTCTACACGGGTTCAAATCCCGTCTCCACCTCCAAGGACGATTAGCTCAGCGGGAGAGCGCTTCCCTGACACGGAAGAGGTCACTGGTTCAATCCCAGTATCGTCCACTGGTCCGCAAGGATCCCCGCGCGATTAGCTCAGCGGGAGAGCGCTTCCCTGACACGGAAGAGGTCACTGGTTCAATCCCAGTATCGCGCACGCAGTACACGCAGGTTCACCCTGCGCGATTAGCTCAGCGGGAGAGCGCTTCCCTGACACGGAAGAGGTCACTGGTTCAATCCCAGTATCGCGCACCACCAGAAGCCCCGGTCGTCTCGACGACCGGGGCTTCGCCGTTCCCGGGCTCGTCGTTACCGGCGCACGGATTGGGGTGCGGACGCACTGCGGGCCCGGACGGAACGCGTCCGGGCCCACGGTCACGCACTCAGCGGTGGTGTCCCGTTCAGGACGAGAAGAGCATGCGGCCGAAGCTCTTGTGACGGTAGTGACCGCCGTGGCCGCCGTGGTGCTGCGGGGCACCCCAGGCGGGCGCCGGGGCGGACGGGTACGCCTGCGGGGCCGGCGGTGCGGGCGGGGCCTGCTGCGTCCACTGCGCCTCGATGCGGGTGAGGGACTCCAGCTCGCCGTAGTCGAGGAAGATTCCCCGGCAGCCGCTGCACTGCTCGATCTGTATGCCGTTGCGGTTGTACGTGTGCATCTGTGCGTGGCACTTGGGACACTGCATGGTTCGGCTCACTCCTCGCCGTCGGGTCGCCGTCGCCGGAATTCATGCCCGTCGACGGTCGGTTCAGCCTACGACGAGTGTTCGGCGCCCAACTCGGGCGGGAGAGATGCAATTCGGGCACAGGCGTCGATCATTGTCTGTTCCACCTCATCCGGAGTCCGGTCCTCCACCGCCGACTTGGCGAATGCCAGCGCGGCGGCCTGGACGGTCAGGGCGCGGGCCGGAACGTCCAGGTCCGGCCAGGGATCGCCCTCGGCGCGCACGGCCGGGCCGCCCGCTGCCCGGTAGGCGTCCAGGAAGCGGAGCCAGACCTCGGGGGGCAGGATCCCGGCCGCGTACCAGGCGGCGGGGCGGGCGAGGTCCCAGGCGGGGTCGCCGAGACCGGCGTCGTCCACGTCGATGAGCAGCCATGGTCCGTGCGGGGCCGGGTGGCGGACGAGCTGGCCGAGGTGCAGATCGCCGTGGCACAGGAAGCGCGAGCGGTGTTGGGGTGCGACGGCCTCGTCCCGGGCCCAGGCCGGCAGACGGCGCCAGGCTTCGAGCACGGGGGCGGTGGCCGGGTCGCCGGGCCGTGCGGCGCGCATCCGGGCGACGGCGAGTGCGGCCTTCGCCGGGCCGCGCATGGGCGGGAGCGCGAGGGAAGCCGGGGCCGGGGTCCGGTGCAGCCCGGCCAGCAGAACGGCGGCCTCCGCCCAGGGGGCGGCGTCGGGGTCGCCGGGGTCGACGGGCCGGCCGTGGGGCCAGAGGGTGACCGGGCGGCCGTGGAGGGTGGTGGGGGGTGCCAAGGGGCCGGGAATCAGCGGGGCGAGCAGGATGCCGGTGAGGTGCGGGTCATTCGCGAGGGTGAGGCGGGTGAGCAGGCCGGGAGTGTCCGTGTCGGGGGCGTGGGCCTTGGCGACGACGGCCCCACTGCGGACCACCGTGCCGTCCGCACGGTCCGCGAGCACCGTCGGGGGCGGGCAGGCGCACGGGGCCCCGGGGTGTTCGTGGGCGGCCCGATGGGCGAGATCGCCCAGCACCCGTACGACTGCGGTGGTCACGGTCTCCCCCGATGGCGGACTGGTACGGGCGGGTCCGGTCAGCACCGGGCCCGCCGATGAGCGTACGCGCGCCGGAGGCGGCCGTGGACAGCGGTGAGCGCCACTTCGCCGGGAAGAGCCGTGGGGCGACGTGATCGCCGCTGCGCCGGGAAGAGCCGCAGGGCGACGCGATCGCCACTGCGCCGGAGGGATTCGTGGGGCGGGACGATCTCTGCCGGGCCGCGAACGGCCCCGGAAAGCGCGATGTCCGGTCAGCTCCCCAGCTGACCGGACAAACGCTGCCGTCCGCCGCACCCCCGTCCCCACGGGGTTGTTGGCCGGATGTCCCGGTCCGGACCGCTCTTCCGGACCCGGGGCGCCGCTCAGCGCCCCAGCATCACGCCCACGGACGACGCCTGTGTGACCACTGCGTCCCAGCCGCCGAAGACGACCACGAGCAGGGCCGCCAGGGGAAGAACCATCGCCGTCGCCACCAGTGGGTGGCGTGTGCCGGAGGACGGGCGGCTGCCGAACGAGGCTTGGGCCCTGCGTCCTGCGCGGATCGTGGTCCGCGGTGCCGTGTCCGCCATGGTTCCTCTCCTGACCAGATGTGGGGCGGCGGGCGTGTGACCTCGGGGGACGAGTATTGCGCCCGCCGCTTGACCTCAACATTAGGGACGCGGGGTGCTGCGGGCGTCATGCCCGCGTACCGATTGCCGGGCCTCCCGGAGGATGAGCCACGGGTCGCCGGTGTACTCCCCTGGGTGGAGACCGGGCGCCCGACCCCGGGGACATCCCGGAGGGGGTACCCGCACCTGCGGCGGACCTCGCGGGGGGCCGGAGTCGCTGTGAGACGCGGCCCACCGGTGCGCGCGGCGACAATCACCGTGACTTCACTCACCCTTACCTCCGGCGGCCCGTCCCGGTGCGCCGGCAAGGGCCGCGGGCGCCCGTCCCGGCCGAGGCCGGTGCGGTGCGGCGGATGTCCGGCCGTGCTCCAACCACCCCTCGGCTCAACCGTCTTGGGGGCCGGCCCCGTCCGGCACCGCACCCGTCCCGGCCCCATGCCCCGTCAGGGGGCGTGCCGCGCACGGACAATCGATCGGCCGGTGAGGGCGCGGCCTCTGAGCACCCCGGGCGCCGGGTACGTAAGCTGTGCCTCGTCAGGCGGACCAGGCAGCGGGGATGGGCAGACATGGCGATGATGCGGCTCCGGCGCGAGGACCCGCGTGTCGTCGGCTCGTTCAGACTGCACCGGCGGCTCGGAGCGGGCGGCATGGGTGTCGTCTACCTGGGTTCGGACCGGCGGGGCCAGCGGGTGGCGCTGAAGGTGATCCGCCCCGATCTGGCGGAGGACCAGGAGTTCCGCTCCCGTTTCGCGCGTGAGGTGTCCGCCGCGCGGCGGATCCGGGGCGGCTGTACGGCGCGCCTGGTGGCCGCGGACCTGGAGGCGGACCGTCCGTGGTTCGCCACGCAGTACGTCCCGGGCCCCTCGCTGCACGACAAGGTCGCCGAGGAGGGGCCGCTGTCGGCGGCCGAGGTGGCCTCGATCGGAGCCGCGCTCTCGGAGGGCCTGGTGGCGGTGCACGAGGCCGGTGTCGTCCACCGCGACCTGAAGCCGTCGAACATCCTCCTCTCCCCCAAGGGCCCCCGGATCATCGACTTCGGGATCGCCTGGGCGACCGGGGCCTCCACCCTCACCCATGTCGGTACGGCGGTGGGGTCGCCGGGGTTCCTGGCGCCCGAGCAGGTGCGCGGCGCGGCCGTGACGCCCGCGACCGATGTGTTCTCGCTCGGGGCCACCCTCGCGTACGCGGCCATGGCCGACTCGCCATTCGGGCACGGCAGTTCCGAGGTGATGCTGTACCGGGTGGTGCACGAGGAGGCCCAGCTGCGCGATGTGCACGACGCGCTCGCGCCACTGGTGAGCGCCTGCCTGGCGAAGGACCCCGAGGAGCGGCCCAGTACGCTCCAACTCTCCATGCGGCTCAAGGAGATCGCGGCGCGGGAGGCCCAGGGGCTGCACGAGAGCCGGCCGCCCGTGCAGCGTTCGGCTCAGGAACTGGACCGGCCGACCGGCCGTCTCGACGGCCCGTACACCGAGCAGCAGACCCGGCGGGCGGCTCCTCCCGCGCCCCGTCAGCAGAAGCAGAAGCAACCTCAGGGCAGCAGACCGTCCTCGTCGTCGCGGGCCGGGTCGCCCCGGACCGGTGGTTCGCGCCCCCAGCAGCATCAGCCGCCGCGCAACACCACCCGCTCCGGACGGCGCCCGCAGAGTACGAACGGGGCGAACCGCCGACCGGGAACGCGGCCCGGGGCCCGTACGACCTCGTCGGGGCTGCGTCCCGCCAATCCGCGGCTGCTGCGGCAGCGGCTCGTCGTCTTCGTCGTGGTGACGCTGCTGGTGGCGCTCGGCATCGCGGCGGCCCAGGGTTGCCAGGGGCCGTCCCGGGGGCTGGGGACGGATCCGGGCCCGAGCCAGAACCGGAGCCACGCCCAGATCGAGACCCCGCCCCAGGACCGGCGGCCGGACACGCCCTAGCCGGCCAGGTGCGCGGGTGGCTGCCCGCGCAGTTACCCGGTCAGTTCTGCGGGCGGCCCGATGCCACCGCGTAGAAGGCGACCGCCGCGGCCGCTCCCACGTTGAGCGAGTCGACGCCGTGCGCCATCGGGATGCGTACCCATTCGTCGGCGGCGACCAGGGCCCGGGTGGACAGCCCGTCGCCCTCGGCGCCCAGCATCAGCGCGACCCTGTCCATCCGGTGCGGTGCCGCCTCGTCGATGCTGCCGGCCTTTTCGTCCGGCGTCAGCGCGAGGAGCCTGAAGCCCGCTTCCCGTACGGTCTCCAGGTCCTTGGGCCAGGTGCCGAGACGGGCGTAGGGGACGGAGAAGACCGCACCCATCGAGACCTTGACGGAGCGGCGGTAGAGCGGGTCGGCGCAGTCCGGGGAGAGCAGCACGGCGTCCATGCCGAGGGCGGCGGCGCTGCGGAAGATCGCCCCGATGTTGGTGTGGTCGTTGACGGCCTCCATGACGACGACCCGGCGGGCCGTCGTCAGCAGTTCGTCGGCCGTCGGCAGCGGCTTGCGCTGCATCGAGGCGAGCGCGCCCCGGTGCACGTGGTAGCCGGTGACCCGCTCGGCGAGTTCGGGGCTGACCGCGTACACCGGGGCCGGGACCTCGTCGATGACGTCCCGCATCAGGTCGACCCACTTCGCCGAGAGCAGCATCGAGCGCATCTCGTACCCGGCGTGCCTGGCGCGTCTGATGACCTTCTCGCCCTCGGCGATGAACAGGCCCTCGGCGGGCTCCCGCCTGCGCCGGAGTTCGACGTCGGTCAGTCCGGTGTAGTCGCCCAGTCGGGGGTCGTCGGGGTCGTCGACGGTGATGAGATCAGCCACGGGTTCGATACTGCCTTGTCCGGTGTGTGGTGCCAACGGCTCGGAGGAAGATCCGTTACCGCTGGTTACTCGGTGGGGGTGCGGGCGGGGTCCGGGCCGGCTACTCGGCGGGGCACGGTGCGGCGCCGGTGCCGACCGCGACGACGTCGCCGATGACGATGACCGCGGGGGGCCGTACGTCCTCGGCGGCGGCCCGTTCGGCGACGGTCGCCAGGGTCGCGTCGACGCGCCGCTGGGCCGCGGTGGTGCCCTCCTGAACCAGGGCGACCGGGGTGTCCGGGGACTTGCCGTGGGCGACGAGGGCCTCGGCGATGGCGCCGATCTTGTCGACGGCCATCAGCAGGACCAGGGTGCCGCGCAGCCGGGCGATCGCCGGCCAGTCGACCAGCGAGCGCTCGTCGCCGGGGGCGACATGGCCGCTGACGACGGTGAACTCATGGGCGACCCCGCGGTGGGTGACGGGGATTCCGGCCGCGCCGGGCACGGAGATCGAGCTGGAGATGCCGGGGACGACAGTGCACGGGATGCCCTCGGCGGCGAGCGCCTGCGCCTCCTCCATGCCCCGGCCGAAGACGAACGGATCGCCGCCCTTGAGCCGTACGACGGCCTTGCCGGCCTTGGCGTGCTCGATGAGCGCCTGATTGATCGTCTCCTGCGCCATGAAGCGGCCGTACGGGATCTTCGACGCGTCGATCACCTCGACGTGCGGCGGCAGTTCGTCGAGCAGGTCGCGCGGGCCGAGCCGGTCGGCGATGACGACGTCGGCCTCGGCGAGGAGGCGACGGCCGCGCACAGTGATCAGGTCGGGGTCGCCGGGGCCGCCGCCGACCAGGGAGACCCCGGGGGCGGGCCGGGTGCGGTGGTGCGGGGCGGCGAGCGTGCCGTCGCGCAGCCCCTCGACGATGGCGTCGCGGACGGCGGCGGAGTGGCGCGGGTCGCGGCCCTGGGCGTCGGTGGACAGGACGGCGACGGTCACGCCCTCGCTTCGGCCGGTCGCCGGGGTCCAGGCGGTCGCCACATCGGCGTTGTCGCTGCGCACGCACCAGGTGCGGGTGCGCTCGGCCTCGGCGGACGCGGCGTCGTTCGCGGCGTCGTCGTCGGAGGCGATGAGCGCGTACCAGGTGTCGCCCAGGTCCCCGTCCTCGTACCCGCGGCGCTCCCAGTGGATCTCACCGGCGTCGGCCATCGCCTCGACGGCCGGGGTCGCGGACGGCGATACGAGGGTGATGTCGGCGCCGGCCGCGATGAGCGCGGGGAGGCGGCGCTGCGCGACCTGGCCGCCGCCGACGACGACGACGCGGCGCCCGCTCAGGCGCAGTCCGACGGGGTACGCGGGGTGATCGGCGTGCTCGGCCATGGCGGTGCGGACTCCTCGTGCGGTGCGGTGTGCGGGCCGCTGCGACGTGGAGCGGCTGTGACGTGCGGTTTTGTGGGCGTGGGTCCACGATACGGGGTGCGCCGGAGCGCGGGCGGGAGCTGCCCCGCCCGAAATCGTGGCCCCTGCGGGAAACCACGTACCCGGCCCGGCGCGCATGGCGCCGGGCCGGGTCGGCCGTGGCCGCGTACTACTTCTCGGTGACGCCTGCCGAGTCGAACGTCGCCACTTCGTGCATCGCCCGCGCCGCGCTCTGCACGATCGGCAGCGCCAGCAGCGCACCGGTGCCCTCGCCGAGGCGGAGGTCGAGGTCGACCAGCGGGCGCAGGCCCAGCTTGTTGAGGGCGGCGACATGGCCGGGTTCGGCGCTGCGGTGGCCCGCGATGCAGGCGGCGAGGGCCTCGGGGGCGATCGCCCGCGCGACCAGGGCCGCGGCACCCGCGCTGACGCCGTCCAGGATGACGGGCGTACGGAGCGAGGCGCCGCCCAGCAGGAAGCCCGCCATCGCGGCGTGCTCCAGGCCGCCGACCGCGGCGAGGACGCCGATCGGGTCGGCCGGGTCGGGCTGGTGCAGTTCGAGGGCCCGGCGTACGACGTCGACCTTGCGGGCGTGCATCTCGTCGTTGATGCCGGTGCCGCGACCGGTCACCTCGGCCGGGTCAAGGCCCGTGTACACGCAGATCAGCGCGGCCGACGCCGTGGTGTTGGCGATGCCCATCTCGCCGGTGAGCAGGCCCTTGTTGCCTGCCGCGACCAGATCGCGGGCGGTCTCGATGCCGACCTCGATCGCGGCGAGCACCTCCTCGCGGGTGAGCGCGGGGCCGGTGGTGAAGTCGGCCGTTCCGGCGCGCACCTTGCGGGGCAGCAGGCCGGGTGTGGCGGGCAGCTCCATGGCCACGCCGACGTCGACCACGCACACCTCGGCGCCGACCTGGGCCGCGAACGCGTTGCAGACCGCGCCGCCGCCGAGGAAGTTGGCGACCATCTGGCCGGTGACCTCCTGCGGCCAGGCCGTGACGCCCTGGGCGTGCACCCCGTGGTCGCCCGCGAAGATCGCGACGGCCGCGGGCTCCGGGATCGGCGGCGGGCACATCCGGGAGAGCCCGGACAGCTGGGCGGAGATGATCTCCAGCATGCCGAGCGCGCCGGCGGGCTTGGTCATCCGCTTCTGGCGTTCCCACGCCTCGCCGAGCGCCTTGGCGTCCAGCGGGCGGATGTTGGAGATGGTCTCCTGCAGCAGGTCGTGCGGCTCCTCGCCGGGCAGGGCGCGGCGGCCGTAGGTCTCCTCGTGGACGACCCAGGACAGCGGGCGGCGCTTGGACCAGCCCGCCTGCATCAGCTCGGGCTCCTCGGGGAACTCGTCGACGTAGCCGACGCACAGGTACGCCACGACTTCGAGGTGCTCCGGCAGGCCGAGGGCCCGGACCATCTCGCGCTCGTCGAAGAAGCTGACCCAGCCGACACCGAGTCCCTCGGCGCGCGCGGCGAGCCACAGGTTCTCGACGGCGAGCGCGGAGGAGTACGGGGCCATCTGCGGCTGGGTGTGCCGGCCGAGGGTGTGGCGGCCGCCACGGGTGGGGTCGGCGGTGACGACGATGTTCACCGGAGTGTCGAGGATGGCCTCGATCTTCAGTTCCTTGAACTGCTTGGCCCGGCCCTTGGGCAGCGACTTGGCGTAGGCGTCGCGCTGACGCTGTGCCAGTTCGTGCATGGAGCGGCGGGTCTCCGCCGAGCGGATGACGACGAAGTCCCAGGGCTGCGAGTGGCCGACGCTGGGCGCCGTGTGCGCGGCTTCGAGGACGCGGAGCAGAACCTCGTGCGGGATGGGGTCGCTGCGGAAGCCGTTACGGATGTCACGGCGCTCACGCATGACGCGGAGCACCGCCTCGCGCTCGGCGTCGTCGTAGCCGGGGGCCGGCGGGCCGGCGGGAACCGCGGCCTCTTCGGACTCGGACGCCTCGGGGGCGTCGGAGGCGTCCAGCGCTTCCGGGGCCTCGGTTTCAGCGGCTTCAGCGGTTTCAGCGGCTTCAGCGGTTTCCGGCTCAGGGGCCGGGGCCGCCCCGGCGGGCTCCTGAGCCAGGCCTTCGGCGGGCAGGGCCTCGACGGGCAGGGCTTCGGGCTGCGCTTCGGGCTGTGCGGAATCCACCGGGCCGGTCTCCGCGACGGGTACGGCCTCCGCGGTGTCCGCGAGGGGCGTGATGTCCGGGGTCTCGATGACCTCGGGGCCCTGCTCGGGCTCCGGCTCGGACACCGTCGGAACCTCGGCCTCGGGGGCCACGGCGATCCCGGCGGGCTCGACCGGCTCGGAAGGCTCCACGACGGCCTCGGCCGCGACGGGCTCCACCGACCCCACGGGCCCCATGGCGATCGGCACGCGCTCGGGCTCCGGCTCTGCCGGCACCTCGGCCTCGGGCTCGGTTGCGGGGGCCGGGGCGGCGCTCTCCTCGGCCACGGGGGTCGGGGCCAGGTGCGGAGTCGTCGGCACCGAGCCCTCCACGGGCACGAACCGGCCCATGGCTACGGCTTCCGCGTTGTCCTGCGGCGCGATCGCTTCGGCGGGGATCTCGGCCGGGATCTCGGCGGGCGTCTCGACCGCGGCCGGTACCGGTTCGGCGACGGGGGCGGCCACGGGCTCCGGTGCCGCGACCGGGGCGGCCTGGACCGGCTGCGCCTCGGGCGTCGGAACCGGCACCGGCTCGGCGACGGGTTCTGCGACGGGCTCCGAAACGGTCGGTTCCGAAACGGCCTGCTCCGGGGCGGCCTGCTCCGGGGCGGCCTGCTCCGGAACGACCGATTCTGCTGCCACGGGTGCGGCCTCCGGCTGCGGGGCCTGGGCCCCCCACGGGCTGCCGCCCTGCGGCAGGATCTCGCCGAGCTGCGGGCCCGGCAGGGCCGACGCGTCGTCACCCGGCAGCTCGAAGTGCTCCGGGCCGGTGGTCGGCGGCCCGGAGTGGCGTGCGGGGGCCTGGGTCCGGGCCTGCGCCTGGGGCGCGCCCGCGGGTCCGCGGTCGGCGAGCGAACGCACGACCCCGCCGGTCGGCGTTCCGCCGTAGGACGGCGTGCCGTCGGGCACGGCCGGGCCGCGGTGCAGCGGCCGGCGCACCGGTGTCTGGGTCTGGGCGGCCGGAGCGGGGGCCGGGGTGGGCGACGGGATGCGTACGCCCGTCAGGTCGACCGAACCGGAGTCGCGGCCACCGGACTCATGGGTCCCCTGGCCGGTCCCGGGCATTTGCTCCGCCACCGACTGCTGAGCGACGTAAGCCTCCGCGGCCTGGGCCTGGACGGGCTCCTGCACCTGGACCTGGACGGGGCCCTGGGGCTGTGCCGGGGTCTCGCCTGCCGCCTGGGCATAGGGCTGGGCCTGGTAGGCGACCTGTCCGGGCAGCGGGGCCTGGGCGGCGACGCCCTCGGGGTACTGGCCCGGGGGCGGTACGGCCTGCGGGTCGCTCCAGGCTCCCTGCGGGCTGGGCATCAGGAGGAGGTCGTCGTCCTCGGAGACATGCTCGGAGGGAGCGAGGTAGGTGTAGGCGTCCGGGGCGGCGACGCCCGGCTGCTCCACCGTGCCTGCGTTCTCCGGCAGTCCCTCGACCGGGATCTGGCCGGTGTCACTCATGCGTACCCCTCGCCCATCGTCAGTGCTCCTTCGGCCCTTCGCCCGGGACGCCCGAACACGGCACGCCGGCGCTCGTCAACAAGAACGAGCGGGCTCGCCGCGCGGCACGAATCGGTCGCGGACATACTGCATTCTCGCGGCCGTTCGCCGCCGCGGCAGCTCATTTCGCCACGGCCCGCTGTGGACTGCGCCACGTCGCGCATCCCCCGGTTCTGCCGTACCACAACGGGGGCCAAAACGGTCCCCTTTTCCGGACATTGACGAACGAAGCGACGAACGTACGGGCGCGGTACAACGATCGGCCAGCCTACCTCCCGCTGTACGCCGACCGGGTCACGGGGCGAGGTCGGAACGCAGCGCCGACAGGAGAAACACGACCGAGCGCTCGCGCTCCGACCATGCTGCCGTGTCGAGTTCGACGGACTGGAGGAGCGAGCAGCGGACCGTATATCCGTTTCCGCTCAGGGCGGCGCCGAGCGCCTCGGCCTCGTCCCGGGTCGAGGCATGGGTCACGATGCGTTCCGGCCGCCGTTCGGTGACGGCGGTGACGACGGGCACCCCGCCGCCCCCGATCCGTACGACATCGGGTTCCGGCAGCCGTTCCAGTACATGCGGGGCCCGGCCCTCGACGACCTGGAGCTGAACGCCGAACGCCCGCGCCGCCGCCGCGGTCCGGGCGCAGGCGGCCGGGTCGCTGTCGACCGCCAGGACCGCCGCGCCGAAGCGGGCCGCCTCCACGGCCAAGGCCCCGCTGCCGGAGCCGATGTCCCACAGGAGGTCGCCGGTGCGGGGGCCCAGGCGGGCCAACTGGGCGGCGCGCAGCCCAGGGGACTCGCCCTCGCCGCTCTCCGCACCGGACCCGGTGGCCTCGGCCGCGTACGCCTCGGCGGGCAGTCCCCAGCCTCGTACGTCATGGGGGTGGGCGGGGAGGCCGCCCGCGAGCCAGGCGCCGGCGGCCTGCGGTTCGGGGCCGCCGCCGATGACGATGACCACGTTGGGGTCGCGCCAGACGTGGTCGGCGGCCTTCTCGGAGGTGACGACGGTGACCTGTTCGCGGCTGGTGCCGAGCTCCTCGCAGATGACGAAGGTGCGGTGGACGCCTTCGAGGAGCAGGGCGAGTTCGGTGGGGCCCGCGCCGGGCGAGGTGAGGACGGCGACCTTGTGGTGGGCGCGGCAGACGTTCACGGCGCGGCGCAGGGTGCGTGGGTGGGCGACGACCGTCCGGGCGTCCTCCCAGGGCATGCCCGCGCGGGCGAAGGCGGCGGCGACCGAGGACACGGCCGGGACCACCTCGACCTCCAGGCCGTGTTCGGGTGCGCGGAGGTTGCGTACGACTCCGAAGAAGCCGGGATCCCCGTCGGCGAGGACCACGGCGCTGCCCCGGTGGCCGGCGATCCGGCGGGCGGCGAGGTCGATGGAGCCCAGGCGGATGCGTTCGGCGTTCGCCGGGACTTCGGGAAGTGCGAGGTGGTGGGCGGCTCCGGCGACGAGCGTGGCGGCCGAGAGGGCGGCCGTGGCCGCTCCGGTCAGTGGCGAGCCGTCCCAGCCGATCACGGTGACCCGATCGGCCATCTGTCGTCAGTCTCCTGGAGTTGTCGCAGGTGGGGATGGTGGTGAGGGTCGGGCAGGGTGAGAGTACCCGGTCCGTGCCGACGCGGTGTCGGGGCCCCTTCGCGGGGTCAGTTCCAGTCGTTGTAGGCGCCGTAGCCGCCGGCGTCGGCGAGCTGCTCGGCGACGCCTTCGAGGTCTTCGGGGAGCAGGCCCCAGACGATCAGGTCGGTCCTGATGTCGGTCCAGCCGCCGTCCGTGCCGTTCTCGGTCCGGGTCCGCGCTATCCGGGCGTTGCGCAGCACCCCCTCGCTGATGCAGCCGAGCTTCTGGGCGACCTGTTGCGAGGCGGTGTTGTCCGCGGCGGTGCGCAGCTCGATGCGCTCGAAGCCCTGGTCGCGGAAGAGCCACTGGGCCAGTGCCAGTACGGACTCGGTGGCGTATCCCTCGCCGCGGGCCCAGGGGGCGGTGATGTAGGCGGCCTCGGTGGCGCGGGTGCGCCAGTCGGTGTTGCGGAGCCGGACCGAGCCGACCAGGCGCTGGGTGAGGAATTCGGTGACGGCGAGAACGATGCCGTCACCGCCGGTGCGCTGGGCGGGGGCGATCCTGCGGACCCAGCGTTCGGCGTCGACCTGGGTGTAGGGGTACGGGGCCTCGGTCCAGGCGACGACGAGTTCGTCGTTCATCATCTCGATGTACGCGGGGATGTCCGCCATGTCGAAGGGGCGCAGCACCAACCGATCCGTGCTGATGGAGATGTCCGGAAAGGTGGAAGTCATGCGCAGCTCCATACCGAAGACCGTTAAAGGCACAGCATGCAGCATCGGGGCGGTGGTGCGCATGGGCGGGTCCGCACGGCGGAGCCCCGCGACCCCCTGGGTGGGGTGCGCGGGGCTCGTCGGACAAATGCCGTGCGGGTGTCAGGACTTGGCGGCGGTACCGAAGGCCGGGACGACGGAGCCCTGGTAGGTGTCCTCGATGAACTTCTTGACCTCGTCGGAGTGCAGGAGCTTCACGAGCTTCTGGACGCGGGCGTCCTTCTCGTTGCCCTTCTTCACGGCGATGATGTTGGCGTAGGGGTTGCCGTCGGCCTTCTCCAGCACCAGGGAGTCCTTGGCGGGCTTGAGGTCGGCCTCGATCGCATAGTTGCCGTTGATGACGGCGGCGTCGACGTCGTCCAGGGCGCGGGGCACGGTGGCGGCCTCCAGCTCCTTGAACTCCAGGCCCTTCTTGTCGGTGATGTCGCTCAGCTTGGCGCTGGTGCCGACGCCGTCCTTGAGGGTGATGAGGCCGTTCTCGGCGAGCAGCTGGAGGGCGCGGCCCTCGTTGGTGGTGTCGTTGGGGACGGCGACGGTCTGGCCGGCCTTGATGTCCTTGAGGTCCTTGACCTTCTTGGAGTAGAGACCGAGCGGCTCCAGGTGGACGGTGCCGACGGAGACCAGGTGGGTGTTGTTCTTCTTGTTGAAGTCGTCCAGGTACGGCTGGTGCTGGAAGAAGTTGGCGTCGACCTGGCCGGTCTCGGTGGCGGTGTTCGGCAGGACGTAGTCCGTGAACTCCTTGACCTCCAGCTTGAGGCCCGCCTTCTTCGCCAGGTTCTTCTCGACGAAGCCCAGGATGTCGGCGTGCGGCGTCGGGGACGCGGCGACGACGAGCGCCTTGGAGGTGTCGGCCTTGGCGCCGGTCCCGCTCTTGGTGTCCGGGTCGGACGAGGTGCCGCAGGCGGTGAGGCCGAAGGCGAGGGCGGCGGTGGCGGCGGCAGCCGCGGTGATCTTGATGTTCTTACGCACGAAGAGTGCCTCTTTCCGGTGGTGATGGTGGTGCGCCCGGACAAGGAGTTCGGGCTTGTGAGCGGAGTGGAAGTCTCAGGTGGTGGTGCGCCCGCGGCGGGCCAGCAGGCGTACGGCGCCGTCGCCGATCAGCTGGATCACGGTCACGATGACGATCAGCAGCGCGACGGTGATGAGCATGAACCGGTTGTCGAAGCGCTGGAATCCGTAGGTGACGGCCTTGGAGCCGAGCCCTTCGCCGCCGACCGCGCCGGCCATCGCGGAGTAGCCGATGAGCACGATGACGGTGGTGGTGACACCGGAGACGAGCGAGGGCAGCGATTGCGGCAGGAGCACCTTGCGGACGATCGTCGGGATGGATCCGCCCATCGACTGGACGGCCTCGACGAGCCCGTGGTCGACCTCGCGGACGGCGGTCTCGACGAGCCGGGCGAAGAAGGGGATGGCGCCGACGGAGAGCGGCACGATCATCGCGGACGGGCCGATGAAGGTGCCGACGACCCAGGTGGTGAAGGGGATCAGGGCGATCAGCAGGATGATGAACGGCAGCGAGCGGCCGATGTTCACGATCACGCCGATGACCTTGTTCACCGGGGTGTTCTGGAGCAGTCCGCCCTTGTCGGTGAGGACCAGCAGGACGCCGAGCGGCAGCCCCACGAGCACGGTGACGACCGTTGACCAGAGCACCATGTAGAGGGTGTCGATGGTCCCCTGGGTGAGCAGCGGCTGCATTTCGGACCAGGTCACTTCGCCACCTCCTTGGTGAGCGGGGCGGGGGTCTGTACGGGGATGGCGGGGCCGTCGTTCTCCACGACCTCCGCCTGGAGGCCCTGCTCGCGCAGGAAGCCGATCGGGACGACGTTCTCCTCGAAGCGGCCGGGCAGCTCGATGCGCATCCGGCCGATCTGCTTGCCGCCGACGGTGTCCATCGCGGCGCCCAGGATCGAGATGTCGATGTTGTACGTACGGGAGAGCTGGGAGATCACCGGCCGGCCGGCCGCGTCGCCGTGGAAGGTGACGTCGACGACCGTGCTGCCGGGGCCGGTGGCCGCGCCGCCGACGGGGAACAGCTCGTGGGCCAGTTCGGAGCCGGGGGTGGCGAGCAGTTCGCCGACGGTGCCGGACTCGACGATGCGGCCCTTCTGCATCAGCGCGGCGGAGTCGCAGATCGTCTTGACGACGTCCATCTCGTGCGTGATGAGCAGAACGGTCAGGCCGAGCTGCTGGTTGAGGTCGCGCAGCAGCTGGAGGATGGAGCGGGTGGTCTCGGGGTCGAGGGCCGAGGTGGCCTCGTCGGAGAGCAGGACCTTGGGATCCCCGGCGAGGGCGCGGGCGATGCCGACGCGCTGCTTCTGGCCGCCGGAGAGCTGGCCCGGGTAGGCCCTGGCCTTGTCGGCGAGGCCGACCAGGTCGAGGAGTTCGAGGGCCTTGCGGGAGCGGTCCCGGCCCGGGACGCCGAGGATCTCCAGCGGGAGTTCGACGTTGGCCTGGACGGTGCGGGAGGCCAGCAGGTTGAAGTGCTGGAAGACCATGCCGATGCGGCTGCGCGCCTCGCGCAGTTCCCTGCCTGCCCGGCGGCCGCGTCCGGCGAGTGCGGTGAGGTCCTGGCCGGCCACGGTCACGGTGCCCGAGGTGGGGCGCTCCAGGAGGTTGATGCAGCGGATCAGGGAGGACTTGCCGGCGCCGCTCTGTCCGATGACGCCGTGCACCTCGCCCTCGCGGACGTGCAGGTCGACGCCGTCCAGGGCGGTGACCTCACGGCCGCGTGACTGGTAGACCTTCGTGAGGCCCGAAGTGGTGATCACAGGGGTTTCCGTCACTGTCGAGTGCGCGGCGCGGTGTCCGCCGGGCACGGGGCATTCGTCTGATGAGACTGTTTGGACGTTTCGGTCGGACGTTCCAAGCTGGGGTCTCGGCACGGCTCGGGGCGGCGGGTGGCCGGGCAGCGGTGCTGGGGCAGGCTCGTTCCGCTGGATGCGGACGGCTCGGGCTCGGTCTCGCTTCGGGGCGCGAGGATCGGGCGGGGGCCCTCAGAAGGTGCGCATTCGACACATACAACGAGCACCGGGCGTCGTGATCGCCTCGGTCGCAAGGATGCGGTTGCTCGTCGTGGTCATGGGCCAAGTAAAACAGACGTAACGTTCCACCCGACCCTGCTGTCCGAATAGCGGACAGTCGTGGATGGTGTCATGAGACGGCCCGGCCGGTTCTCCCGATTCCCGCCTGCTCGTCTTTGACCTGCGCCGATACGACGGAGAGGGCGCGGAGGGGTGATCGGCGGCGGCATCCGCGGCCGGCCCGCAACGGTGCTGGGCTGTGGCAAAGGCCACGGCCCCCGCCCCGGTCGCCGGCCCGGTCCGTGACCCGCCGGGAGCGGGGGCGGGGGGCGCACGCAGGGGGCCGTTTGTTCCGTAATACCCTCACTCCATGCTTGTCGCCCTGACGGTCGCGGTCGCCGTGACCGCGCTCGCCCTCGCCGCCTGGTGCGGATTCGCCGCGTACCGGGACCAGCCGACCAAGGACTGGCACTTCATCGGGATGGCCGTGGTCTCGCTGCTGGCGCTGGCGCAGCTGGTGGTGGGCATCGTGCAGCTGTCCCGGGGCGAACGGCCCGAGCAGGGCATGACGATCTTCATCGCGTATCTGATCGGGGCCTTCCTCGCGGTGCCCGCGGCGGGTTTCCTGTCGCTGACCGAGCGGACCCGGTGGGGTTCGGTGACGGTGGCGGCGGGCGCGGTCGTGCTGGCCGTCCTCGAAGTACGGCTCTACGACATCTGGGGAAACTGACCGTGACCGAGACCGATCACACCCCCTCGGCGGCCACCGGCGAGAAGCAGTCCTTCGACCTCGGCACGGGCCCCGGCCGGGTACTGGTCTGGTTCTACGGGGTGTTCACCGTCGCGGCCGCCTCCCGCTCGATCGTCCAGATGATCCTGGACTTCGGCAAGGCACCGCTCGCCTATGTGCTGTCGGCCGTCGCCGCGCTGGTGTACGGGTTCATCACGTACTCGCTGGTGCGTGGCGGCGAGAAGGCGCGCAGGACCGCGCTGGTGTGCTGCGCCGCGGAGCTGCTGGGCGTGCTGGTCGTCGGGACCTGGACGATGGCGGAGCCCTCGGCGTTCGCGGACGCCACCGTCTGGTCCGACTTCGGCATGGGATACCTGTTCATCCCGGTGATCCTGCCGGTCACCGGGATGATGTGGCTGCGCCGGGCCAGGACCGCGTAGCTCCTGAGCGCCGGCCGCACGGCTCCTACGCGCTGGCGACGTACGCCGGTTTCGTGGCGTCCTTCTCCAGCAGGATCATCAGAACGCCGTCCCGGCCGGTCTCGTTGCCCACGGGTGCGTAACCCGCCCGCCGGTAGAGCCGCAGATTGTTCTCGCTGCGATGGCCGGTGTGCAGCCGGAACAGGGTGGCCGACCGCTCGTCGGTGAGCCCCGCCTCCGCCGCCCGCAGCAGCCGGGCGCCGAGTCCGTGCCCCTGGAGCCGGGGGTGGACGCAGAGCCTGCCGATCTCCCCCACGCCGTCCTCGCCGACGGCCCCCCGGACCGATCCGACGACCTCGTCACCCAGCCGCGCCACGAACACCAGATTCGTGGCGATCTCGGCGTGCAGCGATTCGAGGGTCTGGACGAGCGGGTCGATCCGGTAGTTCCCGTACAGCTCCGCCTCGCTCTGGAAGCAGAGGTACTGGAGTTTCAAGATCTGTTCGGCGTCCTGTGCCGTCGCCGCCGAGATGATCACGCTCATGCCCATCCGCGCATGCCTCCGCCCACCTGATCCACCGGTTGTCTAACGCTCCTTTCCCCGCAGTTCAGGAGCAGCAACCTCCGCCGCGAGCATTCTGCGCAGACATCCAAGGCAACGGGAACGGATCGGGCCCAAACTCCCCTGTGACATACCCAACTTCCCTGCGATTTCCCGGTAGGTGGGATCGCCGGGGGCGAGCATCGCGGCCATCAGCCGGGCGCACCTGCCGGGCAGCCGGTCCACCGCCGCGCGCAGCGCCCGCCGTTCGTCGGCTCCGAGGGCGAGACGCTCGGGGCAGCCGGCCGGATCCGCGGCGGTCTCGTCACGGTAGGGGCGTTCGTGCCGGGTGGTGCGGCGGGCCCTGCGGGCCTCCGCCCGTACCGCGTCCCGTACCCAGCGGGCCGGGTCCACCGGTGGCCCCTCCCCCGCGAGCCGCTCCAGCAGCCGCAGCCAGACGGCCTGTTCGAGGTCGGCCGGTTCGACCGCCGCCCCCGTCATCGAGGCGGCCGCCTCGGCCCCGGCCTCGGCGCTCACCAGCGGGTACAGGGCTTGTACGACGGTCACGGGGGCGGGAGCGGGTGCTGCGGGAGCAAGATCGAGAAGGGTCATGCCCCGGCCGACGCGCCCGTGGCGGCGGCCGGTTGCCGTACCCGGCGAGCACCACCCGACCGGGGCACGCCCCGGCCGGGTGCTGACGCGGGTGTCACTTCGCGTTGTGGTCCGCCGCGGCGAGCAGGGCGGTGTCCGGGTTGTCGGAGAAGATTCCGTCGATGCCCGTCGCGAAGTACGCCTGGAACGCGCCGAACGCGTCACCGTAGGCGTTGGGGTCCGTGCCGCGCCGGAAGTCGGCGGGCAGGAAGCTGTTCTCGTTGCGCATGGTGTAGGGGTGCAGGACCAGGCCCTGTGCGTGTGCGTCCTTCACCAGGGTGGTCGGTGCGGTGAGCCGCCCCGAGGAGTCCTTGGGGATGACCAGGTCCAGGGTGGGGCCGATGCCCTGGGCGAAGGAGGCCATCCACTTCAGGCCCTCGGGCTTCACCAGGTCCGCGACGGTGCGCGGGTCGCCGGAGGTCACGAAGTCCCAGGGGCGCTCGCCCGCGCCGGAGAGCAGTACGACGCGCGGGGTGGCGACGAGCCGGGCCAGCCGCTGGATGCTGCCGGGTTCGAAGGACTGGAGGATGAGCGGCGCCTGCTCGCGGTGCCGGTTGTACCGGCGCAGCAGCTTGGCGAGCGGCTCCTCCAGACCGAGGCCGAGGCCGCGGAAGTAGGTGGGGTGCTTGGTCTCGACGTACAGCCAGACGGGCTTCTGGCGTCTGCGGCCCTCGCGGTCGGCCCAGCGGAGCACCTCCTCGAAGGTGGGGATCTCCCAGCGGCCGTCGTAGAGCGTGTTCTTCTGACGGGTACCGGGGATGCGCTCCTTGGCCCGCAGGGTCTTCAGCTCGGCGAGGGTGAAGTCCTCGGTGAACCAGCCGGTGAGGGAGACGCCGTCGACCTTCTTGGTGGTCCTGCGGCTCGCGAACTCGGGGTGGTCGGCGACATCGGTGGTGGCGGTGATGTCGTTCTCGTGGCGGCATACGAGATGGCCGTCCCGGGTCGGCACGAGGTCCTGCTCGACTATGTGCGCGCCCATGTCGAGGGCCAGCTGGTAGGAGCCGAGGGTGTGCTCGGGCCGGTAGCCGCTGGTGCCGCGGTGTCCGATGACGGTGGGCACCGGCAGGTCGAGGCGGAAGCCGTGGCCGCCGTGCCGTCCGGAGTCCTTCCCGGCGGTGTTGCCCGCGGCGTCGGCCGGGCCGCCCGCCAGTCCGATGGCGGCGGTGCCCAGTACCGCGGCTCCGGCTCCCAGCATGGTCCTGCGGCCGGGGCCGGCCTGCGCGCGCTCAGTCATGAATGCTCCTCGCGTGTGATGTCTGGCACCTGTCGGGCGAGGCCCGAGCGTAGGCAGCAGTACCGTCATGGAGGCAGCCCCTGGACGAACATGGCGGAAACTCACGTCAACGCCACGTATCCGCTCCGTGAACCCGATGTGCGATCTGCGCGCACCCGCGAGTATCGTCCTCACCTGCATGGACCGTCACGATCCCGCACCTCGGCCGGCCCGGCCACTACACCGGAGGAACCGTTGTCCCGACACGCACTCATCAAGGCAGTGCTCGGACCGATCTTGCGCCTCATGTTCCGCCCCCAGGTCGAGGGTGTGGAGAACATCCCCGGGGACGGTCCGGTGATCCTCGCGGGCAACCATCTGACGTTCATCGACTCGATGATCATGCCCATCTGCTGCGACCGGCCGGTGTACTACATCGGCAAGGACGAGTACGTGACGGGCAAGGGGCTCAAGGGCCGGGCGATGGCCTGGTTCTTCACCGGCTGCGGCATGATCCCGGTGGACCGGGACGGCGGGCGCGGCGGTGTCGCGGCGCTGATGACGGGCCGTCGGGTGCTGGAGGAGGGCAAGGCGTTCGCCATCTACCCCGAGGGCACCCGCTCCCCCGACGGCCGTCTGTACCGGGGCCGTACGGGCATCGCCCGGCTGACGCTGATGACGGGCGCGCCGGTGGTGCCGTTCGCGATGATCGGCACGGACAAGCTGCAGCCCGGCGGGGCGGGCCTGCCGCGTCCCGGCAAGGTGACGGTCCGCTTCGGTGAGCCGATGGAATTCTCCCGGTACGAGGGCATGGACCGCGACCGCTATGTGCTGCGGGCGGTGACCGACTCGGTGATGGCCGAGGTGATGCGGCTGTCCGGTCAGGAGTACGTCGACATGTACGCCACGAAGGCCAAGGCCGCCTGAGCCGGCGCCGGTGCGCGCAGCGGCGCGCACCAGGACATGTGGAAGGGCCCGTACCCCCGGGGGTGGGTACGGGCCCTTCCGCGTGCCGTCGTGGCCCGGTCCTTCCGGGCCGGGGCGGCTACTGGTGCACGATGCCGTCCTCCAGCTTCTGGCCGCGCAGCAGGAACCAGGCGGCGACGGCCGTCGCCAGCAGGACCGTTGCGCCGACGCCCGCGGCGAACCCCAGCCCCTCGACGAACGACTCCTGCGCCGCGGAGACCAGCGCCTGCCCCTGCTGGGCCGGCAGACCGTGGGCCGCCTCGACGGCGCCGCCCAGCGATTCGTGGGCCGCGGCCGCGGGGCCCGGCGGGACGCCGTGGGGTGTGTCGAACTTCTGGTAGACGCCGGTGACGATGGAGCCGAGCAGGGCGATACCGAGGGCAGCGCCGAGTTCGTACGCCGTCTCGGAGACCGCTCCGGCGGAGCCCGCCTGCTCCTTCGGGACGCTGGAGAGGATCACGTCGGAGGTGACGGTGAAGGCGAGGCCCGCGCCCACGCCGACGACCAGCAGCACCGCGCCGAGCAGCGGGTAGGCGGTCTCCTTGTGGATCAGGGTGACCGCGGCGAGCGCCAGGCCGATCGCCGCGAGGCCGCCGGTCACCACCGAGCGCACCGAGAAGCGGCGGGCCGCCCGGCCCGCGATCAGACCGGCGACGACCGCGCCGACCGCCGCGGGCAGTTCGGCGAGACCGGCCTCCAGCGGCCCGCGCCCCTGGACCAGTTGGAGGAACTGGGAGAGGAAGAAGACCAGTCCGGACAGGCCGAGGATGGTCAGCAGGTCGGCGAGGACGGCACCGGAGAAGCCCCGGTGGTGGAAGAGCCGCATGTCCAGCAGGGGTGCGGGCAGCGTGAGTTGCCTGCGTACGAACCAGCAGAGCGCGAGCACACCACCGATGCCCGCGGCGATGGTCCACAGGCTCGGGCCGTGCGCCGCCAGCTCCTTGATGGCGTACACGACGCCGATCATGCCGATGAAGGAGAGCGCGACGCTGGCCAGGTCCCAGGGGCCGTGGGCCGGGTTCCTCGACTCGGGGATCATCTTCGCGCCGATGACCACGAGGACCGCCATGACCGGCAGGTTGATCAGGAAGACCGAGCCCCACCAGAAGTGCTCCAGCAGCAGTCCGCCGACCACGGGGCCGACGGCCGCCCCGGCGGAGGCCATCGCGCCCCAGATCCCGATGGCGAGGCTACGCTCGCGCGGGTCGTGGAAGAGGTTCCGGATCAGGGCGAGGGTGGACGGCATCAGGGTGGCGCCCGCGACACCGAGCAGCGCCCGTGCCAGGATCATCATCTCGGGGGTGTGCGCGTAGGCGTTGAGCACGGAGACCGCTCCGAACGCCGTCGCACCGCACAGCAGCAGCTTCTTGCGGCCGATGCGGTCGCCGAGGCTGCCCATCGAGACCAGGAGTCCGGCGATGACGAAGGAGTAGACGTCGCCGATCCACAGGAGCTGGGTGCCGGTCGGTTCGAGGTCCTCGCTGAGGAACGGGGTCGCGAGGCCGAGGACGGTGGCGTCGATCGCCACGAGCAGCACCGCGAGGACGAGCACGGACAGAGCGATCCACCGCCCGGAACGGTGCAGCTCTTCCGGGGATTCGACGCGCTGTTCGATACGGCTCATTGCTCCACGCTCCGGCGTGCGCCGCCGAGCAGCAACTCGACGATCATGTACTGGAAGTCCTGGCTCGCGACCCGGCCGTCCTGGACGGCCCAGGCGCCGCTGGAGACGAGCCCGTAGAAGGCCTCGGTCAGCCAGGCGGGGGTGAGGTCGATGCGGAATTCACCGCGCTCCTGGCCCCGTCTGAACAGGGCGGAGACCCGGGCGTCGAGTCGGCTCCAGCCCTCGTTCACCTCTTCGCCCTCGAAGAGCTGGTTCTCGGTGACGAGGAAGGAGAGCAGTCCGGCGCTCGGCTCGACGGCCGCGACGAGCCGGCGCAGCGCCTCCGGCGCGCCGCCCTCGTCGAGGGCGGCGGCGTCCAGAGCCGCTTCGAACTCCTGGATGCCCAGGTTCTCCAACGCTCTGACCAGGGCGTCCCGCCCGGCGAAGTGCCGGTGCAGGGTGGCGCGTCCGATGCCTGCGGCTTTGGCGACCTCGTCCATGGTGGCGGTCGATTTGCGGGTCAGCAGAGCGGCGGCGCTGCGAAGCACCTGCTCACGGTCGAGACTCATGAGACAATTGTAGACCACATGAGACACAAACGTCTCAGCCCTCGTCGGCCCCGTCAGCCGTTGAGGACCGTCAGATCGAGGCCGGGAAGGTGGCACGGGTCATTGATCACGGACATCTCGACGATCCTGTCCCGGCTCACCGTGAAGATCATGACCGAGAACCGGTGGCCCTCGCGCGTCGAGATGACGGCCGGTTCCCCGTCGGCCAGGGCCCGCCGGTACGACCGCGTGAACGGCGCGAACATCATCGCCTGACGGGCCACGGCCGCCGCGCCCCGTACCAGGCCCGGCGCTCCGGCACCGCCGGCGCCGATGCCGGAGCGCACCACCACGTCCGGATCGAGCACGGCCAGAAGGGCCTCGAATTCACCGTCCCGGGCGGCGGCCAGGAAGGCGTTGACGACCTCGCGCCTGCGGGCGAGATCCGGGTCCGGAACCGGGTCCGCGCCCTGCACCCGGCGCCGCGCCCGGCTGGCGAGCTGCCGGGCCGCCGCCGGGGTGCGGTCCACGACACCGGCGATCTCGTCGAACGGCACGGCGAACATGTCGTGCAGCACGAAGGCGAGCCGCTCGGCGGGGTCGAGCGTTTCGAGCACGACAAGCATCGCCAGACCGACCGAGTCGGCCATCAGCGCCTGCTGCTCGGGGTCGGTCTCCGGCCGGCAGCCGAGGTCCGGGCCGGGGACGGGCTCCTCGGGCGCCCCGTGGCCGAGGGGCTCCTCGCGGCGGGAGCGGCGTGAGCGGAGCATGTCCAGGCACACCCGTCCGACGACTGTCGTCAGCCAGCCGCCCAGGTTCTCGATCGCCCGGTCGTCACAACGGCCGAGCCGGATCCATGCCTCCTGGACGGCGTCCTCCGCCTCGCTGGTCGAGCCGAGCATCCGGTAGGCCACGGCTTTCAGCCGGCTCCGGTTCTCCTCGAAGCGCTCCGCCAGGAACTCATGTCCGTCCACAGCCACATACCTCCGTCGTGTTCCGTCACAGCACTGACGTACGGAACCCCGCCGATGTGACGGACGGCCCACACCGCTCCCCGGTCAGCTCCAGCGCAGTCCGGCGCGGTGCCGCCAGTAGGCCTCGGGCTCCTCCACCAGCGCGTCGAGCCGAGCGCGCTGCTCCTCGTCGAGATCGACGACGGCCGCGTGCAGGTTTCCGGCGAGCTGGCCGACGGTCGCCGCGCCGGAGAGCACCACCCCGGCCCAGGGCCGGCGCAGCACCAGGGCGAGGGCGACCGCGTCGCTGCCGAGCCCGGCGTCGGCGGCGATCTCCTGGACCACGGCGGGGGCCTCCGTCCCGGCGAGCCGCCCATTGGCCATGGCCTCCTTGACGATCACGGTGAGTCCGGCCGCGTGGGCCTCGGCGAGCGCCGCCCCGGCCGAGGTCTCCAGGGCGTTGTAGGTGGCCTGGACGGTGCGGAAGAGCGGCTCGCCGTCCACGGTGACGGTGAGGGCGGCCCGGATCGCGTCGGCCTGGGCGGGCCCGCTGGTGGAGAGGCCGACGCTGACCCCTTCGGCGGCGAGCGCGGCCAGCCGTTCGTGCAGCTCCTTGTCGGTGAGGGCCGGGCTGTCGGCGGTGACCGAGTGGATCTGGTAGAGGTCGAGGCGGTCGCCGAGCAGCGCGTCGGTCTCGGCCCGCTGCCGCAGGAAGGTGGCGAGGCTGTGGTCCTTGACCTCGTGCGCCTCGGCCTCGATGCTCCAGGCGGCCGTGTAGGTGTAGCCCCATTTGCTGCCGATGACGACATCGTCCACCTCGGGGTGGGCCGTCAGCCAGTCGGCCAGGAACTCCTCCGAGCGGCCGTAGGAGCGGGCCGCGTCGAAGTAACGGACGCCCTGTGCGTAGGCGGCGTCGAGCAGTTCGTGGGTGCGGGCGCGCATCGCCTCGACGCTGCGGTCGTCGGGCAGATCGCGGTCGCGGTGGAGCTTGATGTAGCCGGGTCTGCCGACCGCCGCAAGGCCGAGCCCGATGTGGGCGGTCGGAGTCGTCGCTGTGGCCAGCCGGGCGAAAGGCATCGTGGAACTCCTCCTCGGTCGGGTGCGCTCCACGTCAACGTAACCCAGCCCACGGAAACCGGAGGGCGGGGTTCGTAGCTTACCACCCCCCCCACCCCGCCGTTCCGGTCCGCGGTCAGTTCTTCGCGGTGGCCCATGCCTGCTGGGCGGCGAGGTCGGACTTCACCTCGGCGAGCTGGACGGCCACGGCCGACGGGGCCGTACCGCCGCGGCCGCTGCGGGAGGCGAGCGCGCCCGCCACATCGAGGACCGTGCGGACCTCGGGGGTGAGGTGCTCGGAGATCTTGGCGAACTGCTCGTCGGTCAGCTCGTCGAGCTCGATGCCGTGCTGCTCGCACTCCTTGACGCACTCACCGGCGACCTCGTGGGCGACCCGGAACGGCACGCCCTGCCTGACCAGCCATTCGGCGATGTCGGTGGCGAGGGAGAAGCCGGCCGGGGCCAGCTCCTCCATGCGCTCGCGGTTGACGGTGAGGGTGGCCATCATGCCGGTGAAGGCGGGCAGCAGGACTTCCAGCTGGTCGCAGGAGTCGAAGACCGGCTCCTTGTCCTCCTGGAGGTCGCGGTTGTACGCGAGCGGGAGCGCCTTCAGGGTGGCCATCAGGCCGGTCAGGTTGCCGATCAGCCGGCCGGACTTGCCGCGGGCCAGCTCGGCGATGTCCGGGTTCTTCTTCTGCGGCATGATCGAGGAGCCGGTGGAGAAGGCGTCGTGCAGGGTGACGAAGGAGAACTCCTTCGTGTTCCAGATGATGACCTCCTCCGCGATCCGGGAGAGGTTCACGCCGATCATCGCGGTGATGAAGGCGAACTCGGCGACGAAGTCGCGGGAGGCCGTTCCGTCGATGGAGTTGGCGACGGAGCCGTGCTCGAAGCCGAGGTCGGCGGCGACCGCCTCCGGGTCGAGGCCGAGGGACGAACCGGCGAGGGCGCCGGAGCCGTACGGCGAGACGGCGGTCCGCTCGTCCCACTGGCGCAGCCGCTCGGCGTCCCGGGACAGGGACTGCACATGGGCCAGGACGTGGTGGGCGAAGAGCACCGGCTGGGCGTGCTGGAGGTGCGTACGGCCGGGCATCGCGACGTCCGGGTGGGCCTCGGCGAGGCCCACCAGCGCGCCCTGGAGGTCGGCGATCAGGCCGCCGATGACCCGGGCGTGGTCGCGCAGGTACATCCGGAAGAGCGTGGCGATCTGGTCGTTGCGGGACCGGCCGGCCCGCAGCTTGCCGCCGAGGTCGGGGCCGAGGCGTTCCAGCAGCCCGCGCTCCAGCGCGGTGTGGACGTCCTCGTCGGCGATGGTGCCGGTGAAGGAGCCGTCGGCGACATCGGCTTCGAGCTGGTCGAGGCCGGCGGTCATGCGGCTCAGCTCGTCCTCGGTGAGCAGACCCGCCTTGTTCAGAACACGCGCGTGGGCGCGGGAACCGGCGATGTCGTACGGCGCGAGCCGCCAGTCGAAGTGGACGGAGGCGGACAGCTTGGCCAGTGCCTCGGCCGGACCGTCGGCGAAGCGGGCGCCCCAGAGGCGTACGTCGCTGTTGCCGTTGCCGTTGCTCACTGCGTGCTCCTCGGAAGAACAGGGTGATGGGTGTGCGACCGCCTCCCCGCACGGAGGGCCGGAGAGGCGGTGACGTAACTACCGGGGGTCGGACGAGGTCACGCTGCGCCGTCGCGCCGCCCGAGCGATGGGTATAACTATGCAGACCTTCGTATGTTTTGTCAAAGCTATGCATCGTCCCCTGCCGGACACCCGGGTGTCCCACGGGCTGAAATCACCTCGTCGGCACCGGAATCGGCGACGACAATGACAGCCATGGGGAAAACTTATGAACGCATCGACGGGCGGATCAGAACCTTCATCGAAGAGCAGCACATCTTCTTCACGGCGACGGCGCCCCTGGACGGCGAGGGCACGGTCAACCTCTCCCCCAAGGGCGTCAGCGGTTCGTTCGCCGTCATCGACGAGCTGACCGTGGCCTATCTGGACTTCGCGGGCAGCAATGCCGAGACCGTCGCCCATCTCCGCGAGAACGGCCGGATCACGCTGATGTGGTGCGCCTTCCAGGGGCCGCCGAACATCGTGCGGGTGCACGGCCGCGGCGAGCCGGTCTTCCGTGACGACCCCCGGTTCGGCCCGCTGCTGGCCCACTTCCCGGACGTGGATCCCGCTCTCCACGGGCTGCGCGCCGTCATCGTGGTGCGGGCCGACCTGATCCGGGACACCTGCGGCTACGGGGTGCCGTTCATGTCGTACGACGAGGACCGGTCGCTGCACGCCCGGCGCTTCGCCCGCGAGGACGACGCCTCGCTCGGCGCCTACTTCGAGAAGAAGGAGTACATCGCGACGAGCATCGACGGGCTCCCGGGGCTGCCCCTCCCGCTGCCGGCCATGCCCCGGGCGGACCGGGAACCGGCCCTCCCGGGGCTGCCCCTCCCGCTGCCGGCCATGCCCCGGGCGGACCAGGAACCGGCGGACCGCTGAGAGGCGGACCGGCATTGAGCCGTACGGAGCAGATCCGCGGGTGGCGCCCCGCGGGAGGGCCTACCGTCCGGGCATGCGCAGATCCCTGGTGACCCTCTCGGTACTGCTCGCGCTGGCGGGCTCCGTCGCGGCCCGGCCCGCCGCCGCGCCGCCGCTCCCGGCCCGGCTGGCCGACACCGGCGGCGGCACCCAGCTGATCACGGCCGAGGCCCCGGCCAAGGGCTCCAGCACCGGCACCGTCACCTGGTGGACCCTGCGCCGGGGCACCTGGGTGAAGGCCGGGTCCGCCCCCGCCCGCTTCGGTGCCAGGGGCCTGGCCGAGGGGGCGTCGCGCAAGCAGAGCACCGACACCACCCCCACCGGCCTGTACGACCTGCCGTACGCCTTCGGGAACAAGCCCGCCCCGCCCGGCACCGTCCATCCCTACCGCCGGGTCAACGCCCGGTCGTGGTGGTGCCAGGACAACGCGGCGCGGGCCTACAACCGCTGGGTGGAGCCACGGCCCGCGGACTGCCGGGCGGGCGAGGCGGAGCACCTGATCGACTATCCGACGCAGTACGCCCGCGCGCTGGTCATCGGGTTCAACTACGAACGGCCGGTGCGCGGCCGCGGCGCCGGGATCTTCCTCCACGTCAACGGGCGTGGCGCGACCGCCGGTTGCGTCTCCGTACCGGCGGCCGCGATGGACCGGATCCTCGACTGGGTGGACCCGGTCCGCCGACCGCACATCGCGATCGGGACCAGGTCGGGCCCGACGGCGATCACCCGCTACTGACTCGGTCCGGCCGGCACCGGTCCGCTCAGCGCTCGTTCTGCGCGAGCCGCAGCAGATGGTCGGCGAGCGCCTGGCCGCCCGCCGGGTCGCGGCTGATCAGCATCAGGGTGTCGTCACCCGCGATGGTGCCGAGGATGTCGTGCAGTTCGGCCTGGTCGATGGCCGAGGCGAGGAACTGGGCCGCGCCTGGCGGGGTGCGCAGCACCACGAGGTTGGCCGACGCCTCCGCCGAGATGAGCAGTTCGGCGGAGAGCCGCCGCATCCGCTCCTCCTTCGCGGACCCGCCCAGCGGGGCCTGCGGGGTGCGGAATCCGCCCTCGCTCGGCACCGCGTAGATCAGCTCGCCGCCGGTGTTGCGGATCTTCACCGCGCCCAGCTCGTCCAGATCGCGGGAGAGCGTCGCCTGGGTGACGCTCAGCCCGTCGTCGGCGAGGAGCTTGGCCAGCTGGCTCTGCGAGCGCACCGGCTGCCGGTTCAGGATGTCCACGATCCGGCGGTGGCGTGCGGTGCGGGTCTGCGGCACGGACGGCCCGCCGTGCTCGGTTTCCTGCGCCTCGGTCATCGTCGTCGCCTCATTCTCCGGATCGTCCGTCCCCGTTTGCCGCGTCGAGAGCGCCGGGCAGTGCCCGGAGCAACGCGTCGACCTCCGCGTCGCCGATGATCAGCGGCGGCATGAGCCGCAGGACATCGGGGGCGGGCGCGTTCACCAGGAATCCGGCTCCCTGAACCGCCTGTTGCACCTGGGGTGCGAGCGGCTCGGTGAGCACGATACCCAGCAGCAGTCCGGAGCCCCGGACGTGGGAGACCAGCGGGTGACCCAGGCCCTCCACGCCGTCCCGGATCTTCTCGCCGAGCCGCTTCACCCGGTCCAGGACGCCTTCGGCGGCCAGGGTGTCCAGAACGGCGAGACCGGCGGCGCAGGCGATCGGGTTGCCGCCGAACGTCGTGCCGTGCTGGCCCGCCTTCAGCAGATCGGCCGCCGGGCCGAAGGCCACGGTCGCGCCGATCGGCAGTCCGCCGCCCAGGCCCTTGGCGAGGGTGACGACATCGGGCTCGATGCCCTGGTGGGCCTGGTGCTCGAACCACTGGCCGCAGCGGCCGATGCCGGTCTGCACCTCGTCGAGGACCAGCAGGGTGCCGGTGGCTCGGGTGATCTCCCGGGCGGCCTCCAGGTATCCGGCGGGCGGTACGACCACACCGTTCTCGCCCTGGATCGGCTCGATGATCACCAGTGCGGTGTCGGTGGTCACGGCGGCCCGCAGGGCGTCCGCGTCGCCGTACGGGACGTGCGTGACGTCACCGGGCAGCGGAAGGAACGGTTCGCGCTTCTTGGGCTGGCCGGTGAGCGCGAGCGCGCCCATGGTCCGGCCGTGGAAGCCCCCGTCGGTGGCGACCATATGGGTGCGCCCGGTCAGCCGGCCGATCTTGAAGGCGGCCTCGTTGGCCTCGGCGCCCGAGTTGGAGAAGTAGACGCGGCCGGTGCGGCCGAAGAGCTGGAGCAGCCGTTCGGCGAGCGCGACGGGCGGCTCGGCGATGAAGAGGTTGGAGACATGGCCGAGCGAGGCGATCTGGGTGGAGACCGCCTCGACGACGGCGGGGTGGGCGTGGCCCAGCGCGTTCACCGCGATGCCGCCGACGAAGTCGACGTACTCGGTGCCGTCGGCGTCCCACACCCGGGCGCCCTCGCCGCGGACCAGGGACAGCTGCGGGGTTCCGTAGTTGTCCATCAGCGCGTGGCCCCAGCGCTGTGCGAGTTCCTGGTTGCTCATGACTCCCCCTGCGCGTCGGGCTGTGCGTCGGGCACGACCATCGTGCCGATTCCTTCGTCGGTGAAGATCTCCAGCAGGATCGAGTGCTGGACCCGGCCGTCGATGACACGGGCGGTCTCGACACCGTTGCGCACGGCGTGCAGGCAGCCCTGCATCTTCGGCACCATGCCGCTGGACAGCTCGGGCAGCAGCTTCTCCAGCTCGGTGGCGGTGAGCCGGCTGATCACGTCGTCGCTGTTGGGCCAGTCCTCGTAGAGGCCCTCGACGTCGGTGAGGACCATCAGCGTCTCGGCGTTCAGCGCGGCGGCGAGGGCCGCGGCCGCGGTGTCCGCGTTGACGTTGTAGACGTGGTCGTCGTCGGCGGAACGTGCGATGGAGGAGATGACCGGGATCCGGCCGTCGTCCAGCAGCGCCTGGATCGCCCCGGTGTCGATGGCGGTGATCTCGCCGACCCGGCCGATGTCGACGAGCTCGCCGTCGATGGTCGGCCGGTGCTGGGTGGCGGTGATGGTGTGGGCGTCCTCGCCGGTCATGCCGACGGCGAGCGGACCGTGCTGGTTGAGCAGGCCGACGAGCTCGCGCTGGACCTGTCCGGCAAGCACCATCCGTACGACGTCCATCGCCTCGGGCGTGGTGACACGCAGGCCCGCCTTGAACTCGCTGACCAGGCCCTGCTTGTCGAGCTGGGCGCTGATCTGCGGGCCGCCGCCGTGCACCACGACGGGCTTGAGGCCGGCCTGGCGCAGGAACACGACGTCCTGGGCGAAGGCGGCCTTCAGCTCGTCGTCGATCATGGCGTTGCCGCCGAACTTGATGACGACGGTCTTGCCGTTGTGCCGGGTCAGCCAGGGCAGCGCCTCGATGAGGATCTGCGCCTTCGGGAGTGCGGTGTGTTTCCGCGCCGCGCTCATGAGCTGTACGCGCTGTTCTCGTGGACGTAGTCCGCGGTGAGGTCGTTGGCCCAGATGACGGCGGACTCGGTACCGGCCGCCAGGTCGGCGGTGATCTTGACCTCGCGGTAGCGCATGTCGACCAGGTCGCGGTCCTCGCCGACGCCGCCGTTCTTGCAGACCCAGACGTCGTTGATGGCGACGTTCAGCTGGTCGGGCTCGAAGGCGGCCTTCGTCGTGCCGATCGCGGAGAGCACCCGGCCCCAGTTGGGGTCCTCGCCGTGGATGGCGCACTTGAGGAGGTTGTTGCGGGCGATGGAGCGGCCCACCTCGACTGCGTCGTCCTCGGTCGCGGCGTTGATGACCTCGATCCGGATGTCCTTGGAGGCACCCTCGGCGTCACCGATCAGCTGCCGGGCGAGGTCTGCGCAGACGGTACGTACGGCCTCGGCGAACTCGCCCTGCTCCGGGGTGATCCCACTGGCCCCGGAGGCCAGCAGCAGCACGGTGTCGTTGGTCGACATGCAGCCGTCGGAGTCGACCCGGTCGAAGGTGGTGCGGGTGGCGGCGCGCAGCGCGGAGTCCAGTGCGGCGGCGTCCACGTCGGCGTCGGTGGTGAGGACGACCAGCATGGTGGCGAGGCCCGGGGCGAGCATCCCCGCGCCCTTGGCCATGCCTCCGACGGTCCAGCCCTCGCCGCCCGCGACGGCGGTCTTGTGGACGGTGTCGGTGGTCTTGATCGCGATGGCGGCCTTCTCGCCGCCGTGCTCGCTGAGGGCGGCGGCGGCCGTCTCGATGCCGGGCAGCAGCTTGTCCATCGGGAGCAGCGTGCCGATCAGCCCGGTCGACGCGACCGCGATCTCCCCGGCGTTGTGGCCGGTGAGGACCTCGGCGGCCTTCTCGGCGGTGGCGTGGGTGTCCTGGAAGCCCTTGGGGCCCGTGCAGGCGTTGGCACCACCGGAGTTGAGGACGACGGCGGTGACCTCGCCGCCCTTGAGCACCTGCTCCGACCAGAGGACGGGCGCGGCCTTGACGCGGTTGGAGGTGAAGACGCCCGCGGCGGCGCGACGCGGACCGTGGTTGACCACGAGGGCCAGGTCCGGGTTACCGCTCTCCTTGATTCCCGCGGCGATGCCCGCCGCGGAGAACCCCTGTGCTGCCGTGACGCTCACGGTGCGACTCCGATCGTGGAAAGACCTGTGTCCTCGGGAAGTCCGAGGGCGATGTTCATGCTCTGCAGGGCGCCGCCGGCGGTGCCCTTGGCGAGGTTGTCGATGGCGCTGATCACGATGATCCGGCCGGCCGCCTCGTCGTGGGCGACCTGGATCTGTACGGCGTTGGAACCGTGGACGGCCGCGGTGGCGGGCCACTGTCCCTCGGGGAGCAGCTCGACGAAGGGCTCGTCCGCGAACGCCTTCTCGTACGCGTCACGGACCGACTCGGCACTCACTCCGGGCTTCGCCTTCGCGCTGCAGGTGGCGAGGATGCCGCGGGGCATCGGCGCCAGGGTCGGCGTGAAGGAGACGGTGACCGGTTCGCCGGCCGCCGCGCTGAGGTTCTGGATCATCTCGGGGGTGTGCCGGTGGGCGCCGCCGACGCCGTACGGGGACATGTTGCCCATCACCTCGGAGCCGAGCAGATGCGGCTTGGCCGCCTTGCCCGCCCCGGAGGTGCCGGACGCGGCGACGATCACGGCCTCGGGCTCGGCCAGCTGGGCCGCGTACGCCGGGAAGAGCGCGAGCGAGACGGCGGTCGGGTAGCAGCCGGGCACGGCGATGCGCTTGGATCCCGCCAGTGCGGCGCGTCCGCCCGGCAGTTCGGGCAGGCCGTAGGGCCAGGTACCCGCGTGCGGAGAACCGTAGAACTTCTCCCAGTCCGCGGCGTCCTTGAGCCGGAAGTCGGCCCCCATGTCGACGACCAGCACCTCGTCACCGAGCTGCTCGGCGACGGCGGCCGACTGTCCGTGCGGGAGAGCGAGGAAGACGACATCGTGCCCGGCGAGGACCTCGGCGGTGGTCGGCTGAAGCACCCGGTCGGCGAGCGGCCGCAGGTGCGGTTGCAGCGCGCCGAGCTTCTGCCCCGCGTTGGAGTTGGCCGTGAGCGCCCCGATCTCGACCTGGGGGTGAACCAGCAGGAGACGGAGCAGCTCCCCACCGGCGTATCCGCTCGCCCCTGCCACTGCCGCACGTACCACCATCGAAATCCTCCTCGTCGATGGCATGACTATACGCATCACTGCACTTTTATGCAAAGCTTTCGGGCTCTGCTAAACGGTAACGCCGCGGCCGGGCGCACCGGATGTGCGGACTCCGAGCAGGCAGCGGCATTCGAGGAGTTCCCGGCCCGGCAGCCCGCTCGGGCTCAGGGCACCAGGACGACCTTGCCCCGGTTGGCCCGGGCCTCGATCGTCTCGTGGGCCCGTGCCGCGTCCGCGAGGGGGAACTCCGCGTGGATGGCCGGTCGCAGGGCGCCCTCGCCGAAGAGCCTCCACAGCTCCTCGATCCATGCCGCGTACCGCTGCGGCTGGGTCCTGGCCACGATCGCCACCTGGAAGCCGATGGCCGACCTGCCACCCACGAGAAGGTCGTACGCCTCGATCGTGCCGCCGCCCGAGCTGTACGCGACCAGCCTTCCGCCGGGAGCGAGCGCCTTGAGGGCGGGGGTGAGCAGTTCGCCGCCGACCGCATCGAGCACGACATCGACCGGCTCGCCCCAGGTCTCCCGGCCGTAGGTCACCAGGTCATCGGCACCGAGAGAACGTACGAAGTCCGCCTTGGCGGCGTCACCCACGGCTGCGACGACGCGCGAGGCGCCCCTCAGCCGAGCCAACTGCAGGGCGAGATGGCCGACCCCGCTCGCCGCCGCCGTGACCAGCACCGACTCACCCTTCTCCGGGCGGGCGGCCTCCAGTGCGCCCAGCGCCACCGCACCACTGCGGACCAGCGCGACGGCGTCCGCGGCGGTGGCGTACGCCGGGACGGGCGAGGCCATCGCGGTGCGCAGCAGTGCGTACTCGGCGTAGCCGTGCCCGAAGCAGAGGCCGGTGACCCGGTCGCCCGTCGCGTATTCGCTGACGCCTTCACCGACGGAGACCACTTCACCGGCCAGTTCACCGCCGAGCGGAATGGGCCGCGCGCCCTCGCGCACCTTGCGCACCACGGGGAGCGTGACGCCGATCGCCTCGGTCCTGACGAGCAGTTCGCCGGTGCCGGGCTCCGGTACGGGCACCTCTTCCTGGAACAGGGTCTCGGGTCCACCGATGCATCCGTACCGAATGCGCCGCATGCGCGACCGCCTCCCGACATCCCTGAGATTCATTGGGGTTCCCAACGATAACGGAAGGTCGTTGGGAACTCCAACGTTTTTCGATAGGCTGTCGGTGATGAAAGAGAACCCGTCGGCACCCAGCCGGATCCGCGATCTCCCGAGCTGGCTCCTCGGCCGGGCCGCGAGCCGTGGACGCGGACTGGTCTCGGCCGCGCTCGCGCAGCACGACATGAAGATGTGGCACCACGTCGTCCTCGCGGCCGTCGCGGATCTCGGTCCGGTCGCGCAGGCCGATCTGGGCAGGACCGTCTCGCTCGACCCGAAGGACCTGGTGGGCGTCCTCAATGACCTTCAGGCGGCGGGCCTTGTCGTGCGCGCCCCCGACCCGGCCGACCGCCGCAAGAACGCGGTGAGTCTCACCGCCGGGGGCGAGCAGCGCCTGGAAGAGTGCACGGCGGTGGGGAAGCAGGCCAACGACGAACTCCTGGCGCCGCTGTCGGCAGCCGAGCGGAAGCAGTTCCTGGAGATGCTGCGGAGGATCAGCGGCGTACGGTGATCCGGCGGAAGTCGCGGGGGCTGCGGTTCATCGACTCGTCGGGACGGCCCGGGAGTCAGCCGGTGCGGTCGGCGCGCGATGACGCTTCGCGGGCGCCGATGAGTTCGTCCGGGTGGGATTTCGCCCAGGCGCGCGCCGCCGGCCCGGTGCTGTCGTCACCCCGGGTTCGAGGGGGTCGACCGGCCGGGGGTGAGCGGGGCGAGCAGTTCCTCGGTGTGTTCACCCAGGGCCGGGGCCGGGGCGCGGAAGGTTTCGAGGCCGGCGCCGAAAGTCACCGGGAAGCGGGCCTGTGGGCAGGCGGTGGGGCCGGCGGGGGTACTGAACAGTTGCCGGGCGGTGGTGTGCGGGTCGGCCAGGAGTTCGCCGGGGGTGCCGAGAACCGGGGCCCAGGGGGCGTCGATGGCGTCCAGGCGCTGTTGCCACCAAGCGTGGTCGCGGGCCCGGAACACTCCGTTCAGCAGGTCGTTCACGGCCTGCCCGGCGGCGGTGCGGTCGGCGCGCAGATCGTACGCGGCCGTGTCCAGCTCCGGGAATTCGTCGGCCAGTCCGGTGCGGAAGCGATGCCAGAACTTGTCCTCGAACGTGGCCAGGGACAGGCGGCGGCCGTCAGCCGTGGTGAAGGTGTCGTTGTCGCCCTGCACCAGGCCCGCTTCGAGGGGGTCCGGGAGGTCGCGCAGTGGCAGTGCGAAGAGGGAGCACCATGCGGTGATGGATTCGCTGAGGGACACATCGATGTGCTGGCCCTCGGCCTCGTTGCCGAGGGCGGCGGTCAGGGCGAGGGCCGCGTGCATGGCTCCGGCCATGTCGCCGATCCGGACGCCCGGGCGGGTGATCTCGCCGTCGAGCCGTCCGGGGACGGTGAAGAAGCCGGACAGACCGAGGAAGTTGAGCTCGTGGCCGGGCTTCTGCGCGTAGGGCCCGCTCTGCCCGTAGCCACTGAGCGAGCACAGCACGAGGCGCGGATTGGCCTCGTGGAGGGCGGCGAAGCCCAGGCCCATCCCGTCCAGGACTCCGGGGCGGAAGCTCTCCACGACGGCGTCGGCGGTACGCACCAGGTCCAGGAAGGTGTTCCGGCCGTCCTCGTCGCGCAGGTCGAGGGTGATCGACCGCTTGTTGCGGTTGAGCGCGCCGAAGAGATCGGGGGCGATCCTCAAGGGGTCGCCGGTGTAAGGGGATTCGACCTTGATCACGTCGGCGCCGAGGTCGGCGAGCATGGACGTGGCGTAGGGGCCGGGCAGCAGCCGCGAGAGGTCGAGGATGCGCTTGCCCGTCAGCGACGACCAGGCGGGGGCTGTGGAGCGGGCGGGGGTTGTCATCGGGTGCACCTGTCCTGCGGGGTGGGGGCTGTCTCTCGATGGGCGGAGCGGGGGGCGGGTCAGGCCATGAAGGCGAGGCCGTGCGCGATGCCGTTGCGCTGGATCTCGGAGGTGCCGGTCAGGATGCGGAACATACGGATCTTGCGGAACAGGAACTCGATCTCGTTGCCCTGGGTGAGCCCTTCCTTGCCGTGGATCTGGACGGCCTGGTCGAGGATGCGGAAGGCGGACTCGGCGACGAACAGCTTGCTCATGAACGCCTCGACGCGTACGTCGTTGCCCCGGTCGAGGGCGGCGAGCGCGGCGTAGGTCATGGAGCGGGCCGCGTACAGCTCGGTGGCCATGTCGGCGACCTTGTGCTGGATCGACTGGAGGGCCAGCAGGGGCTGACCGCCGGCGACCTTGCGGGTGCGGGTGCGTTCCAGGGTGAGGTCGAGGGCGCGGCGGGTGGCGCCGATGACGGTGGGGCAGTGCAGGAGCCGGTTGGTGGTGACACGGCCGAGCGCGATCCGCATGCCCTTGCCCTCCTCGCCGAGGAGATTCCGGGCGGGTACGTGGCAGTCGTCCAGGACGATGTCGCTCTCGATGTGCTCGCCGGACATGGGGGTGGCACCGTCGAGCACCTTGCAGCCGGGGCTGTCCAGGTCGACGAGGAAGGCGGAGAAGGCCGGCTTCTCGCCCTCCTGTTCACCGGTCCCCGCCATCCGGGCCACGACGATGGCGAAGTCGGCGAACGGGCCCGCGGAGCTGAAGACCTTGTGGCCGCTCAGGCGGTAGCCGTCGCCGTCGCGGACGGCGGTGGTGCGCATGGACCGGACGTCGGAGCCGGCATCGGTCTCGGTCAGCGAGAAGCAGCAGGCGCGCTCGCCGCGCACCAGGGGCAGCAAGTACGTCTCCCGTTGGTACTCGGTGGCGTGCCGCAGGATGTCACCGGCGCGCAGCGGGCCGCCCATGTCGCCGAGCACACTGTGCCCGAGCACGCGTCCGCAGGCCCCGACCTCTTCCTTCAGGGCGGCCAGCGCGGTGTGGGAGAGGTTCTGTCCGCCGTACTGCTCGGGCAGATGGATGCCGTAGAAGCCCAGTTCGCGGCTGCGCCGCCAGACGGGTTCGAGGTCGGCCCGGGTGAGACGGCTCTCGTGGGTGAAGCCTCGGTCGCGCTCGTAGTCGGCCAGTTCGCCGTCCAGGTAGTCGCGCAGCCGGCCGACGAGGTCGGCGAGCCGGGGGTCGTCGTCGTAGGCGGGGCGCAGGGAGAAGGTCATGTCGTGGTGGTCCTTGCCGGTCGAGGGATGGTGGGGGCGGCTCGGGCGTCCGTCAGTTCACGCGGCGGTCGGCGTCGGCCCAGAACGGTTCGCGCACGGCCTTGCGGTCGAGCTTCCCGTTGCGGTTGTGGGGCAGTTCCGCGACGAAGTCGACGCTCCTGGGCTTCTTGAAGCGGTCGAGCCGCTCGGCGCAGAACGCGGTGATCTCGTCGGCGCTCGGCGCATGGCCGGGGCGGGGCACGATGACGGCCTTGACCGCTTCGCCCCACGTCTCGTCGGGCACCCCGATGACACAGGCTTCCTGGACACCGGGGTGCTCGTACAGGGCGGCCTCGACCTCGGTGGAGTAGATGTTGAACCCGCCGGAGATGATCATGTCCTTCTTGCGGTCGACGAGGAACAGATAGCCGTCCTCGCGCATCCAGGCGAGATCGCCGGTGTGGACCCAGCCGTCACGGAAGGTCTGCGCCGAAAGCTCGGGCTCCTGCCAGTACTCGCGTACGCAGTCGGGGCCGCGGACGATGAGTTCACCGACCTCGCGGGGCGGCAGCGGCCGGCCGGTCTCGTCGACGATCCGGACCTCGGTGTCGTACGTCGCCCGTCCGCAGGACTGGAGCAGTTCGGGGTCGTCCGCGACGGCGTGGGCGATCTCCTGGCTGGTCAGTCCCGCCACCACGCTGGTGGTCTCGCCCAGACCGTAGCCCTGCGCCACGACCGGGCCGAAGAACCGCACGGCGTCACGCAGGCGTTGGGGCGAGATGGGTGCACCGCCCACGCGTACGCCGGTCAGGCTGGAGAGATCCCGGGCGGCCGCGTCCGGGTGGGCGAGCACCATGTTGACCATGGCGGGGACGAGGAACGTCGCGGTGATGCGTTCCTTCTCCACCGTGTCCACGAACGCCTCGGCGCTCCACGTCGGCAGTACGTGAGTGGCCGCCCCGGCGAAGACATTGGCCAGCAAGGTCATACCGGTGGCGTGGGTGATCGGGCCGCAGGCGAGATAGCGGGTGCCGGGACGGGGGCGGGACTCGTCGCTCATCAGGAGTTTGCGCATGTTGGCGAGGCGGTTGCCGAAGGTCTGGACGGCCGCCTTGAGCGCTCCGGTGGATCCGGAGGTGAAGTTCAGGACGCACGGAGCGTCCTCGTCCACATCGGTGGCGACCGGGGCGGCCTCCCCCTCGCCGAGCAGCGCCCGGTAGCCGAGGACCGCGGCGCCGCCCCGTACCGCGGCCGGGGCCGGCTCGTCCTCCAGCAGTACGGGGAGACAGCCGGTGCCCGATGCCTCGATGGCGGCCAGCGCGTCCTCCCGGTGCGCCGCGTCGAACACGAGGACGCGCACCGGTGCGTAACGCAGGATGTGCTCGATCTCGCCGCGCCCCAGCCGCGCGTTGATCGGCGCGCGCACCAGTCCGGCCTTGTAGAGGGCGAATTCGACCTCGACCAGCTCCCCGCGGTTCCAGGCCAGGGAGGCGACCGCGTCGCCGGGGCGCAGTCCGCGGGCGATCAGGGCCGAGGCGAGACGGTTGGCCGCGCCGTCCAGCTCCGTGTAGGTCCACGACCGCTCACCGCAGACCAGGGCGGTGGCGTCGGGCCAGTAGCGGGCGCTGCGGGTGAGGTAGGTACCCAGGTTCATGAACGATCTCCAGCCTTACAGTTCGACCGATTGAATACATCAAGAACGTTTACAGACACAATGTTTTGTATCTTGTGGGCTGTCAAGAGCCATCTAGACTGTGCGCGGACCGCGACGGGGCGAAGCACGACAGGGCGAAGGGGGCCGCATGGCCGAGGACAGGCGCACCAGGCGCACCCGCAGGGCGCTGGGCGGCGCACTGGTGGAACTGGTGCTGGAGCGCGGCTTCAGCGCGCTCACCGTCGAAGACATCACCGAGCAGGCCGATGTCGCGCGTGCCACGTTCTACGCGCACTTCAAGGGCAAGGACGACCTGTTCGCGCGGGTGACCTCCGACCTGCTCGAACAGCTCGTGCAGCGCCTGGAGCCGGCGGTCGCCGGCAGCGCCATCGGCTTCACCGGCAAACCGCTGCTGGAGATGTTGCGGCACGTCAGCGACGAGCGGGACGTCTACCGGGTCGTCCTGCGCGGCGAGGGGGACGGCAAGCCGCTCCAGATGTTCATGGACGCCTGCGCCGCCGCGACGGCGTCGGAGTTCAAGGCCCGCGCCGAACGCAACAACGTCCAGCCGCGCATCGACGCCGACCTCCTGGCCCGGGTCTGGGTCGGCGAGCAGGTCGCCGTACTGCGCTGGTGGGCCGAGCAGGACACCCCGCCGATGCCCGCCGAGGAGGCGGTGCGCATGCTTCTCGACCTGGCCCTGCACGGCCGTTACTGGGCCAGCGGATTCACCGCCCCGGACCAGGACTGACCGGCGCCGCGCGCCCGGTTCCCCGGAACGGCGGGCGCGCCCGGCGTTACCGGACGGCGGCCCCCAGCCGCGCCGCGTCCCGGGCCGGCCGGATGCAGCAGACCGACACCACGCCGCAGACGACCATGACCGCCGCCGCCAGGGCGAACGACTGCGTGTAGCCCGCGCTCGTCGAGGACGCCGAATCCAGCAGACGGCCCGTCAGGGACGGGGCCAGCAGGCCCGGAAGCGTGCCCGTCGCGGCCACGATCCCGAAGAGCGCACCGCGCTGGGAGGCCGGCACGACCGCCGCGGCCGTCATGTAGTGCAGCGGGAACGCGATGGAGTGCACCGCGAAGGCGACCGCGATCAGGGCGAGCCGCACCGGCAGCGGCCCGACGAAGGGGAACACCGCCATCGCGGCCCCGGCGCACATCACCGCCACACCCTGCGGCACCCCGATGGAGCGGCGCAGCGACAGGCCGCGCCGGGTCAGCCGGTCGACCACGGGGGACAGCGCCAGCAGCAGTACGAAGCTGAGGGCGGCCACCGCGCTGAGTACCGCCGCCGCGGTTCCCGGGCTCATGGTGAGTTCGTTCTTGAGGTACGACGGCAGCCACGCCTGGCTGAGGGCCATCGCCCAGGACGCCCCGAAGGCGCTGGCCACACTCCCGATCACCGTGCCGCTCAGCAGCAGGCGGCGGTAGGGGACGCGATCGGGCCCGGCGGACTCGGCCCGCACCCGCGCGGAAGGCTGGTCATAGGGTCCGTCGCGCCCGACGAACCACCACACCACACTCCACACCAGGCTCGTCACGGCCAGCGCGACGAAGGCGGCACGCCAACCGAACCCGGTGATCAGCCAGGTCACCACGGGCGCCGCCACGAGAGTGCCGAGGGCGGCACCGCCGATCTGGAGGGCCGAGGGCAGACCGCGGCGGCCCACCGGAAACCACTTGTAGAGGGCATGCATCGACATCGGGGTGGCCGGCCCTTCGGCCGCGCCGAGCAGCACCCGGCCGGCGACCAGCGCGGGCACGGCGGCCACGATCAGGACCGGCAGCTGGGCCACGCCCCACACCAGACACATCACGAACAGCAGGACGCGGCTGGAGATACGGGCGGAGAAGAAACCGACGACCAGCCCGGAGAGGCTGAACAGGATCGAGTAGGAGCTGGATATCAGGCCGTAGGTGCTGTGGCTGATGTCCAGCTCCTGCATGATCGGGTCGGCCGCCAGCCCGAGCACCGACTTGTCCGCGAAGTTGACGACCATGAACGTGACGATCATCGCGGTGACGAGCCAGGCGCGGCGCCGGTCGAAGGCCGGCGGCCCGGGGTCGCCGGACCCGTCGAGGACCAGCGGCGGTGATGGCTGCGAGGACATAGGGAGACTCCTGCGGTGCGGTGGAAGCAGGGGGCGGGCGCTCCGGCGACGGGACACCCCGCGCCGGGATGCCCCGTGACGGGGGCGGCGGGCATGCGCGGACGGCGGCGCCGCTCCCGTCCGGGCGCGCACCGTCGGGGATGCGGCGACAGAGAAATTGAACGGAGCGTCCATTAGTGGGCTGCTGATTCGGCAACGTAACTCGCTGGACACTTCCGGTCAATGGTTCTGCATCAAGCCAGGCACCACGCCACGAGTCGATCGCCGGATACGCGCGTACCGGGCGACGGGCATTCACAGAAAACAGACGATGTGTATGGTAGCGATCAGACCGTCACTCAATGTCGAGGAGCGCGCATGACCGACGCACCACTGGCGAATCTCCACTGGTCCCGGGGCTACACCGACCCGGCATGGGTACGCCGCTACACCACGTCGGGCCGGGAACTGCTGCCCAGCCGCCGGGTGTGGCGCGGACCGGGCCCCGCCCGCGAACTGCCGACGGACACCGCCGGTCTCGACCGGCTCACGATCACCGCGCCCGACGACCGCACCCTGACCCTCCAGGAGCTCTTCGAGGCCGCCCGGACCGACGCCTTCCTGGTGATGCACCGCGGCACCCTCGTCCACGAGAGCCATCTGCACGGACTACGGCCGCACGACGCCCACTTCAACGCCTCGGCGGCCAAGTCGTACATAGGTCTCGTGGCGGCCGTACTGGCTCACCAGGGGGTCCTCGACCGCACCGCGACGGCCTCCTCGTACCTTCCCGAGCTCGCCGGGACCGCCTTCGGGGACAGCACCGTCGACCATCTGCTGCACATGGGAACCCAGGTGTCGTACGCCGGGCGCCCCTTCGACAAACCCGTCGAGGCCCAGCGCTACTTCGCGGTCGTCGCACCGGCGCTGCGTCCCTACGGCTACAGCGGCCCCACCAGCATCCGCGAACACCTCGCCACCGCACGCGCGACAGCCGCGCCGGGAACCGGGTTCCGCTACGAGAACGGCAACGTCGAGGCGCTGGCCGAGATCCTCCGCCGGATCACCGGGACCACCACCTCGGCCCTGCTGAGCGAGCTGCTCTGGTCCCGCCTCGGCGCCGACGAGGACGCCTACTACGTACTGGACGGCGAAGGCACCGAAGCGGCCTGCGGCGGATTCAGCGCCACCGCGCGCGACGTCGCCCGGCTCGGCGAGATGATCCGCTGCGGCGGCGCCGTCGGGGACCGGCAGATCGTGCCGGCCGCCGTGACCGCCGCCATCCCCGACGCCCCCAAGGGCTACGCCGAGCGCGTCCGCTTCCCCGCCGCGCCGCCCGACGCCCCCGCCACCCTCTCGTACCACGACTTCTGGTGGATCCTGAACGACCCCTACGGCTCCTTCATGGCCAGCGGCATCCACGGCCAGCGGCTCTTCATCTCCCCCGGACTGGAGACCGTCATCGTCCACTACGGATCCCAGGTGATGTCCCCGGCCGTCCCCCAGGCCCCGCTGGTCCAGGCGTTTCTGCAGATCGGCGCCCATCTGCAACGCACCCGCTGAAGCCGGTACGGTCCGCCCCCAGGACCTCGGCGCGACCTTTTCGCCGTTCCGTGACCGTGCCCGCCCGTCGGTCCCGAACGTGTCGATGTCAGGATGGTTCCATGACGAGCAAGGTTTACTTCGACATCACCATCAACGACGAGCCCGCCGGGCGGATCACGTTCAAACTGTTCGACGACATCGTTCCCAAGACGGCGGAGAACTTCCGCGCGCTGGCGACCGGTGAGAAGGGCTTCGGTTACAAGGGGTCCTCGTTCCACCGCATCATCCCCGACTTCATGCTCCAGGGCGGCGACTTCACCCGGGGCGACGGCACGGGTGGCCAGAGCATCTACGGCGCCAAGTTCCCGGACGAGAACTTCAAGCTCGCGCACACCAAGCCGGGCCAGCTCTCCATGGCCAACAGCGGTCCCAACTCCAACGGCTCGCAGTTCTTCATCACGACGATCGTGACGTCGTGGCTGGACGGCAAGCACGTGGTGTTCGGCGAGGTCGACGACGAGGCGGGCATGGACCTGGTCAAGAAGATCGAGGCCCTCGGCACCCAGAGCGGCCGCCCGCAGGCGAAGATCACCATCGCGGACAGCGGCGTTCTCTGACCCGCACGCACAACCGCTGGATCGAGCGCGCCGCCCGGCAGTCCCGCCGGGC
>NZ_JBHXTM010000032.1:84554-94720 GCF_042677325.1 Streptomyces sp. NPDC127117
GGGGCCCCCCGGTGTTAACCCCCCCCCCCCAAAACCGCGGGGAACGGCCCCCCCCCCGGCCGCCCCCCCCGGGCGCCGCGCTCCGTCGTACCGGCGGCCGGACGGCACCGGCTCCGCTCGGTACGGTGCCGCAATGGTGAATACATTTCACGGCGGGGGCCGCGCCCTGTCCCTGTCCAACGGGGGCACGGCGGTCTTCGTCGACGTGCTCCTGCTGGCCGTGTCCGATCTCGCCGACAGCGCCTGGGAGTACCGCTTCGCCACCCTGCTGACCCTGCAGGACCAGAGCGTCATGGGGCGCGGAGCGGTCGGATTCGACCTGGAGGACATCGACTGGGGCCGCTCCCCGGGCGAGTGGGCGGCGGCGAAGGGATTCGTACTGCGGGTGCTCGATCTGGCGCTGCGCAGGCACCGGTGGGACGAGCTGGACTACGAGCCGCCGTATGCCGAGGGATATCTGCGGCAGTACCGCGAGATGGTCCGGGCGTTCGACCCCGCCGACGCCGGGCGGCACGACAGCGGCCACCCACCTCTCCCCGGCCCGGAGGAGGCCGCCATGGCGTCGTGCGTACGGCACCGCGTCCTGTGCGCGCCGGAGCACTGGGAGGCATGCGTCTTCTGCAACTCCTCGCACTGACCCCTCCTCACCGGCGCGACCGGGACGCGGACCGGACTGTCAACCGACAGTTGACACCCGAGGGCTGTCAACCTACGGTTGACACATGGTGAATCCCGTACGCCCGACGCATCCCGTGCGCCTCGACGACCTGATCGAGGCCATCAAGAAGGTTCACACCGACGCCCTCGACCAGCTCTCCGACGCGGTGATCGCCGCGGACCACCTCGGTGACGTGGCCGACCACCTGATCGGACACTTCGTGGACCAGGCCCGGCGCTCCGGCGCCTCCTGGACCGACATCGGCAAGAGCATGGGGGTGACCAGGCAGGCGGCCCAGAAGCGGTTCGTGGCCAAGGACCCCGGCGAGGTGTCGGACCTCGACCCCAGCCAGGGGTTCAGCCGCTTCACCCCGCGCGCCAAGAACGTCGTGATGGCCGCGCAGAACGAGGCCCGCTCCGCACACAACGACGAGGTGGGCACCCAGCACCTGGTGCTGGGGCTGCTCAGCGAGCCGGAAGGGCTGGCGGCGGCGTTCGTCAAGGCCCAGGGCATCACGCTGGAGGCCGTCCGCGGGGCCGCGACCGAGGCGCTGCCGCCGGCCGCGACCGGCGAGCTGCCGGAGCTCGTCCCGTACGACGCGGGAGCCCGCAAGGCGCTGGAGCTGACGTTCCGGGAGGCCCTGCGGATGGGCCACAACTACATCGGCACCGAGCACATCCTGCTCGCGCTGCTGGAACAGGAGGACGGTACCGGGGTGCTGACGGATCTCGGCATCGACAAGGCGGCCGCCGAGGCGGGCATCGCCGAGGCCCTCAGCCTGATCACCGCCCCGCCGGAGAACGGCTGAGCGGTGCCTCGCCGGCCACCGGGTGACGGTGGCCGGCGCCCGGCTCCCCCGCCCGCCGCGGCGAATTCCGGCCAGTGCGCGACGGCCGGGGCATCGGGGCGGGGAGGTTCCGGCAGGCGCGGGCACGGCGCTCGGAGCGGGCGTCCCTCGGCCGGGAATCGTACGCCGACCAGGGGCTCCGGCCCCGTCGACGGGGGTCTCCCGCCCCCGGGAGCCCGTACGCGCCGCGCAGCGCCGGGCGTCCCGGTGAAACGGTCAGCGCACTCCCGCTTCGAGCCTGAGGCTCCAGCGGCCCGGTACGCCCGTCAGCGTGACCGTGGAGAGCGGCCCGACGTCCACGTTCCAGTACGCCGACGGCGGGGCCTTGAGCGCGTACACGAGGGCGGCCCGGACGACCGCGGGTTCGGCGACGGCGACGATGGCGCCCTCGCACACGGGACGGGTGTCCAGCCAGCCCCCTATCCGCGAGATGAACGCGAGCAGCGGCTCGCCACCGTGCGGGGCGGAGCGCGGATCGGCGAGCCAGGCGTCGACCGCCGCGGGTTCGCACGCCGTGACGTCGGCGAGGGTGCAGCCCCGCCAGCGGCCCATGTCGCAGTCACGCAGGGCCGGTTGGACGAGCGGGGCGAAGCCCAGCGCGTCGCCGGTGGCACGGCTGCGCGGGGTCGGCGAGCAGTAGCGCAGCTCGGCGGCGCCCAGCGGTATGAGGGCGGGCGCGGCGAGCCTGATCTCGTACAGACCGGTGTGGTCGAGCGGCCGGTCGTCGTCGAAGCGCTCGGCGAGCAGGGTGGAGCTGCGAGCCGCGGCGACCAACGAGACTCTGGAAGTCATGGCGGTGATCGTGGATCCGAACACCCTTCCGGTCAAGAGGGCCTTCACAAGTCCGTCCGGCCCGGTCCGGGAAGGGGCGGATCGCGCGGCACCCGCCCCCGATTGGCCGGAACCGCCCTTCTCATCGGGCGCGTGGGTCTTCCCGATCAGGGCCGCGGGCCGCCGCCGGAACCGGTCAGGACCTCGTCGCAGGCGGTGCGCAGCCGGCGGACCCCCTCGGCGATCTCGGCCGCCCCGGCGGCCGCGGCAAAGCTCAACCGGATCTGCGGGGACGGGGGTTCGGCGCAGAAGTAGGGGCGGCCCGGCGCGATGGCGACACCCGCGCGCAGGGCCGCCGAGACCACCGCGGACTCGTCCGTGCCGGCCTCCGCCTCGGGCAGGCGCAGCCAGAGACTGCCACCGCCGGCGGGGATGTGCGGGAGCGTGAGACCGGGCAGTTCCATGCTCAGGGCCGTCGTCATGGCGGTGCGGCGGTCGCGCAGAGCGGTCGACACGGAGCGCAGATGGTGGCCCCACGCCGGGGAGCCGACGAGTTCGAGCGCGGCCTCCTGGAGCGGGCGGGGGACGAAGAAGCTGTCGACGATCTGGATGGCGCGCAGCCGCCCCAGTACCGGTCCGCGGGCGGCGAGCGCCCCCACCCGCAGGCTCGGCGAGGCGATCTTGGTCAGGGAGCAGACATGGACGACCACCCCGTCCGGGTCGTCGGCGGCCAGGGGTGCGGGCAGCGGGCCGGCGTCGTCGTGGACGAGCCGGCGCGCGAAGTCGTCCTCGACGACGAAGGCGCCCGCCGCACGGGCGATCCGGACCACCTCGGCGCGCCGGCCGGGGGCCAGGACCGCGCCGGTCGGGTTCTGGAAGAGCGGCTGGCAGACGAAGACCCGGGCACCGGTGGCCCGGAACGCCACTTCGAGCAGCTCCGGCCGTACGCCGTCGGCGTCCACGGGCACCGGCACGGGCCGCAGTCCGGCGGCGCGGGCGACCGCCAGCATGCCCGGGTAGGTGGGTGACTCGACCAGCAGCGGGGCGCCGGGCGGGGCGAGCGCGCGCAGCGCGGTGGCCAGGGCGCTCTGACCGCCGGCGGTGATCAGTACGTCGGCGGCGCCGAGCGCGGGCCCGATCTCACGGGCGAACCAGGCCCGCAGTTCGGTCAGGCCGTCCGTGGGCGGCCGGTCCCAGGCACCGTGGCGGCGGCCGGCCCGGGCGAGGGCGGCGGCGAGCGCCCGCTCCGGCTGGAGGGAGGAGTGGAGGTAGCCGCCGTTCAGCTCGATGACTCCGGGCGGAGGTGCGGCGAGCGTGGCCAGGACCCCGGAGGCGTCGACGGTGCGCGGCACCGCTTCGGGTCCGCCGTCGCCGCTGAGGGAGACCTCCTGCCAGGAGGTGTCGCCCGGCGGGGGCACATCGGCACGGGGCTGCGCCCGGAAGGCGCCGGAGCCGGGTCTGGTGACCACCAGCCCCTCGGCGACGAGCTGGGCGACGGCCCGGGAGACGGTGACGGGGCTGACCCGGAAGCGCTCCACCAGGGCCCGGCTCGACGGCAGCTTTCCACCTGGTGAGTAGCGGTTCAGCTCGCTCCGGAGAGATCCGACGAGCTCGGCGACGCTGCTACGCTCTTGCATGAGAGCACACAGTAGCGCTATCAACGACAACTCGATAGCGGACGGCCCATCGGCCGGTATCGATCCCGGCACCGGGACCGAAGCCGACACACGCGCCAGCACCGACGGCATCACCACCGGCCGCGAGTCGCACCGCGGCGGCCTCGCGCTCGCCGGGCTCGGTGTCTTCGCCTTCTCGCTCACCTTTCCCGCCACCGCCTGGGGCCTGGAGAGCTTCGGCCCCTGGTCGCTGGTGGCGCTGCGCACCCTGCTCGGCGCGGTGATCGCGGGCGGTGCGCTGCTCCTGGGACGCGTCGCGCCGCCGGACCGTCGGCACTGGGCCGGGCTGGCCGTGGTCGCCGCGGGCGGGGTGATCGGCTTCCCGCTGCTGACCACGCTGGCGCTGCGGACCGCGACGACCTCGCACGCGGCCGTGGTCGTGGGCCTGCTGCCGCTGACCACCGCGGTGTTCTCCTCGCTGCGGACCGGAGCGCGGCCGTCCCGTGCCTTCTGGATCGCGGCGCTGGCCGGCGCGGCCGTGGTGATCGCGTTCACCGTGCAGCAGAGCGGGGGCGAGCTGTCCGGCGGCGATGCGTACCTGTTCGGCGCGCTGCTGGTCTGCGCGGCGGGCTACACGGAGGGCGGCAGGCTGGCCCGGGTCATGCCCGGCTGGCAGGTGGCCGCCTGGTCGCTGGTCCTCTGCCTGCCGCTCGCGATGGTGGGGACGGCGCTCGCGTTGCCGGTTGAGCCGGTGCGGCTGACCGCGCACGGGGTGATCGGCCTGGTCTGGGTGGCGGCCGGTTCGGCGTTCCTCGGGCTGTACGTCTGGTACCGGGGGATGGCGGAGATCGGGGTGCCCCGGGCCAGTCAGCTCCAGCTCGCGCAGCCGCTGCTGACCCTGCTGTGGTCGTTCCTGCTGCTCGGCGAGACGGTCCCGGCGGCGGCGCCGGTGGCCGCGATCGCGGTGCTGCTCTGCATCGCGGCCACCCAGCGGACGGGGCGTGACCGGCGTAGGCGGTGAACGCCCCGTACTCCCCCACCGGGCGAAGTCGGCTTTCGGTCATAGACTTGTCGACATGGACCGCCACCCGTGAGGAGGTCAGTCCCGATGGAGGCACACACGGGCGACCGGCTGCTGATGCACGGCAGGACCGTGGGACAGCACGACAAGGTCGCAGAAATCGTCGAAGTGCTCGGGGCCGGGGGCACTCCCCCGTACCGGGTCCGCTTCGAGGACGGACACGAACACCTGATTTCACCCGGTCCCGACAGCGTCGTACAGCACACCGACACCCGGAAGCAGGCCCCGGAGACTCCGTAGCGGCCTCCGGCGGCCGGCACCGCGCCTCGCTTCCGGGACGGGGCCGGGCCGGGCCGTTCCCGGCGGCCCGCCCCGAACACCCGTCGCGCCCATCCCGTTCGGTCAGCGGGGTGGGCGCACCCTGCTGCGGTAGTGGTCGCCGACCACCCGGTCCATGGCTCCGATCCGGTCCCTGACCACGTCCTTCCCGGAGAAGTAGACATGGCCGCGCACCTGGTCGTACGCGCCGGCGAAGTCGATGTGCCGGGAGAGTTCGGCCGGGTCCTGCCAGGCGGCCGGCTGGGCCGGGTCACCGGCCTTGTACAGCGCCTCCCCCACGAACAGGTCGACGCCCGTGCCGCGCACCACCTCGTCCCACCAGGGCAGCAGCTTGGCGTAGTCGGCGGCGGCGAAGCCGATGTTCCAGTAGATCTGCGGGCAGATGTAGTCGATCCAGCCCTTCCTGACCCAGCCGCGGGTGTCGGCGTACAGATCGTCGTAGGTCTGCACCCCCGCCTTGGTGTCGGAGCCGAGCGGGTCGGTGGCGGCGTTGCGCCACACGCCGAACGGGCTGACCCCGAACTGGACGTTCTTCTTGATCTGCTTGATCCGCTCGGCGGTCTCGCGCACCAGCTTGTCGGTGTTGTCGCGCCGCCAGGCCGCCTTGTCCGGGAAACCCGCTCCGTACTTGCGGTACGTGGCGTCGTCGTCGAAGACCTGTCCGGCGACCGGGTACGGATAGAAGTAGTCGTCCCAGTGCACCGCGTCGATGTCGTAGCGGTGGACCGCGTCGAGCATGGCGTCCTGGACGAAGCGGCGTACTTCCGGAATCCCGGGGTTGTAGTAGAGCTTCCCGCCGTACGGCAGGACCCAGTCGGGGTGCAGCCGGGCCGGGTGGGTGGCGGCCAGCCGGGACGGGTCGGTGTGGTTGGCGACCCGGTACGGGTTGAACCAGGCGTGCAGCTCCAGGCCGCGGCGGTGCGCCTCGCGGACGGCGGTGCCCAGCGGATCCCAGCCGGGGTCCTTGCCCTGGACGCCGGTGAGGTACTGGGCCCACGGTTCGTAGGGCGAGGGCCACAGGGCGTCGGCGGTCGGCCGGACCTGGAGGATGACGGTGTTCAGCCGCCGGTCCACGGCCTCGTCGAGGTACGCGATCAGCTCGGCCTCCTGGGCGGCCGCGGTCAGGCCTGGCGCCGAGGGCCAGTCGAGGTTGGCGACGGTGGCGACCCACATCCCGCGCAGCTCGCGCCGGGCGACATGGCGGTGGCGGGAGCGCTCCGGCGCACCCGCCCGCCGGGACGGGCCCGCGAAGGCGTCACCGGCCATGGTGACGGTGCTCACCACACCCGCGACCACCCCGGCCGCCCCCGCCACAAAGCTTCTTCGGGCCATTTGCCGCATTTCGCTGCACCTGCCGTCTCTCTGTCATCGTCCGTCACCCCGGTATCCGGGCGTATCGCAGAGCATGCCCGCCCCGGCCCACGATGACCCGCAGGTCGCGGAGTAACGTCGGGGGGTCGGGGCGGGCACCGGAATCAGACGGGAACCTGCGACACGCAGAACAGCGAAAGGCACGAGGTGACGGACTCTATGGCCGACATTGCACGGGTCGGAGTGGTGGGCTGTGGCCAGATGGGCGCGGGCATCGCGGAGGTGTGCGCCCGCAGCGGTCTTGAGGTCCTGGTGGCCGAGACCACCGGCGAGGCGTTGGAGATCGGCCGCACCCGGCTGCACAACTCCCTCTCGAAGGCCGCCGACCGCGGCAAGATCACTCCCGAGGAGCGCGACGAGACACTCGCGCGGCTGAACTTCACCACGGACCTGGGCGAATTCGCCGACCGCGATCTCGTCATCGAGGCCGTCGTGGAGAACGAGCAGGTCAAGACCGAGATCTTCCAGGTGCTCGACCAGGTGGTGACCCGGCAGGACGCGATCCTCGCCTCGAACACCTCCTCGATCCCGCTGGTGAAGCTGGCCGTGGCGACCTCCCGCCCGGACCAGGTCATCGGCATCCACTTCTTCAACCCGGCCCCGGTGCAGAAGCTCGTCGAGCTGATCCCCGCGCTGACGACGTCCGACGAGACGGTCAAGCGGGCCGAGGCCCTGGTTCAGGACGTGCTGGGCAAGCACCCGATCCGCGCCCAGGACCGCTCCGGCTTCGTCGTCAACGCGCTGCTGATTCCGTATCTGCTCTCCGCGATCCGGATGTTCGAGTCGGGGATCGCCAGCCGTGAGGACATCGACAACGGCATGGAGCTCGGCTGCGCCCACCCCATGGGCCCGCTCAAGCTCTCCGATCTGATCGGTCTCGACACGGTGGCCTCGGTCGCCGACTCGATGTACGCGGAGTTCAAGGAGCCGCTGTACGCCGCTCCCCCGCTGCTCCAGCGCATGGTGGACGCGGGCAGGCTCGGCCGCAAGACGGGCTCGGGCTTCTACCCGTACTCCTGATCCTTCTCCGTGCCCGTACGGGGCCGGGCCGGGCGATCCCCGGGCCGGCCCCGTACGCGGTCGCGCGGTGCTCACCCCAGCCGTAAGTGACGCAGCATCATCAGTCCGGCGGCCATGCCCGCGGCCGGGACCTCGCCGCGGGCGATCAGGTCGGGCACCAGCTTGAGCGGTATCCACTCGCGGCGCGAGGACTCGAAGGCGTCGCTGGGCGTGCCGGTCCAGTCGGCCTGTTCGGACCAGAAGAGGTGGTGCCGGGCGTCGATCAGGCCGTTCGACGGCTCCACGGTCAGCAGCGGACGCAGCGGCCCCGGGCGCCAGCCGGTCTCCTCCTCCATCTCCCGGGCGGCGGCAGCAGCATTGTCCTCGCCGTCCTCGACGACGCCCGCGGCGAGCTCCCAGCCCCAGCTGTCCGTGATGAACCGGTGCCGCCAGAGCAGCAGCACCTCGTCCGCCTCGTTGACGGCGGTGGCCGCCGCGACGGGGCGCAGCCGGATGAGGTAGTGATCGAGATGGCGGCCGTCGGGGATGACCACATCCGCCAGATTGACCCGGAACCAGCGGTTCTCATACACAGTTTGTTCGTTCAGGTTCGTCCATTGCACGTTTCTGCCACCTTTCGACAAGTAGGTGGCAACATCGCAGCAGGCGCGGGACCGGAAGGGAACGTACCGGTACCCCGGCTCCGCACTCACAGCGGTACGCGCAACGCCCCGTCGATCAGTTCGGCGGCCCGCCCCGCGTCGGCGCAGCCACTGGCGGCCAGGTCCTCGCGCACGGCGCGCAGCCGGTCGCGCAACCGCCGCGACTCCATGCCCCCGGCCTGCTCCGCCATCTCCACGGCGGTGGCCGCCGCCCGGTCCGCCTCGCCGTGGCGCAACTCGATATGGGTCAGCATGGCCAGCCGGTGCACCCGGCCCCGGTCGTGCGCCGGGATCCGTACCGCCTTCGCCGCGTGCTCCCGGGCACCCGGCAGATCTCCGATGCCGAGCAGCGCCTCGGCCACCTGCACATCGACCAGCCCCGGCTGTACGTACCCCGTCTCGTCCGGCTCCTGGCCCGGCAGGATGCGCCCGGCCTCCGACTCGGCGCGCCGGATGCACTCCCGGGCGCCGCTCGCGTCGCCGAGGCGGGCGTACGCCTTGGCCTGCATCGCGTACAGGTCGGCGGCGAGCGCCGGGCTGATGTGCCCGGTGGCGGCCCGCAGCGCGGCCTGGGCGAAGGCCACGGACTGCCGGTAGTCGGCGAGGAAGAGCGACTGGTTGACCAGCAGGGCGATCACATAGCCGCCGAGCCCCCGGTCCCCGCTCGCCTTGGCCAGCCGCAGCGCCTGATGGAAGTAGCGCTGGGCGAGCCCGTGCGCGTCGGAGTCGTACGCGCAGATCCCCGCGACCGCCACCAGCCCGCCCGCCGCCCGGTACAGCCGACGGCCCATCGCGTCGCTGTAGCCGCCGCGCAGCAACGGGGCGGTCTCGGCGTTGAGGAAGCCGACGATGCGGGACCTGGTCGCGATTCCGCCCGCCCGGCGGTACATCAGTTCGTAGTGGGTACGGGCCGCGCGCAGGGTCACTATGTCGGCCATGGAGACACGGGTCGTCCCGTCGCGCGAGACATCGGTGTCCTCCGGAGGGTTCTCCCACTCCCAGACCGGCATCACCGCCGTGGTGCCCGTGACGGCGGCCGGGGCGAGGGCATGCGGGCGCTGCACCTCGTCGGAACGCCACAGCGCGGTGGCCCGCTCGACGAAGCCGGTGAGCGAGGAGCCGGGCCCCGGCGAGCCGGCGCCCGGGGCCGCCATGCCGATGTCGTCCAGCGAGACGGGCCTGCTCAGCCGGTTGCCGAGCACTTCACAGATCAGGTCGGGCACCTGGCCGCGCGGACGCTGCCCCTTCAACCAGCGGGCCACGGCGGTGTGTTCGTACCGCAGTCGCAGTCCGCGGGGACGGCCGGCCCGGTTGATGTGCGCGGCGAGACCCGCCCGGGAGACGCCCGCCTCCTCGATCAGGGCAGCCAGCAGAATGTTGGGCTCCGTTGCCCCCATGTGCCCCTCCGGTGGTTCGGCACGCCGAGGCGTGTCGCACCAGTGGAGCACGATTCACACGGGGTGTGAACGCAATGCCCGAACCGTCCCGCTGCGCACCCTGTTGCGCCGGCGCGCGGATCGGTTGAATCAGTCGTCTCGCAAGAGGCGGACGGGTCGTCTGCTCCCCCTCGTACAGTACGACGACCCGCAACCGCGCCGTCCGCTCTGCCGACCTGCCCGACACTCCGTGGCAGCGCGGACGGTGCCGGGCCGCACGGCCCACTGCCCACGGATCGGAGGGTGGCTGCGGGATCGGTCCGGCGCCGGGTTCCCCCGGGCCGCGCCGGGGCCCGCGTGCGGTCCACGCCGCTCGGCGAGCATGGCAGGAGGGGGGCCGGCGGGGGCCCGGTGGGCCCCCCCACGCCCCAACCTACGGCAACCCGCCCGCCCCCCCGCCCCCCCCCCCGCCGCCCGGGCGGCCGCGGCCCCCCCCCCGCACCCGC
>NZ_JBHXTM010000033.1:0-94147 GCF_042677325.1 Streptomyces sp. NPDC127117
GCCTCCACCGGCCCCCTCACCTTTCCGTCTGCCGACTACGCGCCGTATGCCTTGAACGCGATCACGTGGGCATGCGGCGCCCCGTGCGTGGCATCCACCACGAGCCGCAACGCGTCGGTGCGCACGGGGCCGCCGTCCGCGCCCTTCAGCCGGTGCACACGGTGGCGGCGACGGTTGTCCGTCACCGTCAGCAGGGTGTGCCAGGTGCCGTCGGGCTCACGGCTCTGGATGCGGTAGTCACGGACCAGTTCCGGCATGATCTCGAACGGGGTGCGGTGGCGGTGCAGGTTGTTGAGGTACTCGTCGACGTCGTCGTCGAACACCACGCGTGTTTCGGTGAGCCGCTGTTGCCCTTCCCAGTCCAGGCGCAGCCACTGTGCGGCCCGGCCGGGGTCGGGCAGTGTGCTGGAGGACCACATCTGGGGGCCCTTGTAGGGGCGCTGATATCCGCCGACGGCCCGTTCGGGCAGGAAGGCGGCGGTGTCGGGGGTCGCGCGGAAGGCGAAGGTGTGGCGGCGCAGGCCGCGGGCCTGCCATTCCAGTACCGGCTGGCCGTCCTCTTCGGGGATGTCGTGGTCGACGGCTGCGTCTCCCTCGGCCTTGCTGCGCAGGGCGAGGACGCCGTCGGTGCGTTCGGGGAGCAGGACCAGGGCCGCGTCCGGGCAGGCGCGCACGATCAGGACGACGTTGTGCGGGGTGCCGGGGCGGTGGTCGAGGCGGGCGGTGACCCAGTGGGGTCCGCCTGCCGGTGCCGTCACGGTGGTGGTGAGCAAGTGGTCGGCGGGGACGGCGTTCTCGGGGCGGCCGGTGCTCCACAGTTCCACGGTCAGTTCGCTGGGCCGGCCGGGGGCGCCGTGGACGAGCAGGTCGACCGTGTCGAGTGCGGGATCGGCCGGGAGCAGCAGGGCGAGGTCGCGGGTGAGCGGGTAGGGCTCGCCGGGTGCGGAGGGTGCGGGTTCGGCGGCCAGCCGGTTCTGGTGCGAGGAGGCGGTGACGCGGGCGGTGCGGGCGAGGTTGTCGGGGTCGTCGTCGGCGAGGCCGATGACGGAGGCGTCCTGGCGCAGGAGGGTGTGGCGTACCAGGTCGGGGTGTTTGGTGGCCAGTTCGCGCGGGGTGAGGTTCTCGGCGGCGCACAGGGCGGCGGCCGTGCCCGCGGCTTCGCCGAGGGTGGCGCAGGTGGCCATGACGCGGGTGGCGCCGAAGGCGATGTGGGTGGCGGAGATGTTGCGTCCGGCGAACAGGAGGTTGGTGACGTTGGCCGAGTACAGGGAGCGCAGGGGTATGTGGAAGATGCCGTCGGCGTAGCGCTGGCGGGCGCCGGGCTCGTCGGCGTACATGCCCTGGACGGGGTGGAGGTCGACGGACCAGCCGCCGAAGGCGACACGGTCGGTGAACTGCCGTTGTTCGAGGATGTCCTGCTGGGTGAGGACGTGGTCGCCCAGGAAGCGGCGGTATTCGCGTTTGCCGGGGAGGCTGCCGACCCATTCCAGGGTGAGGTTCTCGGCGTCGGGGAACTCGCCGGAGTTCTTGATGTGGTCCCAGATGCCCATGATCACGGCCTGGAGTTCGTCGCGGATGCGTTCGTTGTCGTGGACCGTGTCGAGTTCGCCGCCCCATTCGATCCACCAGTAGTCGCAGCCGTTGTCGCCGGTGCGCAGGACGCGGTTACGCAGGATGGGGGTGGTGGCGAGGTCGCGGGCGTAGGCGGGGGGGACGAATTTGACGGGGCGGCCGGTGTCCTTGGTGTGGAAGAGGATGGTGGAGCCGAGCAGGGCCTCGTCCTCTTCTTCGGGGGCCCAGGGTTCGCCGAATTCGGACTGTGCTTCGCGGCCGATGCGGTAGTGGGCGCCGGCGAGGTGGCCGAGCAGGCCGTCGCCGGTGCAGTCGAGGAACTGCCCGGCGTGGAAGGTGATGCGGCGTTCGGAGCCCATCATCCAGCCGGTGCAGGAGTGGATCTCGCGTGCGTCGTCCGGGCCGCTCGCGTCGGCTTCCCGTACGTCGGTGTTGAGGTACAGGTCGATGTTCGGTTCGGCCCGTACGGCATCGAGGACGACCTGGTCCCAGTAGTAGGGGTTGCCCTCGGGGTTGCGGTACTGGTTCTCGGTGTACAGCTCGCCCATGATGCCGGTTTCGCGGGCCCAGCGGTGGACGCCGTGCGCGGTGGCGCCGCAGACCCAGACGCGGATCTCGCTGCTGGCGTTGCCGCCCAGGACGGGCCGGTTGTTGACCAGCGCGACACGTCGGCCGAGCCGGGCGGCGGCGATGGCCGCGCAGGTCCCGGCCAGGCCGCCGCCGATGACGGCGATGTCGTAGTGGGCCTCTTCTTCCCGCACGGTGCGGCCTCCTTGATGTGAAGCTCGGTTACTCTCCGACGTACCGGAGCGGCTTTGAACGTACATCACATGCATATTGTGCAACCACTGTTCAGCCAGTGGGATGTGTTGTAGATTTCCGGCGCAGTCGACGACACCGCCGCCGTGGGCCGACAGTCAGACTTGGCCTGTTCGGCGATGCCGCCGTCCTGCATGGAACCGGCGTTTCACCAGTCAGAAGGGTTGACGCCGTCGCGCGATATGGAGAACGATCCCGCATGCTGCAACTTGCGTTCAATGGAGCATGCATGGCACTCATACAAGGGCCCGGCCGGGACAGGCGACGGGGCGCATCGCCGCTCACACCCGGCCGCGTCGCGTCCGCCTTCCGGCACACGGCCCGCCGTGCCATGCCCCGCACCACCGCTCCCGCCCCGTTCGAGAGGACACACCCATGAGTACGGCCGCACCTCCCCAAAAGGCCGCACCTCCCCGCAAGGCCGCTGCGCGCCGTGAGCGGGGCGGCGGGCGACTCTCGAACGGCGCGTTCGCACTGCTGCTGACCGCACCGGGACTCGCCCTGTTCGCGACAATCATCATCTATCCGCTGATATCGGCACTGTTCACGGGCTTCTTCAAGCAGGACCTGCGACTGCCGGGCCGTGAGTTCGTCGGCCTGGAGAACTTCGCATACTGGCTGGACGGCGACTTCCTCACGATCTTCAAGCAGACGCTGGTCTTCACCGTCGGCGCGACGGTCGTACCCTTCGTGATCGGCTTCGCACTCGCGCTCGCGCTGAACTCCGGCCTGAAGGGCAGCGGCTTTCTGCGCGGCCTGTTCCTCTTCCCGTGGGTGATCCCGGGCGTGGTGGTCTCCTTCCTGTGGATGTGGATCTTCAACGCGAACTACGGCGTGCTCAACGGCATCCTCATGAAGGCCGGGATCATCGAGGAGTCCATCTCCTGGCTCGGCCAGCCCGGCACCGCCATGCTCGCCGTCATCGTCACCAAGACCTGGGCGAGCTTCCCCTGGATGATGGTGATGCTCCTGGCCGGCCTGCAGACCGTGCCCAAGGAGCTGCACGAGGCGGCCTCGATGGACGGGGCGGGCTCGATCCGGCGCTTCTTCGCCGTGACCTGGCCGCAGGTGCGCGGTGTCGCCTCGATCGTGCTGCTGCTGGAGTTCATCTGGAACTTCCAGCACTTCGACACCATCTACGTGCTCACCGGCGGCGGTCCGGCCGGTGCCACCGAAACCTTCGCGACCGCCGTGTACCAGACCGCCTTCAAGGGCTTCGACATCGGCCGGGCCACCGCGCTGGGCGGCCTGTGGATGCTGCTCCTGCTGCTTCTGGTCGCCGTCTACCTCAGGATCACCGAGCGGAAGGGCGACGCCCGATGACCTCCACGACCTCCACCACCCCGCTGTCGGGCACCGGCCGGCACAGGACGTCGGCCACCTCCGCCGGGCGCACCTCGCGGCGCCGGATCCGCAAGGACCTGCTGCGCTCGCGGATCGCCGCCTGGAGCGCGGTCCTGGTGATCGGCGCCTTCGGCATGCTGCCGGTCTACTGGCTGCTGGCCACCGCCCTCAGCAGCCCCGAGCAGACCTTCCAGTTCCCGCCGAAGCTGATACCAACCGACATCACCTTCGACAACTTCACGGCCCTGGCCGAGAACGACCAGCTGATCACGTACCTGGTCAACTCCCTGATCGTGGCCTCGATCACCGCCGTGCTGAGCGTGGTCGTCGCCACGTACATGGGCTACTCGTTCTCCAAGTTCCGCTACCGGGGCCGGCGCTCGCTGATGCATCTGGTGCTGGCCTCCCAGATGTTCCCCCAGGCGCTCCTGCTGGTGACTCTGTACGCGGTGTTCTCCAGCTTCGGGCTGCTGAACACGTACACCGCCCTGGTGCTGTCCTTCACCACGTTCACGATGCCGCTGTGCGTGTGGATGCTGAAGGGCATCTTCGACACCATCCCCGACGCCCTGCTGGAGGCGGCGTCCATCGACGGCGCGTCCCGCTGGCGGACGCTGCACTCCGTGGTGGCGCCGCTGGCCGCGCCCGGCATGATCGCCGCCGGCCTGTTCGCCTTCGTCCGCGGCTGGAACGACTTCATCTTCGCCGTCACGCTGGCCGACAAGGAGAAGCAGACCCTGCCGCCCGGCCTCGTTTCCACCTACATCGGCGAGTTCCAGACCGCGTGGCCCGAGCTGATGGCCGCCTCGCTCATCGTGTCGGTCCCGGTGGTCATCGCCTTCATGTTCCTGCAGCGCTACCTCGTCGGCGGCATGACCGCCGGCTCGGTCAAGAGCTGAAGCCCGCGGGATCCGTCCCGCACCCTTCCCCCCACCTGCTTGCCCCTTTTTCCGCCCACTCCCCCATGGAGACACCATGACCACCTCTGGCATCAGCCGGCGCGGCGCGCTGCGCATGTTCGGCATCGGCGCGCTCGGTGTGGCCGGCGCCGGCGTGCTGGGCGCCTGCGCGCCGTCCGGCGCGAGCTCCTCCTCCAACGGAGGCGACACGAAGTCCAAGAACTTCGACTTCACCTCCTGGTCCCTCAACGAGGAAGCCGCCAAGCCCGCGATCGAGAAGATCATCAAGGCGTGGGAGAAGGCCGAGGGCTCCACGATCCGCGCGGTCTCGTACCCGTACAACGAGTACCTGAGCCAGCTCACCCTCAAGCTCGGCGGCGGGGAGACGACCGGCGCGGTGCACCTGGACATCGCCTGGCTGGCCGCGGTGGCGCAGATGGGCAAGCTCGCCGACCTCAGCACGGTGGCCCTGAAGGGCGGCTACACGAACGTGGCGCTGGACAGCGGGATGTACGAAGGCAAGCAGTACGGCCTGCCGTGGAACACCGGCTCGATCGGGGTGATCGCCAACTCCAAGCTCCTGGCGAAGGCCGGCATCAAGAAGCACCCCACCACCATCCAGGAGTTCGAGGACGCGCTGCGGGAGCTGAAGGGGCTGGGCGGCGGCATCGTGCCCTACGCCGCGGCCACCAAGGTCGCGCAGCTCAAGGACATCTTCCCGTGGATGCAGACCTTCGGCTGCACGCTCCTGGAGGACAGCAAGGTCACCATCGGCGACGACGCCTCCGTCGATGCCGTCACCTGGTACAAGAAGCTGCACGACGAGAAGCTGATCGCCGCGGACGTGGACCGCTTCGACGCGCGCGCCCTGTTCGGGCAGGGCAAGGCTGCCTTCTACGATGACGCCATCATCGGCAAGGGCGTGACCGCGGCCCAGTCCAAGGACAAGACGCTGGCCGACGCGATGCAGCCGATGAAGCGCCCGGTGCTGCGCGCCGGGGACAAGCCGCAGGCGCTGCTGTGGGGCGGTGTGATCGCGATCGTCAAGGGCAAGGGGCAGGACGCGGCGACCGAGTTCGCGCTGCACGCCACCTCCGACCGCGCCACCACCACCGAGTACTTCACCGAGCGCGCCCTGCCGCCGTCCACCACCGCGGGCCTGGCCGACCCGAAGGTCGCCGAGGACACCTTCACCACCGAGTGGACCGAGAAGATCACCGACACGGCGACCGGCAGCCCGTTCTGGCAGTTCGCCCAGAACGCCCAGATCGAGGAGGCCGTGGCCAAGCAGGTCCAGGCCGTCCTGGTCGGCAAGGAGAAGCCGAAGGACGCGATGAGGAAGGCCGCCGAGGAGGTCACCGACCTCATCAGGCGCTGAACCGGCACGCGGCGCCACAGGGGCCCGGTGCAGGCCGTTTCGGTCTGCACCGGGCCCCTCGCCATGCCGCACACGCATTCCCCTGTACGTAATCCGAATCCGCATTGTGCAACTTCTATTCATGATCCGGGATCCGCTGTAGGCTCCCGACGCATCGAACGAGGGGCGGCCCGACCTGCGGGGCGGCCCCCGTCCGCCCCACCCACGCCCGCGAAGGAGTTCACCTTGCGACGTCCCACGGCACGCGCGTACGCCGCCTCGGCCGCGGCCCTGGCCGCCCTGCTCTCGCCCCTGCCGGCCGCCCACGCCGACAACACTCAGAGCACGGCGGCCGCGGCGACGGTGATCGAGAAGGTCCCGTACGCGATGGACTCGTCGAACCAGGCCGCCTGGTGGACGCCGGTCGCCACGTACAAGGGCCGCGGTCAGTACACGTACTTCGCCTTCAACGAGCCCGGATCGACGGCCGCCACACACCGCCCGGCCATCGCTCGGCGTGACCCGGACGGGGTCTGGAGCCGCCTGCCACTGCTGGACGGCAGCGGGCAGCAGGCCGAGTTCCCCGACGACAACGGGCACAACCAGCCCTCCGTCGCACGCGACGGCAGCGGCCGCCTGCATGTGTTCGCCTCCATGCACGCCAACTCCTGGCGCTACTTCCGCACCGAGGCCCCCGGTACCGATGTCACCGACCACGCGGCCGAACTGCCCGACCAGGGCGTGGGCATCACCTACCCCGTCGTGACCACCGCACCCAACGGCGACCTGTATCTGGCCGCCCGGGTCGGCTCCGGCGCCGACCAGCGTCCCGGCAAGCTGTACCGCTGGGACAACGCAGCCGCGCGCTGGAGCACGGTAGCCACCTTCGCCGGGGCGCTGAACCGTTCCGTGTACCCCGACGACCTGACGGTGGACGCCGCCGGGCGCGTGCACCTGCTGTACGAGTGGGCCAAGGCCCCGGCGACCGCGTTCCGCCACCAGCTGTCCTACCTGCGCTACGACCCGGCGACCGGCGCCTTCGCCGACAGCACGGGCGCGGCCGTCACCACCCCGGTCACCCCCGCCACCTCCGACGTGATCCAGGACCTCACCGCGGGCGAGGAGTGGAGCACCGACAACGCCTACCCGGGCCCGGCGGTGCAGAGCGCCAAGCTCACTCTCGACGGTTCCTCCCCGAAGGTCGCCTACCGTTACCGCTCGGCCGACAGCGGCGGCAACTTCCGCGTGTACTACGCCTATCCGAGCGGCAGCGGCTGGATCAGCAAGACCGTGTACGCGGGGGGCCAGACCGCCGCGGCCCTGGGCATCACCTGGGACGCGACGGACACCAAGCGGGTCTACTACATCACCGGCTCCGGAACCGACCGCGTCTTCGCCGCGACCCAGTCCGCGGACGGGACTTGGACCGCGCAGTCCGCCGCGCCGGGCGTGAGCGCGGACCGGCTCGCGGTGCGGCGGGACTCGGACGGCAACGACGTGCTGTACCTGCCGGACACCGCACACAACTCGCTCTACTACGGGCTGCGCTGAGACCCCGTCCGGCAGCCGCCGGACACGGACGGGCAGGCCGGGGCACGGCCTGCCCGTCCGCCGCGGGTTTCGGAACCTCCAGGCGCGGCTGCCCTCGCCTGCGGCTCTCCCCCAATCCCTCCCGCCCGGGGCCCGGACGGGGATCTCTGCCGCATCGGTAGCAGCCTCTTCGATGATGCGTTTGGCAAGGTTGGTGCTGTCCGGAAGCTCGGCCGCCCGAGTCGCGGGCGTCATTGCCTTCAGGCGTTGCTGGTCACTCGCTCATGCCCACGCCAACGACGTTTCGTCAGACCGCTCCCCCGGTGGTGCTCCACCTCGGCGCCGGTCACGGCCCACACCACACCGTGGTGGACGCAGCATGCTCACACCGCTCAATGTTTTCAGCTGGGGCGATCCGCTGCGCACCACCCCCTCCGGACCGACGTCAATTCTCAAGGTATGAAGGAAGCCAGGGGGCTGATGGGTTCGGTCATAGAGGGTCGCGCCGCCGGCCTGAGGGTGAGGGTGAGGGCGAGGGTGAGGGCGAGGGTGAGGGTGCAGCAACGGTGTGTGTACCCGTCGCGCTCGGGTGCGCGATGACGGAGACAGGAGGGGAGGTCCGACGGACACCAGGGACTCCGTCCCGATGGTGCGGCACCGTGCCACGCTGCGATACCAACTGCCAGGCGTCACGGCCGCGGCCGTGGCTGCCTGCTCGGGCAGTAGTTCCCCCGGCATCCGATCCCGGACCCTCAGGGCATTCCTGAAGGGCAGCGGGAAGTTCGAGGCCGGGGGTGGACTACTGCCGCTCGTACGGTCGGGCGCGGGTGCCCTGACAGGACGGTTGTCCGGGTTGGCTCTGCGGTCACTTCGCGCGTTCCGCAGGGCCGACCCCTCTGTCAGGTCACGACATCCCCATGTGACGCCGGCCGGCCTGGCAGCGAAACGGCGCCCGCGAGTGCAACGCGAACCTTCCACAGTCCTTCCCGGATCGCGCAGCCGAGACCCCGAACCGCCCTGGGGCGCAAGGGCCGCATATCACTTGCGGGCGACGAACCCCCACTGATCGACGGGCTCAACGCCATCTTCGCTCCGGCTCGGACGCCACAGCGAGATGGAGCCGAATCCCGGGTCGACCAGTTCCATCCCGTCGGCGCTGGCAAGGATCTCCTCGGGCCGCCGCACCAGGTAGGGCGGAGTGTCTCCGGCCGCGTAGGCTTCCTGGGCTGCCAGAGTCTGGGGAGTGGCGATCGTGTCGCAGAGCACCAGATAGCTGCCTGTTGCGGTGCCGGCCATGTATCGGCGCATGAGGTCGATGCCGGACTGGGGATCGACGTGTCCCAGCGTGGACAGCACCATGACGGCTACCGGCTGTGTCATGTCCAGGGTCTGTCCGGCTTCATGGAGTACCCGCTCGGCTTCGAGCATGTCCGCGTGCACGTAATTCGTCATGCCGTCCGGTGCGCTCGTCAAGAGGGCGCGGGCGTGGGTCAGAACCAGCGGATCGTTGTCGACGTAGACGATGCGTGCCTTCGGCTGGACGCTCTGGGCGACCTCGTGGGTGCTGTTCTGGACGGGGAGCCCGGTTCCGATGTCGAGAAACTGGGTGATTCCCGCCTCTTCGGCCAGGTAGCGCACCGCACGCGCCTGGAAGGCCCGTGACGCGCGGGCGAGGTCCCGGGTCTGGGGGTAGCTCGCGATGACTTGGTCTCCCAGTTCCTGGTCGACCGGATAGTGGTCCTTGCCTCCGATCCAGTAGTTCCACACGCGGGCCGAGTGCGGTACGCCGCTGCGGATCTGTGCCTCAAGCTCTGTCTGTTCGGTCATTTCGCTTCTCGTCTCGTAGTGTCCGAAGGGCAGCCGTGGCGGCAGTCTCGGTGGTCTCCGGCATCATGCCAGGCCCGCCCACGCGTCGGCTCCGCACGTGCCCTTTCCCGTCGGGGGCGACGGTGATGGCGCCCAACTTGGCTTGCAGGGCATACGCGGTCATTCTGCGCGCGCTGCGGATGCTCAGTGGACTGGGATGTCGCCTGTTGAGGCACGTTCGAGATGTTGATCTTCGCTGTGGAACGATCTACGCGTGGCTCGTGGAGATCTGACGGACCATGACCGGCGCGGTCGTGGGCAGCCCCCACAGGGTGACCGGAACGAGAGAAGATGCACTGTGGATCCACGCGTACCGCACCTGCGTCGCAAGTTGGCGGCGATCCCTTTCCAACAGATGCGCAGCCACTCCTTCGGGAAGAGCAATCGGCAGCTCAGGCGCGGCACCGTTCTACAGTCTCGTAACGCTGGGACGGCGTTCTCCGCTGGTCATGAATCCGCGCGGAGAACCAGGATCACCCCGCGGATTCGGTGACGCAGGCCCCAGAGCAGACGAACGCGATCTTTCCTCCACATCATTGAAATGGGTTGCACCGACGTATGCGTCCTCGCTGTGACCGGTCCACTCACCGGCCGCGTCCTCGACGGACAGCGAAGGTACTGGGGCCCCAACGTCTCCTCCGCGACCGACTTCCTCGACCGGTACGAACGCCGGCCGAACCACATGAGCGCCGGACGCGACTACCGAGCCCCGGAACTTGCCTCGCCCCGACCTCGTGCCCATTCGAACCGCCATCGCATGGCGGCTCCGAGGATCTGACTGTCCGTAACCGCTCGCCGAACGTGAGCCCGAACCCGAGTTGGCTCTGTCGCAGACCTTGTGACGCTCGGGGTCCTATCCGGACCAGGTTCTATGGTCGCCACACGGCGATGCGTACCGGAGCTGAACGGTAACCGACACAACGGGGACCGATGTCGTCTGCTCAGGCCGTTTCGGCTGCCGGGGCGGCGATGCCGTCGCTCGGGGCGGCAGGCCATTCGCGGTGTCCTTCGTCATGCCACAGCGGGCGTCGGTCGACCCGTAGGCCGAGGATCTCCGGTCGCGCGTAGTGGCCGCGGGAATCGACCCAGACCTTGACGGCGTCGATGTCGGCGAGATCGATCTCGGCGGTGACGAGCTTCTCCTCAAGGCCGGTGTGCGGGCCGGCGAGGTACTGGTTGAAGGGGTGGATCACGGCCGACCAGCCACCGCCCGCAGTGATGTGCTTCTGCGGTCCGACAGTCGACTCCATCCACCGCAGGCACGTCTCGTCCACCGGGTTTCCGGCAGAGATGACGAACGCCTGCGCCGTGAGCGCATGGGTCTTCATCATGGCGTCGATCTGGACGTCGGCGACGGTCTCGAAGCCGGTCATGGTGGACAGACCGGGCCATGCTGCTGCGTGGATCTGCTGGCCCTGGGCGATCAGGGACTGCCGGGCCAGGTTCATGGTGTGTTCCCAGCAGGCCAGGCCGCCGATCCGGCCCAGAGTGCTATCGAAGACGCTGAGGGTGGCGCCGCCGCCCTGAGCCCACACGATGCGTTCGGCGTAGGTGGGCTGGAGCTTGCGGTGAACTCCGAGAAGGGTGCCGTCGGGTTCGATGAAGACCTGACTGTTGAAACACGTGCGGGTACCCGCGAGCCGCTCGCTGACACCGAGAACGGCGCCGACCCCGGCGCGGTCGCATGCGGCTTGGACCCGGGCGATCTGCGGACCGGGCACCTCGACGGACGCCTCGGCGTAGGCGACGTTGGCGCCCTGCTGGTCCAGCGGGGCGTAGGCCTCGATCCAGTACGGGTAACCGGGCACGAAGGTCTCTGGAAACACCAGCAGGTCGATGCCTTCCCGGCCGGCCTGTTCGATGAAGTGGATGACCTTGTCGACGGTCGCCTCGGTGTCCATGAACACCGGAGCTGCGTGCACCGCCGCGACAGTTCGTTTCGTGGAAGAAGTGGGAGATGACATGTCGGAGTCCTCCTCAGAAGTGCAGCGCACCCCGGCAGGAACAGCCCGTCGAGCGGTGTCCGGGGCGCACGGTCCAGATGCGGATGGTCGGGTGAGTCGGTCACGAAGAAGACTGCCATCGACCTCGGGCCGATACTCGCCCTCCAGCCGTGCAAGAGGTACGCCAAGGACGCCCTGCTGATCGTGGACGGCATCCTGGCCCCGACCCGCGATCACGTCACCGCCGAGCAGTCGAAGGACTACCGGCACACCACCGACCACCAGCTCGCCATCGACGGCAACTCGGGCGTGCCGGCCTCCCCGGAGACCACGATGCCGAGGTCGGTGATCGGTCCGGCGGCGCACCCGGGCAGGTCACCATCACTGGGCTGGTCTCCGAGCGTACCGACCGCGGGGCCTCCCGACAGCGCCCGAGCACCGAACTCATGCTCGCACGCAGCACCGCCTGGCAATCACCCACCAGCCAATCGGTCGAGTCGGCACGACCCGAGCTCAATCGCGTACCGATCTGTTACTGCGTATGCGACTGGTGGTACTCGGTCATGAGCCGTTCGCGGTCTCCTTCGAACCGGGCAGGGCTGCTCCCCGGCCGACGCGTCGGCCGCCTCGTAGAAGGTGTGCGCCCCGCTCCGCCTCGCTCATTTGACCGGCGACGAGGTCTACGGCGGCCTCCGAACTCCTCACCGCCTTGGAAAGACGCGGCCTGGAATACATCCTCGCCGTACCCCTCTTCGGCCGGAATCTGTGGATCAGAATTTCCTCAGGAGCGGTTGAGTGCTGCATCGAAACGACCCGCCCAGAGAACGGGTGATCGAGAAGTCCACGTATTCGACGCGTACGCCGAACCTTTCGATCTCCTGGCCCAGGAAGGAGAACTCAGGGTCGGTTACGTACACGTCCGGGCCGAGAGGGAGACCGTTGGTGGCCAAGGAGGTGGCCTGATCAAGGTCGACGGTGATCTTCTCCCACTCCTTGAGCGAGTCGGGGATTCCTTCGAGCAATGCCTCTTCAGAGGCAACGAGAAGCCCTTCCTTGATGAACCCCAACGCACAGTCCAGGTGCAGAATGCGATCATGCAGAAGCACCTTTTCGACCGTGTAGCCGTATGGCGCCAAGAACTTGGCCAGCCATTGGATACCCAGTGAGTTGGAGGCCAGCCCGGAGGTACCGACGAAGACCTTCTTCCCGAGGACCAGGACATCGCCGCCTTCGAGGAAGGGGCCCGGTCCGAGGGTGAGGTCATCAGGAGCGGCGACCTCCGGCATGGGAACCGCGACGTACGTGCAGTCGCTCGGATATACGTGATCGCGCATCACTTCTCGTAGTGGCAGCACCTCGCGACGCCGATGCAAGAGGCGCATGGATGCCTCGACGACCTGGTTCCCGACAGTGAAGAAGGGGTCGCGGGCGAAGAAGTTGGCGTAACCGCCGTCGGCAGCTGCCTTCTCCTCCGGAGTGAGCGGACGAGGTCTGTGGACCTGGACTCCGTGGCGCTCAAGAACCGCACGGAAAGCTTCCCGTTCGCCTTCCCAGCGGGCCTGTCGTTCCGGGGCGAAGTCCTTCATGTCTCCGCCGGCGGAGATTTCCGTCCGGCTCCCTGCGGGAAGGAATCGCATGTCGTCCGATGACATGGCCGACGCGGGAATGGACACCTCGCTCTGCGCCAGAACCACTGTCCGCAACGGAGCGAACTCACTCTCCACATACACCTCGGGCATAGCGCTCCTCTTGACTCCAGCCGACTCGCGTGCACCTTTCGTGACGATATCTCCATGACCTGCTATTTACAGGAAAGCCCCTCTGTGGTGCGTGTGAGCCAGGGGGCCATTTCGGCAGGACCGCGGTGCCGGCCCTGCCGATACGGCCGTCGGAAGGGCCTTGCTGACTGCGTGTGCCGGAACCGCGAAGAACTCCCGTCATCGCAGGTCACAAGGCAGTCCTCCATCTTCCGAACGTCATCCGCAGGCATCGGCCGTGGATCACGGTTTAGCCTGACGGGAGTTGATGTTCCTCAGCTTCGGGAGGATGACCTATGGCAGCCGTGCACGTGACCGTGTGGGATGACCGCGATCGGGTCGAAGGAGGGGCCCCGACAGCTTCGGCGGCCCCGGTGACCCCGGAGGCCGCTGCTGCCCCCGCCCTCTTCATCCACAACATCTTCACCTGGGGCAGCGACTCCATGTACGGGTTCGCCGGGCAGCGGCCCCTCGCGGACAGCCGGCGGCTCCTCGTGGTAGACCGCCGGGGCTACGGCGACAGCCCGGACACCGCGCGCAGCGACTTCGACGTCGACGCCGAGGACATCGTGGAGGTTCTCGACGAAGGGGTCTCCGCCGTGGGCCTGGGCGGTGCCCACCTCGTGGGGCACGGGAACGGCGCCGTCGCCGCGCTCATCGTCGCCGCGCGCCGACCCGACCTCGTCCGCTCCCTTGCCCTCATCCAGCCCTCCGCCTTCACCGCCGCCGCGCACCACCCAGTCGTCGCCGACCTCCTCGGCCGGGTACGCGACGGTGCCCCGGGCATCCCGGACGGCATCACGCCGGAGCAGTATCTACGTGCGTCCACCGAGGGGTTGGGGATGACTATGCCCGAGCCCACGTCGCGCCGGCTGCGTGCCGTTGCCACATCCATGAGGGAGCGGCCCATCTGGGAGGCGGAGATCCCGCTGGAAATGGTCCGGGGCGCCGCCCTGCCGACTCTGGTGATCTGCGGAACCTGGGAGCGCGCGCCGGCCACGTACCGCGAGCACGTGGGGCTCCCCCTCATGGCTGTGGCCGAGTCCCTCACGGACTCCCTCGGGGGCTGCCTCCTGCGGGTGCCCGGCTACTACCCGCACACCCAGCAGCCCGCCGCCGTCAACGCCGCCCTGCGGGAGTTCTGGGGCTGACCCGGTTCCGCATCGGCTGCCAGTCCCGCGCTGCCCACCCTTGCCTGGCGGTCAGTCTCATCAGGTGCAACCGTACGTGCGGCATGGTCTATCTGACGCCCGGACAGATTGCCTCGGTGAGAGGCTGGGACGCGGATGCCGCACAGGTTTCCGCCGGGGCGGCTGCTGCACGGGATGCAGCTGCCCACCCAGTCGCAGGGCTCCCCCTACGCGGAGTGGTGGGAGGCGGACGCCACCGCCGACGACCTCGCCGCGATCGCCCGCCCCTGGTGACCTTCGCGTCCACCGCAGCACCCGCGCCGATCCTCACCCCGGTCAACTTGGCCGAGGTACGCAGCGGCTCGGCATCTCCCTCACCGCCGCCGAGGAACTCCGCCAGGGCGTCGTGGTGGTTGCGTTCGCCACCGCGAGCCCAGACAGGGGCGTTACGGGGAGCTGTGGTGATTTCGATGGCTCGCCGGTCATGAGCCCTGTCATCAGGGGGCGCTACTGCGTCGGGCGTAGGCGCGGGCGGCGCGGGCGCGGTCGCCGCAGCGGGTGGAGCACCAGTGGCGGCGGCCGCGCCTGAGCAGGTAGCGGTTGCAGGGCGGGGAACCGCAGGCGGTAAGGCGTTCGGCATCGGGGGAAGTGAGCAGGTCGGCGGCATCGGCGGCGAGGGTCGCGAGTGCGTGGTCGACGATCTGTGTGGTGGGGTGCGGGGCGGCGCGGTAAGGGCCGGTCTTGTCGTCCCACTGCAGCAGCGGGGCGGTGGGAACCCTGATCAGCGCGTCATTGACGGCGCCCAGGGCAGCGGGGAGGGCGGGCAGCCCGTCGACTCGGGAGGCGAACAGCGCCCTGATCTGCTCACGCAGGGAGCGCAGCTGCGTCGCGCACATTTCCCGCATCCCGATCTCGACCGGGGCGAGATCGCGTTCGGTCAGCCACTCGTTCGCTCCTGCGGGGGTGCCGAGTTGGTCGATGTAGTGCCCGCCGGGCAGCGCGATGGCGCTGTTGGCGAGGGCGAGAGCGGGGTACTGCTCCGCGCCCGGTGCGATCGGCAGGCTGGATTCGGAGGGCACGATCTCTTCCATGACCCTCATGGTACAAGCTCCAGCCATCCATGATTCTCACGGTTTGGCATTGCCTTATCCGTGATGCCCGCCCTATCGTGACCTCACGGTTCAGTTACAACCATCCGTGAGGTGCGCTTCTCATGTCTTCCCACACTGCAGCGAACGAGCAGTTTCCCGTCCGTGTCTTCGGCGGCCCAACAGCCCTCTTCGACTACGGCGGCCTGCGCTTTCTCACCGACCCGACCTTCGACGGCCCGGGCGACTTCCGGGCGCCGGACGGCCCGGTCCTGACCAAGACCGCGCCTTCCGCGGGCAGCCCGGCCGACCTCGGCCGCGTCGACGTGGTCCTGCTCTCCCACGACGAGCACGCCGACAACCTCGACGACTCCGGACGCGCCCTGCTCGCCGATGTCCCACTCACCCTCACCACCCCCGGTGGCGGGAAGCGCCTCGCGGACAAGGCCAGGGGCCTGGCCGACTGGGAGTCCATCGAGCTGGACCGCCCGGGCGGCGGCACAATCACGGTGACCGGCGTGCCGGCCGTTCACGGGCCCGGGACACGCGAGGAGGTCGAACCGTTCACCGGCGAGGTCGTCGGCTTCGTACTGACCAGCGCCGGCTTGCCCACCGTCTACGTCAGTGGCGACAACGCCTCGCTCGACCTGGTCAAGCAGATCGCCGAACGGTTCGGCCCCGTGGACACCGCTGTCCTCTTCGCGGGCGCACCCCGCTTCTCCGCCCTCTTCGAAGGCCAGTGCATCGTCCTCGACAGCACCCGGGCCGCCGAGGCAGCCCAGCTTCTCGGCGCCCGCCGCGTGGTGCCTGTCCACTACGACAGCTGGGCCCACTTCACCGAGGGCCGCGACGACCTGGCGGCCGCCTTCACCGCTGCGGGGCTGGCTGACCGCCTGGACTGGGGCCACCGGGGCTGACCCGGCGACGAGACCGTCCAGCACGGTCACCAGCGGTTGATTCCTCCCATACGGGTTCGATCCGTGGCGGCCCGTCGGGTTCAGCAGCGATGAGTCCTTCGCGTCGGCCGGGGCGGGTGACGCCGAAGCTACGGATCATCTCGACGTCGATCGATCCTGGGGCAGACGGCGTTGATGCGGATGCCGACGGCTGCGTGATCGAGGGCGGCGGAGAACGCGGCTGCCGTCGCTCCGGTGGGCCGGCCGGTGTCGGCGGTGATGGTGGGGGCGCGTACGGGGAAGGGGCGGCAGACGATTCCCCAGCTGGTGATCTGTGTGATGCACACGGCCGGAAGTACGGCGCGGAGCCGCGACCGGTCCCCTGTTCCGGCCGCGGCCCCTAGGGCGTCGGGCTCGGTCACGGGCAGCGGCCACCGGTCTCGACCGGCCTACCAGGCCTGATTCGGTGACTGCCGGATCCGCGCAGGATGTGCTGCCTTCCGCTTAATCATCAAGTCGGCGTCGGCTTTCACGACACCTGACGCAAGGCGGCCGGGGCGCCCTGATTCAAGTCAGCAGCAGCCGGACGACGATTCCTCGGCGGTTGCGACCGGCAGAGAGGAGCCGACGCCAATCTGTACGAGCGCGGGCGCCGGAGCAGCACAGCATCCGCCGGTGTCGGCCTGGTCGGTTGCCGGCTCGTCGAAGAGTCCGGCGCCGCCGCAGACTCCGGTTTCGGGGAGGGTGAGTTCGACGCGGTCGGCTGATTCGGCGTCACCGGCGATGGCGGCGGTGACGGAGCGGACCTGCTCGTAGCCGGTCCTGGCGAGGAAGGTGGGGGCGCGGCCGTAGGACTTCATGCCGACCAGGTAGATGCCGGGTTCGGGGTGGGAGAGTTCGCGGTGGCCGTGGGGGTAGACGGTGCCGCAGGAGTGCTGGTTGGGGTCGATGAGCGGGGCCAGCGCGGTGGGAGCCTGGAGGCGTTCGTCGAGGCCGAGGCGGACCTCGGAGAGGAAGGACAGGTCGGGGCGGAAACCGGTCAGCACGACCACCTCGTCCACCGGGTCGAGACGGCGTCCGTCCTCGCCGGTAAGGATCAGGCGGCCGTCCTCGTCGGGCTTGATGGCTTCGGTGCGGAAGCCGGTGACCGCGTCGGCATGGCCGTTGTCGACGGCGGCCTTCGCGGCCAGGCCGAGGGCGCCGCGGGCGGGGAGCTGGTCGGCGGTGCCGCCACCGAAGGTGGATCCGCCGATGCCTCGGCGCAGGATCCATACCGCGTGTGTGCCGGGCTCGTCCTTCGCGAGGCCGGCGAGGGTGGCCAGGGCGGTGAACGCGGAGGCGCCGGAGCCGATGACGGCGGTGCGCTTGCCTGCGTAGCGGTCGCGGACGGCCGGGTTCTTGAGGTCGGGGACGCGGTGGGTGATGCGGTCGGCTGCTGTCTTCTCGCCGAGGGCGGGCAGGCCACTGGCCCCGGCCGGGCTGGGGGTGGCCCAGGTGCCGGAGGCGTCGATGACCGCGCGGGCGAAGGCGCGCTCCTCACTGCCGTCGGCGGTGGTGAAGTGGACGACGAAGGGCTGGGTTTCGCGGTCGGCGTCGACGATGCGGTCGCGGCCGGCGCGCGACACCCCGGTGACAGTGGCGCCCAAGCGGACACGCTCGCCCAGGGCATCGGCCAGGGGCTGGAGGTACTGCTCGGCCCAGTCCCCGCCGGTCGGGTAGGTGGCCGCGTCGGGCTTGGTCCAGCCGGTCGGGGCCAGGAGCTTCTCTGCGGCCGGGTCGGTGACCTCGCCCCAGGTGGAGAACAGCCGCACATGCGACCAGTCGCGAACCGCTGCGGCGGCGGCCGGTCCCGCCTCCAGGACCAGCGGTTCGATGCCGCGCTCGACCAGGTGGGCGGCGGCGGCCAGCCCGGCGGGGCCGGCTCCGATGACGACGACCGGCAGGTCTGCAGTGGTGGTCATGGCGGTGATGTCCTCCGGGATAGGCGGCTGATCCGGCAGCTGTTTCGATTGCTGTCGATGTCTTGAGCTTGCCCCCCGATATCGACAAGTGTCAACATAGACACATGTCGAAGTCAGAGATTGCGGACCTGCCGGTTCTCGACGCGGGGACCGTGGTGCCGTGCTGCCCGCCGATCACCGCCGGGGAGCTGTCGCAGGGCGACGCGGAGAAGATGGCCGTGATGTTCAAGGCCCTGTCGGACCCGGTGCGGCTACGCCTGTTCTCCAAGGTCGCCTCGCACCCGGGCGGCGAGGCGTGCGTGTGCGACATCTCCGACGTCGGCGTCTCCCAGCCGACCGTCTCCCACCACCTGAAGAAGCTGCGCGAGGCCGGGCTCCTGACCTCCGAGCGGCGCGGGACCTGGGTCTACTACCGGGTCGCACCGCCCGTCGTTGCGACCATGTCCGCCATGCTCGACTTGCGCATCTGACCGACGGCCAGCGGCCCGTGCCGGCGGTCGGCCGGTGCCGTCGGCCGGGCAGCAGCGCGCCTGATACGCCTGGAGCACAGAAATGGTCGGTGGCGATCTGTGCACCGGAGTTGCTGCCACCGACCACCGGCTACCACTGCCCGGCCGACTCGCCGGGCAGCGTCGGCCGGTGGTGTGCAACTGGCGGCCGGTGAAGATCTCCCGGCCGGGGACAGCCGGGAGGAAGGGGCGCCCCCCTGTCCCGGGCGCGCAGGTGACCGTCCGCGCCGACCGGTCGCCGGAGTCCGTCTCCATCCGCGCCCGGTCCCCGTCCCGGCGCACGGCCGGGACGGGGACCGGGCGGTGAACACGCAGTTCGTAGCGGTTTTCACAGGCGGCCAGGTACTGCACCACGCGCTCGGCGTCCGGGCACTCCTCGCCGGGCTGGGCGGGCATGAGGCGGCCGGGCAGGGAGGAGAACACGGCCGGGGAGAACGGGTGCGGCGAGTCCCAGGTGTACTGCCAGGCGCCGCCCGGCTCTTCCTGGGCGTCGAGGATGTTGAGGTCGAGCTTGTTACGGCGCAGGTGGTGATCGGCGACGGATCAGCCTTCTGCGCCCGCACTGGCACGGCCCCCATCGGCGTGGGGGGCCCCGGGGGGGCCGGGGGGGCCCCCCCCCGCGCCCCCCCCCCCTACCCCCACCACGTCCACCCTGTGCATCACGGCGCCGTCGTCACCGCGTCGGCGGCGAACCTCTTGCGCCAGGCCAGCGCGACGTAGACCAGGCCGATCAGGACGGGCACTTCGATGAGCGGGCCGACGACCCCGGACAGGGCCTGGCCGGAAGTGACGCCGAAGGTCGCGATGGCGACGGCGATGGCCAACTCGAAGTTGTTGCCCGCCGCGGTGAACGCCAGCGTCGCCGTGCGGTCGTAGGCGAGACCGAGTGCCCGGCCGAGCAGGAAGGTGCCGAAGAACATGACCGCGAAGTAGACCAGCAGCGGCAGTGCGATCCGGACCACGTCCAGGGGCTGCGAGGTGATCGTCTTCCCCTGCAGGGCGAACAGGATGACGATCGTGAACAGCAGCCCGTACAGAGCCCAGGGGCCGATCCTCGGCAGGAACTCCGTCTCGTAGCCCTCGCGGCCCATCCTCTGCTCGCCGATGCGGCGGGTGAGGAAGCCGGCCAGCAGCGGGATGCCGAGGAAGATGATGACGTTGAGGGCGATATGCCATACGGAGACGTCCAGGCCCTGGCCGTCACCGAGGTTCAGCCACCGGGGCAACAGGTCGAGGTAGAACCAGCCCAGCAGGCCGAACGCGATGACCTGGAACACGCTGTTGAGAGCGACGAGCACGGCGGCGGCCTCACGGTCACCACAGGCGAGGTCGTTCCAGATGATGACCATGGCGATGCAGCGCGCCAGGCCGACGATGATCAGGCCGGTGCGGTACTCGGGCAGGTCCGGCAGGAAGATCCACGCGAGCGCGAACATGACGGCCGGGCCGACGATCCAGTTTATGACCAGCGAGGACACCATCAGCTTGCGGTCGCCGGTCACACGGTCGAGCCGGTCGTAGCGGACCTTGGCGAGGACCGGGTACATCATCACGAGCAGACCGAGCGCGATCGGCAGGGAGATTCCGCCGACCTCGATCTTCGCGAGCGCGTCGTTCATGCCCGGGATGAGGCGGCCCAGGCCCAGGCCGATCACCATGGCGAGCAGGATCCACACCGCGAGATAGCGGTCGAGCGTGGAGAGCTTCCTGACGATCGAGTCGTCACCTCCCCCAGCCTGGTCTGCGGCGGGGCCCGTCGTGGTGCGCTCGGTGGTCACGGGCAGGCCCTCTTGTTCCCGGCGGCACTGCGGGCGGACTCGGCCAGCGTGGCGAACTGCCCGGAGAGGCCGGCCAGGACCTCGGGCTTGAGCTTGTAGTAGGTGAAGCGGCCGCACGGCTCGGTCTCCACCAGCCCGGCCTCGCGCAGCACCTTCAGATGGTTGGAGAGGTTGGTCTGCTTGGCCCCGGTCTCCGCGACCAGGTGCGTCGTGCAGAGCGTTTCGCGCGCCAGCAGGGTCACGATCTGGAGCCGGAGCGGATCGCCCAGCGCCCGGATCACATCAGGATCGACTGAAGTCAGCATGCACTGATACTCTCACATCACTACCTGCTGATACCAGCGGGGGCTGAAGTCATTGGCGGCCGGGTTCCGCCGTGCGACGAGAGAGAACGATCAGAATGACCGAGTCCTCCGGCAAGCCGTCCGTCCTGTTCGTCTGCGTCCACAACGCCGGCCGCTCCCAGATGGCTGCCGCCTGGCTGACCCGCCTGGCCGGGGACCGCGTCGAGGTCCGCTCCGCCGGCTCCAACCCCGGGGAGACTGTCAACCTCGCTGCCGTCGAGGCGATGGCCGAGGTCGGCATCGACATCTCCGCCGAAACCCCGAAGATCCTCACGACCGACGCCGTCCGCGAATCCGATGTGTGCATCACCATGGGCTGCGGCGACACCTGCCCGGTCTTCCCCGGCAAGCGCTACCTCGACTGGAAGCTCGACGATCCCGCCGGACAGGGCGTCGAAGGAGTACGCCCCATCCGCGACGAGATCAAGACCCTGGTCGAGGGCCTGATCGCAGAGATCGCCCCGGAGGCCACGGCGTGAGCGACATGCGCGACGTCGTCATCATCATCGGTTCCGGCACCGCCGGACATACCGCCGCCCCCTACGCCGCCCGTGCCGAGCTCAGGCCCGTACTGTCCGGCAGGAGCATCTTCGTCGGTGGCTCCCTCACCACCACCACCGAAATTGAAAACTTCCCCGGCCTTCCCGAAGGCGTCGACGGTCCCGACCTCATGGAGAACAGGCGGGCCAGGCCGAAAAGTTCGGCGCCGAGATGATCGACGACGACATCACCGCCGTCGGCCTCACCGACCCCGTCGAGCTGCTCACCGACTCCACCGGACCGTCCACCGCGCGAGGACGGTGATCATTGCGACCAGCTCCGGTCACTGCAAGCGCGGCCTCCCGAGAGAGGACGCTGTCTGGCCAGGGCGTGACCTGGTGCGCCACCTGCGACGGATTCCTTTTCCGTGACCGCCGACCGCGACGTGGTCGTGGTGGGCGGCGGCGACACCGTCATGGAGGAAGCCACCCCCCTCCCCCGCTTCACCCGCTCCGTCACCGTCGTCCACCACCCCTCCGCCCGGCGCGCCTCGAAGGTCGATGCGCTCGGGACGATGTTCCGGGACCGGAGCCATCGGCGGAGGTGGTCGTAGACGTAGCCCTTGCCTGCATGGAGCTCGGCGGGCCGTCGTCGATGAATCCGGCCACCGCCCTCGGGCCGCACCGGAGTGTCCGGAGCAACCGGAAACACCCGCAGGAACAACTCCCACAACCGATCCAGCGCAGCCGTTCCACCCGGAGTCATCGCGCTGGAAGAGAAGGTGTCGCCTCTCGAAGGGCAGCGTCGAGTGTTGAACCGGCAGCTTCCTGCGGCAGTCACCCGCACATCACCTCTGCCGACCTGGTGACCACGCGCAGTCCCAGAGATCCGAGATGCCCGGGGCTGCAGCATGGGTCACGCCCGTGGACGTGACCCACCCACCGTCAGGCACTGTGCGTACGAGGCGCTCTTGGCGCCGGAACGGGTCGCGCCCCGGCTCGCCCTGCTCCGGTCACCGGCGTTCCGCCCCGCCCACCGGCCTTACGACCCCGACCAGTTACTCGCTCGCCTCCCCTTGCACTGAAGACGCACACACCAGGGCCCGGACAGACCCTGGCTGTCCAGGACACTGCAGGATCCGGCGGACTCCACCGAGCCGGAACAGCCACCTTCCGGCGGTGTGCCAGCCGCGCACGACGCGGTGGCCCGACTGGCCGTGGACAAGGCCTGCTTGACCCCTCAGGTGTCCACTCAGCGTGCCGTCGCCGCTGTCGGCTTCGCGAGCGTGCAGCCCGTGGCTGACAGGTTGAGCTTGTTGCCCGTCGTGAAGCATGCGGGGATGCCGTAGGTCTCCTGGGCGTATCCGGTTCCCTGGTGGATGGTGACGGCTCCTTGCTCGCTTACCTCGCAGGGATTGTCAAGGGTGCAGCTTTCGCCGTTCTCGTTAATGGTGTTGTTGATCGCCGTGACCTGCCCGGTCGTCGTGTCGATGACCGGGGAACCCGAAGTGCCCCCGATGACCTGGCATTCCGGGGTGTAGCGGACGGCGTCCTTCCATGTCCACTGGCCCTCCTTCAGGCGGTACGCGAATCCGTCGACGGAGCAGGAGTAGACCCGCTTCCAGTAGCCGGAGACGACGTCGATCGCATGCCCCTGCACCGGGTGGGTCGCGGACAGCGTCAACGGCGCGATTCCCGTGGACTGCTGTATCTGGGCGTAGGTCTTGGTCAGTTGGTAAAGCGTGACGTCCGTGTCGGTCATCGTCGCGTAGACGACTTTGTTCGCCTTGAGTGTTCCGGCGGTGCCGGCCGAGGCGTTGAGCAGGGTGAAGCTGCGGGTGGAGGACTGGTTGGTGATGACCTGACCTGCGCTCGGGAGACCGGTTTCGAGGCAATGGCCGTTCGTCATGACCAGCCCTGGGTCCGTCGCCTGCGAGTTCGGCATGCGAATCAGGGAGCCCGAGCAGTTACTGAGCGCCACGGTGCCCGCGAAGGAGGAGGCTGTCACCGAGGCGGGCGTACCGTCGGAGCGCACGGCGTCCGTCGCGGCAGTGGAGGTCGCCCCGCCCACGGGGTTGGACGCTGCGGCTGCCGTGCCCGTTGTGCCTATCAAGGCGGCGGCACCGAGGGCAACTGCGGTGAGGGTGGCGAGGAGAGGCTTGCGCATGGTGATGGTCGGTCCTCTCGGTTCGGTCCAGGAGCCCGGAGGCCCCTGGACTGTGAAGGGTGACCGCATTGTCGGCGTACAGCCAAGTTCTCCGCTACCTCGCAGCTCCGTCCTGGCTCATTTCGCTCCCTTGACGGTCTTCGCACCGGGACTGTCTTCCTTGGTCGTTGGGTGCACAAATGCCGAGCGGTGGATGCGGTGGACCAGGAACGGTGACCGGCATCAGGACTGTCCAGCAGCCGGACAACGGCGTCGCCACCGCACCGGCCGCCCCGACCACCATTCCCGTGATCTTCCAGCCCTGCGACACACCCCCTCCCCGCCCATCGCCCTACGACACGTCAACCCACTGCCTCACGCGTACCCTTCGCCGGCAAGATCCCCTTGCTTCGGTGCGGCACGGGGACGTGGCCCTGCGGAGTGCCGTCACCCGGAAGACCCGCACCCGTCCCCAGCCACGGGCGCCGGTAGCCGATAGCTGGTAGCCGGTGAGTCCATACCCACCGGTGCCCGGCCCGGTCCCGGAACGTGCACTTCTCGGCCTCCGCAATGGGTAGGATCACGCCGCACGTGGAGCGGGCGGTTCGTGGCCGCGCCGCGCACGGCACAGGCCGAATCATCGGGGGTACGCGGATGAGTACGAGCGGCAGTGGATACTGGGGTCCGCCGGGCGGCCCCGGCCCCGGCCCCGGCGGACAACCGGGCCCAGTTCCCGGCCATCAGCCCTACCCCGGGGCCGGACACCACCCGTACCCCGGCGGTCCCGGCGTGGGGCCCTACCCGCCGCAGCCCGCGCCCGTGCCGCCGCAGGGGTACCCGGGGCATCCGCAGGGCTGGGGCCCGTACCCGCCACAGCTGCACGGCGGTGCCCCGCAGCCGCCGTTCCCGCGCCCGCCCCGGCCGCCGCTGACGCGCAGGCAGCGGATCCTCAAGTGCGTCTACAACCCGTTCTACGCCGCTCAGCGGGCTTTCCGCCCCTCGCGCCCGGACGTCGTCGAGGACCTGACGGTGCGCAAGATCCAGATGTGGCGGACCGGGCTCGGCATCGCCGCCTGGCTCGTGCTGGTCATGTCGTACAAGCCGGTCGACACCGCCAAGGGCGTCGAGACCGTCGCAAGCGACAAGTTCGACCAGAGCTGGATCAGCACACTCGTCCTCGTGTGTGCCTTCCCGTTCGTGATCGCCCTGTTCGCGTTCGCTGCGCAGGGTACGCTGCGCGGGCTCTATCTGCGTCGGTCCCTGAAGTCCTTCGGGTCGGTGGCGGCTCTGATGGGGTCCATGGCCACGTTCCCCCTCGCCGTGGCGCCCGACCCGGGGACCGCCGGCTTCCGTGACGCCATCGGAACCCCCGGCATGGTCGTCATCATCACCCTCTGCGCGTGGTCGCTGGGCTTCGTCCTGTACGGGATCGTGCTCTGCCTCATGCACGTGTTCCGCACCGCCGACATCCACGAGGTGCTGCCGCCGATCCTCGCCACCTTGCTGGTGTGGGTGATGGCCGCCCTCGATGTGATCAACAACGAGAACGCCGAGGTTCCCGCCCTTGCCCGGATCGTGTTCCTGCTCGGCGCTCCGGTGTCGGTGACGGTGCTGTCCTGCTGGGAACTGTACCGACTGCGGAAGTACCACAACCTGACCGTGCGACAGGCCCTCGGCCGCTAGATCATCTCCGCGTCGCTCAAGGACTGTGTGCCCTGGGCCACTTCGCGCTCGGCCGCGATCTCGTCGAGGGGCTCGAACAGGACCTTGATCGCGTGCTGCTCGTCCTCAGGCGGAAGGTTCCAGACGTCGTCCCAGTCGTTCAGGATGGCGGCGTGGATGACCTGGCCGGGCCAGGCGTGTACGCCGTCGACCTCGTCCGTGCAGTCGCGCAGCAGGGTGCCGGGCGCCTCGTTGCCCGGTTCCGGATTGACGCTGACACAGCAGCGCCGCGCGGCCCCGGACGGACTCCGGGCCGCGTTGCACCACCTCGGAGAAGCGATCGAGGCGATTCCGCCGTGACCTGCCAGATGGCCATGCTGAGGTCTATCGGCCGTCACCCGGGCCCGGCACAATCGCGCGTATGACAGTCACCGCGGGCGCGCCGCCCACGCACAACACACCCGCCGGGCTCGCCCGAGGGGTGCTGACCGGTGGCGTGGTCGGGACGTCGCTCGCCGCGCTCGTCGTGGGCGGGATCATCGAGTACGTTCCCCTGTTCGTCGCGGGGTTGATCCTCCCCATGGTCTACGGACTGCTGTTCTTCCTCGCCGGTGTGCCGAGGCGTGCCCGGGAGGCGGCGGTCGTGCCCCGTACGGCTCTCGCAATGATCGAGAGCCTGGAAGCCGTCGGGGGTGAGTCGAGCGACATACCGGTGCGGTTCGACCTGACTGTCGCACCGGACGACGGGCCGGCGTACCGCGTGGAAATCACACAGGACATCAACCTCGTCGACCTGCCCGACTACCGGCCGCGTGGCGTCCTGGTGGTGCAGTACCCGCCGGACCGGCCGTGGCGGGTGCGGATCGTCAAGCGGCCGACACCGGAGTGGGAGGACCGGATGGCCGGGGCCCGCCTCGACTCGGCGCCCCGGACGGCCCGGGTGGTCGAGCCCCCGGAGGGTTGTACTTTCGGCTTCGTCCTGCTCCTCGGCCTGCTCCTCGGCGTGGTCGTCGTGGTCCTGCTGTTCCGCGCGGAGCTGTTCGGCCAGGACGACACCGTACGGCCGTCGTCCTCCGCGCAGCCGTCGGTCTCCGCCACGTCGCCGATCACGGTGGTTTCGTCGGCTTCCGGTACCGTCGCCCTCGCCCCCGGCCAGTCGTTTCTCGACAAGGGCGAGATGGGCCGGGCCGTTGGCTCGCTCACCAAGGGCGAGAACAAACGCCCGGCACTCACCGTCGTCGTGCGGGAACGCCTGCTGACGGTCGTGTTCTCGCCCACCGGCACGCAGGCTCCGCAACTCGACCCGCGTTCCCTGCCCTACGACCGTTTCCCCGCCCTGGTGAAGGAGGCCACGACCTCGCTCGGCATCCACTCGCCGCAGACCTGGCAGATCACCTCCGACCGTCTCACCGGCGCCGTGACCATCAGGGTCAGCGTGACCGGCACCGACGGCACGGCCTCGCTGGAGGCGGACGGACAGGGCACGGTGGTGCGGCGCACCCCGGCACGCTGAGGTGACGTGGGACCGCGCTGTTCCGGACGGCAACGGTGTGCTCGCGGCGTACTCGGTGGGCCGTCCCCTACGAAGTGGCAGGAGAAAGACGCATGGGCTGGCACGGATATCTGGCACTGTGGTGTGGGGTGTTCGGCGCGGTCGCGCTGATCGGGTACGGGAGGTCGCTGGCCGGAATGACCCGGGCCCGGAGGACGGTCCGTGCGGTGGGGCGGATCGAGCGGGTGCAGGAGCCCAGGCACGGAAGCTCCCCGAACGAGGGGATACCGGTGGTCGTCTCCTTCCGCGACCCGTCCACCGGGCAGGAGTTCACCGTGACCAACGACGGTGAGCGTGGCGAGAGGATCACAACGGCTTGGACGGGCCGGGAGATCGGAGTCCACTACCCACGCGGAAGACCCCATGCTTTCCGGTTCACCAGCAACCTCGGCGAGGGAGGGCGCGGGCTGGGATGGCCCAACTTCGCGGTCTTCCTCATCTACGCCGGGCTGGTCGTCGTCGCCGCGGTCGACCGGGGCTGGCCGTGGGCGCTGCTCGGCTTTTGCGGGCTGTGGGCCATCTCCGGATTGTGGCACCTGCCCGGGAACGTGCGCGAGGTGAACGGCCAACTCGACACGCTGGCCTCCATGACCGCTGTCCCCGGCCACGTCATCGCCGTGCTCAAGAGCGTCAGCGTCGACGCGGACGACGGCCACACCTACACCAACCTGATGCCGGTCGTGGCCTTCACCACCCGCGACGGCACGGCCGTCACCGCCTACTGCGCCTCAGGGCTGCCGGATCCCGCCGGCTCGTACGGCCGGGATGTCACGATCCACTACTCGCCCGACGACCCGGGCGTCTTCACCCTGGACCCCGCGGCCGAACGCCGTTCCCGGAAGCAGGACATCGTCTTCAACGTCCTGGGCCTCCTTGTCGTGGGGGCGGCGGCCGTCGTAGGGGTCGTCGCGCTGTAACGCGTGTGTGGGGCCATCTTCTCCCCCGTGGATCTGCTCATGCTCGACTACAGCAGCTCGCAGTCGATCCGGGTGCCGCCGGGTGACGAGCCGTTGTCCCGCACGTACTTCACCGATTTCCGGCGCACTCGTGTCATCGGGTCGTACCGGGCTCGCCGAGCAGCGCCGGGCGGCCCTCGATGCCCTCGGCATGCACTGATAGAGGGCAGGGGGCACACAGGCAGGGATCAATCACCGGGCGACCAGTTCGTCGAGTGGAGGCGTGTCGGCATCGGTCGCGGGGCGCGAGAGATGCAGTGCGGTGTGGAAATGGCCCGCCGATTCCTTGCCGTCCGGGTCCTGCCCGTGGGCGGTCACCGCGTCGATGGCGTACTGCTGCTCGGCAGCGCCGGTGAAGCGGCGTTGGATGAAGGTGTGCCCGGTGTACGTCTCGGTGGTCAGGCCGTGACCGGCCAGGTGCTCGGCAATGGGCGCGTAGGAGCCGGTGCGCAGGACGAAGGCAGCGACCCACGGCAGTGAGCGGGCACTGTCCAGGAGTGGCTGGAATGTGGCCCGGGACAGGAAGCTGGCACCACCCGTGACAGTGACCAGTCGGGTGCTCCGGGCCGCGTCCAGCAGTTCTCGGGTCGGCGGGGCGGTCTCCAGATTCTCGGCGAATCCGTCATCGAGCAGGCCGACCGCCCGTGCGTAGGCGATGGCGTTGGACGCGATGTCGAGGCCGATCACCGCGACAGCGTCCCGTCTGCGGTGGGCGCGGAAGAAGGGCCTGTCGTGCTCGGCCAGTTCCTCCGTGGTCATGGCCACTACCCGCGGCGACGTGTAGTGGGCGTACAGGTCGTCCAGGGTCAGGTCGTGGTTGAGCAGGGCTGCGTTGATGCCGTACGAACAGCACAGGTCCAGCACCGTATCCCCCGGCGCCCACAGCCGGAGTGCTGCCAGGCGGCGGAAGATGCGCTGGGCGTGATGCGGTGTCCGGTAGCCGAACGCGCCGAGTTCACGGAAGAAGGCGCGGGGGTCGGCCTGGTCGTAGATGTCGTCGAACGGGGTCATCGCGCGCTGCGCGGGCTCCCCCGTGTCGTCTTCCCGTACCTCGGCCATCACATGCTCCGTTCTGCCCGCCGGGCCGCTGTCCGTGGTCGCCACAGCCTCTCGCACGTGGCGGGCCGGGGAAACAGGCGGCTGACGGATCAGGCCATGCCCGGACGAACGGCGGTCGGTGGACCCCAGGTCGTTCCGTGGTGACGACCTTGATGGCCTGGCCCGGCCCGGCACTCGGACGACGCTCGGCCTTGATGGTGAGCGCGTTGCGCTTGACGATCGACACCGAGACGGTCTTCTGACGTTGCGCGTTCCCCGCTCCTCACCGGGACGGCCGTGACCTCGCCGGGCTGTGTGCCCGGGAGCCGACGAGTGGTTCAGCGGGGAAGACGCCCCCGCCATCCTGACCCTGTCCGTACGGCTGCGGGTCATCGACCCGCAAGACGCCCACCGGCGGCGCGGATCGAGGCCGTCTGCCGGTGGCTGCGCGAGACCGGAAAGGCCGTGCTGCGGGCACCGTACGTGTATGTCACGCCCGGGGACTCGTCGGGAGTCGGTGGGTATCCGCTGAGGCAGTGCGTGGCTGACCAGCGCCACTACTACGCGGCGGGGTCGCTGGAGGCCGAGCACGTCGCCGAGCCTCCTACGTGCAGAGCGTGGCGCTGATCTACGTGAGTGACGTGGAGGCGGAGCGGCAGGGACGCTGACCCACCGGTGGGGAGGTGAGGGCCGGTGTCCTGGCCCTCACCTCCCCCGCAGGCATCACGCCCGCCCGGAAGTCGTGACGGTTCCGGGCTTCAACTGTCCTGCCGCCTGAGCACGTTTCCGTCAGGTCCGGCGGGCGGGTAGGCTGCCACGTCGATGGATTCCTGATGCTGCGCCGGTTCAGCCGGTCGGGTTGTAGTGCTGCAGATAGAGGAAGATCGACTTCCAGCCCGATCCCACGTTGACGATGTGCAGCTGACCGCCCGATGGGCCGAAGTCCCAGGCGGCAATCCCCTGAACCTCGTCCCCGGACTCGACGTCCTGATGGAACTCGTAGGCAGCCTGACCGGAGTTGACGTCGATCGAGTAGACCGACTTCGCCGAGTCGTCCACGGAGGCATAGAGCTTGCCCTGCCACATCGCGGCACCCTGGATCCGGCTCAGGGGCTGTGACAGCGTCACGGTCCTCACCACGGGGAGCGTCGAACCGGCCGGAAGACTCAGCAGGTCATTCAGGCTATAGGCGACCAGTTTGTTCGTGCCCTGTGCGGCATCCTGATCCCACGGCGACGTATAGACCAGTCCCGCAGCAGCGTCCACCGCGACCCATGGCACCCCGCCCGGCATCTGTGCAAGGGGCAGTTGCACATAGCGACCCGTGTAGCTCAGGTCGCTCGCGTTGTACAGCGCCAGCAGCGGATGCTGGTAGCCGTTGTCGCCGTCCTCGATCGGCGCGATCACATAGCCACCGTGGTACTCCACGTCCCCTATGTGATCGCCGCCGTACGTGCTGCTCAGCTCCCAGGGAATCGGGGCCAGCGATGATGCGGTCTCCGAGTCGTTGGCGACGGTGGCCTTCACCATCCCGCCGGGCCCGGCATAGTAGAAATACGTCCCGTCCGTCGCCACACCCTGCCCGCGCTCCAGTGCATTGAGCCCTGTCCACCGCTCATAGTCGGCCGTCCGTGTCCACGTCGCGGCCATTGCGGGAGACGCCGCACTCCCGATGAACGTCGCGGCCGCGATTACCACGACCGCCGAGATCCTGCCCAGCTTCATCTGATTCCACCCTCCCTTTGTTCTGCAATGCGGAACGTCGATTTTCGGGGGCGAGTGGATTACAGCAGCGGCGGACGACCACCGTCAATGAGCCCTGGATGAACGCCGGTTGACCTGAGAAGCAGGGCCTCGACACGATGACTGCCCGGCGGCAGTGGTGGCGATGGCGGCGGTGCTGGACGGGCGCGTGAAGCCGTACGCGATCGGGTACGCGTCTGCTGCGGGAGTACGCGAACAGCGCTACGAGGTGATGGGCTGCCCGCCGACTGCCATGGCGGTCGCGACCGGGGCTGGACCGTGACGGCCGTCGAACTCGACGTAGGCGCACTCGATCTCCTGGCGCACACCCGCCACGAACGGCGCCCACTCGCGAAGGGTGACGACCGGGAACTGCCTCTGCTGGATGGCCTCGACCACCTGCTCGCCGACGCGGTCAGGATCAGCTCCCTGGGAGAGCAACGCGCTGTTCTCCTCGGCGGCAGTTGTGTCCGTCTCCCGTCCGAGCACTTCGCTCGGCGTCCCGCAAGGACTCCTCGGCTTCCGCGAGCCACGCTTCGTCGATGTCGACGAGTGCGTCTTTCGCACCCGCGGCGACGAGCGCCCGGGCGATGCTGAAGCCGATCCCGGATGCCGCGCCGGTCACGAGTGCCGCTTCCTCTGCCGGCCAGGTCATGGTCTTCTCCGTTTCCACTTTGATGATGTCCGGATGGGCCGGGCGGATGTCGGTCGTCCTGTGTTGCCGACGGACGACAACAGAGTCGTCCGCGCGGAGTGGGTGGTGAATCCAGTGCCGGGCTACTGTCGGCCGATCCGGCGGTCACCCGCCGGCCGTGGCGCGTTCCGGGCTCGTCACCCGTCATCCGGTGGGTTCGCCGGACCGGCTCCGCGCGGCTGCGTTGCGGTGCCGGTTACGCGGTCTCGGAGTGGGGCGGGGGGATCGGGTCGGTGAGGCGCAGCAGCAGTGCCGCGGCGGTGTAGCGCATTCTGCCGACGCTGGTGCGTGGGTCGTGGCCCAGGGCGCGCGTCAGTGCTTCATGGCGCGCTTGCACGGTCGAGTGGTGCATGCCCAGATGGGCCGCTGCGGAGCGGATGCTGTCGGCCTGCACCAGTGTGTGCAGCACGTCTGCGGAACGCCGTTCGAGGCGGGCGAGGGCTCGCACGTCCTCATGCGGGAACTGTGGGTCGTACGACTGCGCCAGCAGGAGCATCGCCCCGAGATCCGTCGCGTCGACCGTCGGCGCAGAGGCGTCCGTCAGCCGAAGCGCGATGATCGCCCCGTCCCAGGATTCGGGTGCCCGGTCGGCGCGCACCCAAGTTCCGATCCCGGCCGGCTCCGGCGGACTGAGCTTGCCGGAGATATCGAGTGTGGCTCTCAGGAGCCCGTACCGGGTCGGTACGATCGCCGAGGGTGCGTCGATCTCAGCGGCATCCGCCATGGTTGCCAGGATCCGCACCGGCGTGGCCGGATCGATCCGGCGCTTGGCGAGGAGTGTCAGCCGTTCGGCGATCGGACGGGCCGAATCGATGAGCGCGTCGAAGCCGCTCCCGGGATTGCGACGCGCCTCCAGCAGTTCGACACCCAACGCGAGGCGTTCCACGACCATCTCGTCGTCGGGGTCTGCGTCGCCGTTTCGCTCGATCCACACCGTCCAGCCGGCGCCGGACCTTCGGGAAGTACGTCGGCGGACGTCGGCGACCACGGCGGGCCGGCGTCCGTCGGGATCCCGCCGGCTCACTCGTCCTCGGATCTCGGCGCCTGCGACCGCACCGGAAAGGACCGCAGCACCGCGCAGGAGACCGTCGAGTCCGACGCTCCGGGAGATCAGCACATCGAAGTACGACACGATCCGTAGGGTTTCGCTCGCCTCCGGGTCGAATGCGTTCAGTCGTCCAACCAACTGCTGCAACTGCGCTCCTTCGCGCTCTTCCCACAGTTCATCCGAGATCCGCGAGTGTGCGTCGTCTCAGGAACCCAGGGTGCGCCCTACCCAAGCGTTTCGCGCGGCCGTCATGGCGTGTGCGAGAGCGGTGTGGGGTGCGGTCAGGTCGAAGCCGTGGAATCCACCGGGCCATATGTGGAGTTCGGCCTGCACGCCCGCGTGCCAGAGGGCAGTCGCATAGGCGACGTCCTCATCCCGGAAGACCTCGGCCGAGCCGCAGTCGATGTAGGCGGGCGGCAGGCCGGCGAGGTCGGTCGCACGGGCGGGTGCGGCGTAGATCGACACCTCGTCGGTTCCGCGTCGCTCTCCGAGAAGCGCGGTCCAGCCCATGACGTTGCTCCCGCGGTCCCATACGCCGACGCCATCGAACTGGGCCGAGGAGACCGTCCGGTCCCTGTCGTCGAGCATCGGGTAGACGAGGACCTGGCCGACCAGGGCCGGTCCCCGCCGGTCACGTGCCATCAGCGCGGTGCCTGCGGCAAGGCCGCCACCGGCGCTCGGCCCGGCGATGATCAGCCTCTCAGGGTCCATCCCGAGGCCCCGGGCGTGCTCGGCCGTCCAGACCAGCCCGGCGTAGCAGTCCTCAACCGGGTAGGGGTCGGGATGCTCGGGTGCGAGCCGGTAGTCGACGGTGACCAGTACGGCGTCGTGCTCGACGACCCACGGGAGGGCCTGGTTGAGGCCGGCGAATCGGTCACCGGCGATCATGCCGCCGCCGTGCGTGTAGTAGATCCCCGGCCCCAGCCCCTGATGATCTCGGCGGGCGATCACCGAGACAATGATCTCGTCGCCCAGGTGCCCCGGGATCGTGAAGTCGCGTCGAGTCAGACCGGAAGCCTCGATCGTCTCACCGGTGACCCCTGCCATCGCCGCTCGACGTATGTCAGGGATCATCTCTGCGGTCAGGGTCGGGGGAATCTGATCTGCAAGGACCACGAGCACAGCCTCAAGCTCCGGGTCGAACGGCGGTCGCGGATTGTTGAGGGCCATCGGGACTCCTTCCTCAGCGCCGCGTGGTTGCGACGTCGAATCAATCGTCCTGCGTGTGTTGCTGCGCGAGGAACCGCCGAACGCTGCAGAATCAGCGTGCGGCCTCCGCCGTTCGCGCGTGGCCTGCCGGCATGCCACGGCCCGGTACGGGCGACCCGGAAGCGGGAAGCCACTCGTACCGGACCGTTCGGAGGCGATCGGCCGACCTGTATGAGGGTCTTCGCCCCGGCGCCGCTGCGCAGCGTTTGGAGGGCGTCGGTGACACCCTCCAACGGCAGTCCCCGCACCCAGCCGCTGGTGTCGTAGACCCCCTCGGCCGTTTCCGCGAAGACCGCGTCGAACCCCGCGGGCCGATGTCCGACCGCGCCGACAGTCTCTGTCCCGGTCGCCATGAGTTGCTTGGGCCGGAACTTCATCGGGTGCTCATGGAGCGCGGCAACCACCAGTCGGCCGCCGGGGACGAGGCCCGCCGGCGCAGCGGTGACCGCCGCACCTGCGGCGTCCACCGCGACGGCGGCGGCGAGGTTCTCGTTCACCGGGTCAACGACACTTGCGCCCGGGCCGGCGATGATCGCGCGACGGTCTGTGCTCGGCTCGGATACGAGTATCTTCTCCACACCGCGAGCCTTGAGGGCGAACCAGGCACCAAGCCGCGCGCTTGTTCCGGGTCGCGGTTGAACTGCGCCGTCGACTGCGGGTTCCGGGGTCCTGGCCTGGACAGGATCCAGGGCCTTTCGTTTGGATCGGGCCGGATCAGGGAGCAGGGTCCGGCGTCGTGCATCGCAAGGCGCGGAGGGAGTCGACGCAGAGCGTCGGCGCCCGACGACAACGCGGCGAGGTGCGGCACCGGGGCACGCGAGCCCGGCCTGATCCAAACGAAAGACCCCAGGCGAGGAGCACGGCGGCGAGTTCTCGCCAGTCGCCGCGGGGGAACCTGTCGTGCGAGTCGGTGGCGATCTGCACGGCGATGTGGTCCGCGCCCGCCTTGCGCCGTTCTGCGAGCCCTGCCGCTATGCCCTCCGGCTTCCCCCAGAGGAAGAGAGCGTCGATGAGTCGGTCACTGCCTCCGCCGATCAGGTCCTCCTCGGTGAACCCGGACCGCAGCCACGCAGACCGGTAGTTGGCCATGGGCATGTACGGAGCGAGCGCGCGCCGCGCCCGGACGCGTGCCGTTGCCGGGTCGGCGTGCAGGATGACGGTCTGTCCCAAGGCGAGCAAGGGCCCTTGTCCGAGGATTTCTCGGGTCCAGGTCACATGCCCGGTGTCTACGAGGTACGGGTGGACGCCAAGAGTGCGGGAGGCCGCCAGCCGGGTCATCCGGGGGCCGTGCGCCCCGGCCAGCCGTGCGGAGGCCGGTGGTGCGCCAGCCGCCGAGTCCAGTCCGTCCAGGTAGCCGGCCATTGTGGTGAAGGGCCGCCGGTACGAGTCGACCACTTCGCCGTGGCCGACGCCCAGGCAGGCCACCAACCGCGCCGGTTCGCCTGCCGGAAGCGCGTCGTACGCACTCGCCGGACGGTCTGCGGGCTGGTCCCAGATGGATACGCAGGCGCTTGTCACAGTGACGCGGTCCATCGCGCCCAGCGCCCCGGCCGCGCTGTGCGGGTACGGCACGTCCTACCGGGTGGCATCAGTCGGCGGCGGAGCTCGGATCGTCGAGTTCGTGCAGCCCGGCCGGGTCCTCGTCGATCAGCACTTCCCCGGTCGCGGTGACGAAGCGCTGGGCGTGGCCGCGGTGGATGCACAGGAGTTGGTCGCGGGTGCCGGTCCGGTCCCGGTACACGGCCAGTGCTGCACCGTATTTGCTGCTGTGACCGGGGAGTTCGGTGTCCGTGCTCCACCCGGTGCCGTCGAAGGCGGACCACCACAGCTGCTGGCGGGCGGGGTCGCGGTGGACGCACATCAGTTTGCCGTCGAAGACAGCGAGGCCGATGTTGCTCCGGGTACGGTGCCCGGGCAGTGCGCCCTCGGAGGTCCAGGTGGTGTCACGCAGCCGCGTCCAGTGGATCGCCCCGTCCTTGGGGTTGCTGTGCAGCAGGTGCAGGGCTCCGTCGTACACGGCGAGTGCCGGGGACCTCGTGGTGGCGCAGCCGGGGACGGGTTCGGGGGTGTCCCAGGTGTGGCCGTCACGGCTGGTGGTGACCATGATGCGCTGGGCGGCGTCGGCGTAGGCGAGGTGGAGGGCGTCGTGGAAGACGGCGAGCGCCGGGCCGTAGACGCTCTCGGTATTGGGGACCGGCTGGTCCGGGCTCCAGCCGTTGCCGTCGTACGAGGTCAGCGCCATGCCCCAGTCGCCGGAGCCGCCGCGGTGGGCGCAGTACAGCCTGTCCTGGAACACGGCCAGAGCCGGGCTGCCGAGGGTGTGGTGGGCGGGGAAGGGCTGGTCCTCGGACCAGCTGCCGTCCGCGCGGTGCGCGGTCCACCAGAGGTCCGGGTTGTCGCCCCGGCCCTGGTAGACGCAGTACAGGTCCTCGCGGAAGACGGCCAGGGCGGGGGTTTCGGAGGCGTAGCGGGCCGTGAACTGTGAGTCGGATCCCCAGCCCGTGCCCGGGTCGAACACGCTGGACCACAGGCCGGTCTCGCTCGGCTGCGCGTCGCGGGCCATGGGTGCGAGGAGGGTGGGTGCGGCCCACGGCGAGAACAGCTCGTATCCGGTGTCCCGGGCGGCCGACCGAACCTGCCCGGCGCGGGCGGGCAGCCGCGCGCCGACGGTTTCGGCGAGGGCCCCGGGCAGAACTCCGGCCAGCACCTCCTGTACCAGGCCGGGGAATCCATTGACGGGCCCGCTGCCGTCGGGGGGCGCGAGGCGGTCGGCGGACCGCTGGTCCAGGCTGAGGGCGAAGCCCCACGCCAGCAGGCGGACGGAGACAGCCGCCCCCGCCTCGGCGAGTTCCTCTCTCGCCCGTTCCGCGCGTTCCACGGCCTTGGCCGACGGTGTGTCCGCGCCGAAGTCCGGTGCTGTGTTGTTCTTCCGCCCCAGGGCGGCACCTTCGATCGTCATGCTCTCTTCCTGCCTGCAGGGCCGTGGGCCGGTCGGTCCGCTCTCCGCGCGGTGCGCGGGCGAACCGTCCGGCCCCACGGACATGGACGCTTACGGCCCGTTCCTGGCGAGGTGTGCGCCGGTCTGCGGGCTTCTCCACGATTCATCGGGCATGCGGTGCGACAAGCAGCCGGTCGGTCTTCTGCCGTCAGCGCACGCGCCACCGGATGCGAGCGGGCGACGCGAGGACGACGAGGTGGGTGGTGACCGGGTCGGCCGGCAGGGGGTGGGCGGCCGACGTCCGCCGGGATGGCGAACAGCACGGTGGTGGCGGGGTCGGGGGTGGGCGGAGCCTCGGATCGGTGAGGGCGGGCGGAGTCCGGTGCATCGCGGCGTACCTGTGCCGGCCTCAGGAATGGTCTGCCGGGACGGGTGGCAGGCGTGGCCGTGCGTGGTGCGGCAGCGGGTGGACCCGGTCGTTCACCCTGATCGTCCCGCCGCGGATCACCTCTGCTCGTAGTCCGCCGCGATGCAGCAGGCCCCGGATCAGGCCCGGGCGGACCAACTGTTCCAGGCGGGCGCAGGGTTCGCTGAGTCTGAGACCACGCAGGATCACGGTGCCGACCTGGAACTCCTGGTCCACCAGCGGGTTCAGCCGGATGTCGCGGCAGACCAGGTTGCGACGGCATTCGGCGGGGGTGAGGGTGATGCCGTATTCGAGGGCCAGGGCGTCGAGGGTCTCGGCCTCGATGAGGGTGACGTCGCAGACCCCGGACGCCCGGCCGGTCCCCCGGCGCCGGGGCCGGGGGCCTTCACCCGCCCAGTAGTTGCGGTCCCCCGCCAAGCCGCGGCCGGTCACCGCCCGGGCCTGTGCGACGTGGAAGGTGGGCTCGCCGCTGTGCGCGGCGAGGTGCAGGGAGGTGACCCGACCGGGTCCGGCGAGCGGCGAGGCCTGCGTCATGGGCGGTTCACCTCTTCAGGAAGTGGTCCGTGAGGGAGCGAAGGGTGCGGAACTGGTTCACGTCGATCTCGTCGAGGTGCAGTTCTCGGCCGATCAGGTCTTCCAGCAACAGTATGAACTCCATGAAGGCGAGCGAGTCGATCAGCCGGTTCTCGATCAGATCGAGGTCCTCCGGGATCTCTTCGATGGCGGGGTTGCGTTCGCGCAGCCAGTCGACGACCGGCTTGATCGCGTCATCCATGGTCACCTCTCCTGGATCCGGTGCGGCTCTTCGGACCTGTTCGTGTGCCTCGCGTGTACTGCTGCGGTGGCGTTCGGGGCTCCTTCTGTGATCCGCCGCTCGGCCTCGTACTCCCGGCGGATCCGGGCGACGGTGACGCCGGCCGGGTGTGGGGTGGTGACACGGGTGCAGGACCGGCCGCAGTACATGGCCATCTCTTCGATGCGACCGGTGGTGGTGTCGCCCGGAGCCGCCGCGCTGTAGCGCGGAACCGGGTGGTTTCGGCCGTCCACCCGTGTGGTGGCTATGAAGGTGGCCGGGGCACGGTCCGTGGTGGTGGTGAGGGGGTTGTGCAGGACGCGGTGTGGGCGGTGTGGCCAGCCGATGTCGAAGAGGGAGGTGATGAGGGTGTCGTCGGCTACGGCATCGACCACTCGCCGCTTGAATTCAGGGTGTGCGGTGGATTCTTCGGCCGGTACGAAGAGGGTTCCGGCCATGGCGCCGTCCGCGCCGCGGGCCACGGCGTCGGCGAGGTCCTTCCCGGTGGCGACCCCGCCCGCGACGGCCAGTATCGCCCGGGGGTGGCGGGCCCGGACGGTGGCGAGGAGGCGGTCCACGGGGTGCCGGCCCAGGAGGTGGCCGCCGGCTTCGGTGCCTTGGAGGACGAGTGCTGCCGCGCCCTGTCCGAGTGCGGTGTCGGCGTCCGCGAGGGTACCGATCTGGACCACCAGTGGGAGTCCAGCGGCCTGCACCGCCCGTACCGCATCGGCGTTTCCGGGGAGCCCGAAGGTGGTGACGAAGCCGCCCCTGGGCAGTTCGGGCAGGACGGCGCGCAGTTGGTCCAGGCAGCGGGCCGGGCCGGTGACCTCGGGCACCACATTCACCCCGAACGGGCGGTCGGTGGCCGCCGCCACCTCCCGGACCAGGCGGGCGGCCCGCGCGGGTGGTTCCTTGTACAGGGCGAGGGTGCCGCCCGCTCCGGCCCTGGACACCGCGGCACACAGAGCGGGGCCGGCGACGGCGCCCATACCGGCCTGCAACAGCGGAAGTTCGAGCCCGAGCAGGGCGGCCAGCCGGGTCACGAACGCTCCCCCGCCTGCCGTACCGCGCGGTGTGCGGCGGCCAGGTCCCCGTCGAAGCGGTCGCCGAGGGCGTGCACCCAGCGTTCCAGGCCGAAGGCGACGCAGCCGGTGAAGGCCGGGCGGCCCGCGTGGCGGATGGTGCGGCGTTCACCGAAGAAGTTGCGGTGGTTGTTGGTGGAGGCGATGGCGGTGCCGTCGGTGTGCAGGTACTCGTCCTTGACCGGGGCGAGCAGTTGCATGACGGTCCGGGCCCCGTCCTTCTGGAAGAACGGATCGGTGGCGGGCTGCCGGTCCAGGGTGAGGCCGAGGGCCGTACCGAAGGTGAGGATCCGCTGCTGATGCCGGTCGAGGTGAGCGCGTACGTCCTCGGCGGAGCCGACGCACACGATCTCCCGCATGGTGAACGCCCAGAGCCTGCGCAGCCCGTCGTGGTGGTCCTCCCTGCGGAAGCACTGCGCGACGGTGGTGATCAGGACCGGGTCGTGCGCGCTGGTGCCGGTGAGGTGCAGGAAACAGCCGTAGCAGGCCGCGGAGGGCAGCAGGTGGGTGGCGTCGGTCAGGTCGGCCGCCGGCAGCACGGTGGTTTCGGACGGGTCCGCGGCGAGCGCGGCCAGGCGGTCGGTGCGGATCCGGGTGACCGGGCTGCCCAGGTGCGGGAAGTTCCGGAAATAGTCGAGGGTGCGCAGGTCGTCGGCGCGCAGCAGCGGCGGGTAGCTCTGTTGCCGGGCTCCGGCATCGGTGCCCCAGCGGGTGAACACCTCGTCGAGTGCGGCCATCAGCAGGACGGCGGGTTCGTCGAGGGTGGCCAGGCCGTCCCGGACCGACCAGGTGGTCCCGGTGTCCCCCGGGGCCGTGGGGTCAGTGACGGGCATCGAACACCCCGATCCGGTTCAGGAAGTCGGTGGTCTTGTGCAGGACCTTGGCGTGGGCGGCCTGCCGGGCGGGGTGGGCGAGCAGCCGTCGGCGAAGTGCGAAGCCTTCCGTGAGGCCCGCGTCCCGGTAGACGGCCGGATTGTAGAAGGACTCCATGCTGATGGTGAGATAGCGGCCGAGGTAGTCGCGCAGATCGAGCCGGTCCGCCTCGTCGAGGCCCCGGTCGAGTAGCCGCTCCCACAGCAGTTGCACCAGGCGGCGGCCGAAGGCGATGTGGCGGGACTCGTCCTGGTGGTGGAGGCGGTTGATGTGCCGGACGGTCGGGTGCAGACGCTGGTCGGCGGCCAGGTGGACGTTGTAGTGGTCCACGATCTGCTCGAAGATCAGGATCCGTGCGAAGACCAGGAAGTTCTCGACGTCCGGGGCACGCGGAGCCTCGGGCAGCTTGAGCGATTTATCGGGGTAGATCTTGTCGGCGTACTTGAGGCAGAAGGTGGCGAAGAACCACATGTGGTCGTTCTCCTCACCTATGAAGTGGTGGAAGAACTCGGAGGGCAGCTCGAAGCCGGACGTGTGGATGCGGCGGGTGACCTCGATGAGCAGTTCACGGATGCCGTGCACGTTGAGGCTGTAGAAGTTGACGCTCTCCCACCGGCTCAGGGCCTGGAGCTGGGCCCGGCTCAGTTCGTCCATCAGCTCGGTGCCGTGGACGGAGAGCAGTTCGGGGGACATCCAGAGCCCGTCGACGGGGATCGTGGGAGGCCAGTCGAAGGTGGTGAACGGGTTGTAGTAGTCCGCGGTGGCCTTGTCCGAGAGCCGGTCGAGCAGGGTCCGGAACTCGGTGTCGTCCCCTGTGGCGGTGCCGGCCGGGCCGGTGTGGGGCGTGTTCACGGGAGGCACGGGCGTCACTCCCTCCATCGGACGGCCGACAGCAGGGCCTGGTGGAGTTCGGGCGTGGATGCGGCCACGCAGGACCGCTGATTGGTGATGCTCAGGTCGGTCAGAACGGTTTCGCCGAGCGGCTGTCCGTAGCCGTCGGTGATGACCGCCCCGGCCCGCTCGGCGAGGAAGACGGCCGCCGCGATGTCGTACGGGAACAGGTGCAGGACCCGGCCGTTGCCGACGCGTTCGAACTCGGGCAGCAGTGCCGGGTCGTCGCGCAGCAGCCGGTTGCCGATGTCCACGTAGGCGTCGAGCTGACCGGTGAGCAGCCTGGAGATGGACCAGGTGGCGCTGTTGAAGACGAAGACCCCGCCGGTGTTGGCCGAGCGGTCGATGAGGTGGCCGTAGGCGTCGGTCATCAGATGGGCCGGGTGGCCGTTGAACTCCAGCGACCAGAACATCCGCGCGAGATCGGTGGTGCGGGTCAGGGCCGGGACGGGACTGTCGTAGCCGTGCGACGTGATGCCGGGTGCCGTCAGGTCCCCGTAGATGTAGGCGCCCGTGCGCAGTTCCATCAGCAGCGCGTACTCGACGTCGGCGATGCGAGGCCGCGGTGCCATGCGGGCGACGGCGACCGAGACGGTCGCCGACTCCAGACCGGCGACGGCGGGCCGTGTCCCGTCGATGGGATCGACGACCAGCAGGTGGGCCGGGTCCTCGCCGTGGAACTGGAGGCCGCGGTCCTCGGAGTAGACGGCTACGGGCACGTCATGGTCGACGACGTACTTCCAGACGGCTGCCTCCGCGACATCGTCGAGACCGAACTGCGCGTCCCCGCCCGGTGAATGGCCCCGTACCAGGCGACTGCCCGCTCGGTGTTGAGCGGCCAGTACGGCCTCGCGGACGGCACCGGCGAGCCCGGTCACGTAACTCCGCATGGCTGAGGCCTCCGATGTGCTGTCGTGCTCGGGTTCGGTCATGTGGCGGCCTCCGCCGCGAAGAGGGCATCGAGCCGGTCGCAGAGCAGATCGGCTTCGGCGCGGGTGAGGATGAGCGGTGGGCGGATCTTGATCACGTTGCCTCGTCCGTATCGGGAGGTGCGAAGGATCAGGCCGTGGTCCATGCCGCGCCGGGCCAGGGCCTGGGCCCGCTCGCTGTGCGGGCGGCCCTCGTCGTCACCGATCTCGATCCCGATCATCAGGCCCAGGCCGCGCACATCCACGATGGCGGGGTGCTGGGCGGCCAGCGTCCGGAGCCGGTCCATGATGTGCGCGCCGACCTCCCGTACGTTCTCCAGGAAACCGGGGCGCCCGATCACGTCGAGGGTGACGGCTGCCGCCGCGGCGGCGAGGACGTTGCCGCCGTAGGTGAAGGAGTGGTGGTCGCTGCTGAGCCCGGACATCCGCTCGTCGGCGACTATCGCCGCGACCTGGGCACCGGAGCCGCCCAGGCCCTTGGCGGTGGTCAGGATGTCGGGCCGGACCCCGTAGTGCTCGGCGGCGAACATCCTGCCGACCCGGCCGATACCGGTCTGGATCTCGTCGAAGATGAGGACGATGCCCCGTTCGTCGCACAGGGCGCGCAGCGCGGGCAGGTAGCCGTCGGGCGGCACGATGTTGCCTCCGCTGCCGGAGACCGGTTCGACGACCACGCAGGCGACACTGCCGGAGCTGGCGTGGTCCAGGAAGTCGTGGATACGTTCGACGCAGAGCATGCCGCAGCTGTCGGGGCCGGCCTGGCGGTAGAAGCAGCGCAGGCAGTAGGGGTCGGGGACTTGGAGCACGCCGGGCATCAGGTGCGGGAAGGGTGCTTTGCGGAAGGACTCGCCCGACATGGTGGTCGTCATCATGGTCTGGCCGTGGTGGCTGCGGAACAGGGTGATGACGTCGCGGCGGCCCGTGGCCAGCTGCGCCATCTTGACCGCGCCCTCGTTGGCGGTGGAGCCGCCCGACACCTTGAGGTGCACCTTGGTCAGGTTCGGCGGGGTGACCTCGACCAGACGCCGGACCAGTTCGTTGACGGGGGCGGTCCGGAAGGTGGAGGTGGTGTGCACCAGCCGTTCGGTTTGATCACGCATGGCCTTGACCACTTCGGGGTGGCCGTAGCCGAGGCTCAGATTGAAGGTGCCGGACGCGCAGTCGACGTACTCGTTGCCGTCGGTGTCGTACAGGTGGATGCCCTCGCCGTGGTCCATCTCGAATGCACTGACCGGGTAGTACAGGTGGTTCTTCGCGTAGTCCACGGCATCACCGCGGACGTCACTCCGGGCACCGCTTCGCGCGTTGCTCCCGGCATCCATCTGCGTGTCGTGCTGGGCGCGTATGAGGTCGGACATGTGTCTCCTGTCGACTTCCGTCCCGCGGAATCACGGACGACGGATACCGATATCTCCGGGCTGCGGAATGAAAAGTTCCTCCCGAATTCGGTGACCAGAATTCATACGTCCAGAACGAAGGTGAACGCGGCATCCCAGCCTTCGGATGTCTCACTCACATCCATCAGGCACTCTGGCCGAAAATACTTGTCCAGGTGGTTTCGGCGTTCGCCGGGAAAGTAGAGCATCGTGGTCAATACAGCCCCGCCGGGCGGCTGCACCTTCACGTGCACGTGCCGTGTCCGCCCCGGGTACACGGCGGGCAGCACCGTCTCCAGCCGCCACTGCCCATCGGCGTCCGCGAACTGGTGGCCGCGCAGCCCAAATCCGTCGCCGTCGTAGACTCCGGCGTCCCCGACCTGCCAGAAGTCGAGCAGGGTGCCACCGATCGGCTTGCCCTCAAGGGTGCGCACGGCCCCGTGCAACAGCAGCGGGGTGCCCCCGTCCACGTCGCCCCGGAAGCTGGTCCTCAAGGGGGTGTCGGGCTTGTAGTACGGCCCTTCGCGCAGGGCAGGGGTGGGCGGTGTCCCGTTGCAGCGAACAGTCGGCGTGAGAGTTTTCACGATACTTTTCGGACTTCCGCTCTCCATTGCAGAATTCTCCCTTGATCAAGGGGATGCCGGGTTCGATCCAGGCAGACTAACCGACGTTGCCGATGTTGAGAAGAAGCCCATGTGCCACCTCTGCGCCATTCACACGACGCTTATCGCCAAAGGTCGGCATGATCGGCACGTACAGGAGTTGCTCTTCGGGAATTGAGCGGCGCACGGGCCGCATGGGAAAGGTGGGACGAACGGTGGCGCGCGCTCGCCCGATCCCGGCCGGACTGGCTTTGGCCACTTTCGGCCCTGGCCAGTTTCGGCTTCGGTCGATGCCGAATTCGGTCAGCTTTGCCGGCTTCGCTCGGTACCGGCTTCGCTCGGTACCGGCTTCGGTCAGTGCCGGTCGGCGGCGGCCCTGTGCAGGACGGCGCGGGAGCGGGTGAAGTAGGCCGGGTCGGGCGGTGTGGTGAGAATGTCCGCGAGCGCGAAGAGGTCCAGCGTCCGGCTGAGCTGTCGCCAGTCCTCGGGCAGTCGGCCGTTCCCGCCCCGGAATCCCTGGAGGAAGCCCGCGGTGAAGGCGGGAGGGTACTCGTGGGCGAAGCGCAGCATGTTTCCGACGTCGAAGAGCGGGGAGCCGCTGAAGGCGAGTTCCCAGTCGAGCACGGCGGCCACCGCCCACTGCCCCGCGCGCCGTTCGACCAGAACGTTCTTGGGGTTGAAGTCACAGTGCACCAGGCTCCGTTCACCGGCCACGGCGGCGAGTGCCCGAGGCCCCCGGCGAGCCAATGCGCGCAGTACAGCCGAGTCCGTGCCGCTCAACGGGCCGTCCGGGGCCGCGGTGGCCAGACAGCGGTCGACGAAGCCCTGCAGGTCCCCCAACGGGACCGCTTCCTCCGGGGCGGGGACAAGCGAAGCATCGCCGAAGGCGCCCGGGCGGGGCAGCCTGACCCGGCCGATCCGCGCCAGCACCGCGCCGACGGCCCGTCCCAGGGCGCGTGCTTCGCTGCTCACCGGGCCGTCCGCGAGCACGTGGCTGAGCGGGATTCCGTCCACGAACCGGTAGAGCAGGGTGGGGCGACCGGTGGACCGGCCGTGCGGGTCGGACGCGACCACCGCGGTCACCGGGACGGTGCGGGCCGCCGCACGACCGAGGACGGCGACCTCCACGGCACAGGTGTTGCGCGGAACCCTGCTGCCACTGGGCCGATAGCGGCGCAGCACGAAGCGCTCAGGGCCCGGCGCGCCGGCGGGCTGGGCCGTGAGCAGGGCCATGTCGTTGGTGAACCCGCCGGGCAGTGGGTCCACCTCGTGCAGCCGGGCCCCGGGCAGGGCATGCCGGGTCAGCCAGGAGTGGGTGGCCGGATCGAGGAGGCCGACCCGGTCGGGGCTCGTCACACCGGCCAGCCTGCCCGGCCCGGGGCCGTCGTCATGCATCCGGTCCCTCCGACGGCCCAGTGCCGGGCCGCGACCGTGGCCGTGGACGTGCTGCGGCGGCGGCTCCGGCTGCCAGGACCAGTCCACCCGCCGGCCCGGCGAGCCGGCCGAGCTGCGCCGGGACCACGAAGTCCTCGGCCGCGTGCTCGGGGAGCCCGGGGTATCCGGCCAGTGTCGCGGTCAGTTCGGCGCGGAGCAGCGGGAACAGTCCGGGGAGTTCGGTGACGCCGCCGCCGATCACGATCCGCTGAGGTGCGACCGTGTAGACGATGTTACGCAGCCCCGCGGCCAGGTAGGCCGCCTCCAGCCGCAGCGCCTCGCGCAGTGCGTCGCCGGTCAGCTCTTCGGCCGGGCTCCCCCAGCGGATGCTCATCGCCTCGCCGCCCGCCAGCCCCTCCCAGCAGTCACCGTGGAAGGGGCAGGAGCCCGCGAATGCGTCGCCCGCGATCCGGGGCACGGCGAGGTGGCCCATCTCCGTGTGGATCAGGCCGCTCACCACTTTGCCGCCGATCACCGCGCCGCCGCCGATGCCGGTGCCGACGGTGAGGTAGACGTAGGTGTCCAGGCCGCGCGCCGCGCCCCAGCGGCCCTCGCCGAGGGCCGCGCCGTTGACGTCGGTGTCGATGCCCACCGGCACGCCGAGCGCGGCGGCGACCGGTCCGGCCACGTCCACGCCGGACCAGCCGGGCTTGGGGGTGGCGGCGAGGTGGCCGAACTTCGCGTGGCCCGGGCGCAGTTCAAGGGGACCGAAGGAGGCGATCCCGATCGCGTCCAGTGGCCCGGTCGCGGCGGCCGTCTCCTGGAAGAAGGATATGGCCCGGGCCAGGGTGGGGCCCGGTTCGCCGGTCGGGAACCGGGTCTCGGCCTCGATCCGGTCGGGGGCCGAGCCGATCAGGCAGACGAACTTGGTCCCGCCGGACTCGATCGACCCGAGCCTCGGAGCGCTCACGCGTCCACCGGCCAGCCGTCGGCGCCGACCGGGCCGGAGTGCGAGCGGATGACGACCTTGAGCGCGTCGTAACCTGCCGGCCGTCCGGTATCCCCGCCCCCATCGCCGCCGTCGGGGGTGAGCCCGCCGAGCGCGGCGAATGCCTCCGAGTAGCGTTCGAGCGGGAACTCGTGGGTCACCAGCCGCTCCAGGACCGGTCCGGTGCCGGGGCCGGTACGTTGTGGGTCACCGAGTTCGGCGGCCAGGTCCACTGCGACCGGGAAGATGTCGGCCCGGTAGTCCCCGGCGCCGATGAGCCGGATGCCACGGTTGGTGAGCTGGAGCGGGCGCAGCGGCGCGGTGTAGGAGTCGTCGAAGCCCATCACCACCACCCGGCCGCCGTCGTCGATCAACCGTAGCGCCGCGTCCAGGCCGGTGCCCGTGGTGTCGAAGACGACGGAGGGGCGCTCGCCGCCCGAGCCCTTCACCACGGCTTCGGCCGTATCCGTTCCGGCCACGTCCACCACGTGCGCGAACTGTTCGCGGGCCCGCTCCAGTCGGAAGGCGTCCGGTTCGGCGACGGTGACCCGGCGCGCCTGGCGTGCGGCGACCAGTGCGGTCAGAATCCCGATCGGTCCCGCGCCGAGCACCACCACGGTGTCGTCGAAGGTGAGGGAAGCGGCCCCGACGTTGTTCAGAACGCAGGCGAGGGGTTCGATCAGGACAGCGCTGCGGAGAGACAGCCCGGCGGGAACACGTTCGACGAAACGTTCCGGCAGAGTCACGGTCTCCGCGTACGTGCCGTCACGGTCGACGCCGACCTCGGTACCGGTCTTGTGGCGGCAGAAGTTGGTCGCCCCCCGGCGGCACGGGAGGCACCAGCCGCAGTACAGCGTGGGGTTGACGACCACCCGGTCCCCCACCGCGACCGAACGCACCTGGGGCCCGGTCTCCCGCACCACGCCCACCGACTCGTGTCCGAGCACCACGCCCGGCCGGGCCGGGAACCGCCCGAGCAGGATCTTGCGGTCCGTTCCGCAGATCCCCGTACCGACAACCTCCACCACGACGTCGTCATCGTTCACGAGTTGCCCGGCGGGCCGGTCCTGCAGTTCGGCGGAGCCTGGACCGAGATAGACGAGAGCGCGCACGGAACCTCCCCATCGGTGTTTGAGGGGCGACGCTAGCCCAGGCCGACGCCGCTGGATACGACGCCTCTGAGCCACTTCTCGGCCGGGGCCCGGCCCGACACGGCCCCGCGGGCTCCGGGCCGGCCGGCGCACCGGCCGGAGTGCTGGCTGGTCAGAGCCTTCTGCCAACACGTGCGGATCCAAGGTCCGGTCGTACGCATCCTTCGTGTCCCTGCGCCGTCGTAGTCCGAGATTCGGCGGCGGCATTCAATTGGTGGGTTCGGCGGTGCGCTCCCCCGCGAACACGTTCGGCATGCCCGGCGGCCTACCGGCCCCCACCCCTCGACGGCCGAAAAGGCCCGGCATGACAGGCGGGAACTCCGCCCCGATCAGGCCCTCGGGTCGTACAGGACCGTATGCGTGCACGGACGGACAGCGGCCGGCCGACAACACGGCAGCGACGCGACGACGCCCGGTACCGGCTCGGGCGCCGCCGGCCGGCGGACAGGGACACCCATACCGCCCGACAAGCAGCAGATACAGCAATCTCACCCACTCTCGCTTGTTCTCGGTCATTCTTTACCGTTCTCGGTCATTCTCTTCCGCAGTGACGGGTTCTCACTGCGGAAGAGAATGACCTGATGACCCATCAGAACGCATTCAGCCCGGTAAGTCTGCTGGAGAGATCCCAAAGCCGGGCTGCCGCGTCGGGGTCTATGGCCCATGGTTTGACTCCGCCGATGAGCATGTCGTCGGTGGCAGCCGGTTCCGCGATGTCGCAGTCCTGGCAGTATGCCCCTCCGCGGCCGTCGAGCAGAGGGACGGCCGCGGCGGTGCGATGAGCGCCTCGCCGACCTCCGATGACCGCCGCCAGCGCAGGTGCGGCTCCAGTTCGTACCGGCTCGGTCCGTGCACGTTGAAAGGGCGGGGCTCGCCACCTGGAACCTGAATCTGGCCCGTGAGCTCGGCCCACGCGGCATCACCTCGAACGTCGTCTCGCCCGGCTACATCACCTCGAACGTCGTCTCGCCCGGCTACATCGCCGACACGGAGTTCTTCCGCGACCGCCTCCCGGACAGCCGCCGCACCACCCTCGTCTCCGCCACGGCGACAGGCCGCGCCGGTACCCCCTCGGACGTCGCCACCACGGTCGCCTTCCTTGCCTCCCCAGGGGCCCGCCACATCACGGGCCAGGTGCTGAACGTGAACGGGGGCGCGCACGGAACCCGCTGATCAGGGCGGGATAACGGAGTCACAACGGCCGGCCCACCGACTGATTCGACGCCCTCGCCTACCCCAGAGCCCTCTACGGGTTCGACGCCGGAATTGCCGTTCCGGACGGCATGCGCGCTGCGACTGGAGAGCTGGACGTACGCGCCCGGGAGCGCGTTGTGGTGGGGTTTCCCGCCCGAACGCATCCCACGTCAGCTCACGTGGAACACCGGCCCCCGGGCTGTGAACGGCAGCCGCCCGCCTCTGGGCAGCAGATAGGCGTGCTCCGTCCTGATCCGCAGCACGTCGCACTCGCCGTCGGTGATGACCAGAAGCGGGGCGCCCGGCGGGAAGTCGTCCACCCGGCGCAGCAGGTCGATGCCGGGCTGAAGCAGCGTGCCGCCCCGGCCTCGGATCCGCAGGCGCTGCGCGATCTCGGTGACCGGCAGGTAGCCCGCGTCGTGGGGCGCCGCGTCGCAGAACACGACCCGGGCGGCCGGCACGTCGCGCGCCGTCGCGTAGGAGGCGATGGCGCCGAGTCCCTTGCCGAGCAGGGTCCGGTTCATCGATGCGGAGGTGTCGAGGACGACGCCGAAGGTGCAACTCTGCACTTCCTCGGGCGGGAAGTACCGGCCTGCCCGGGGGATGTCCGGGGTGGACGCCTGTCGGCGGGCGGGGCGGGCAAAACTGCGCACGGGCTCCGGACGCGGCACGAACTCATCGAACCAGCGGGCGAGTTGTGCGTCCCAGGGCAGCGGCGGCTGGGTCAGGGCGCGGATCTCCTCCACCAGGCCGGCGGGCAGCGTCGACCGCTCGCTCTGCCGGTGCAGGTCGAAGCCCTGGGTGAGGCCGCGCCGGTAGAACGTGTCGAGGTCGACGTAGTCCTTCGGTGGGCGGAGCGGCTCGCCGAGGATGTCGCCCGCGCCCTTGCCACGCAGGGTGGCCAGTCGCCGGATCCGGCGCAGGTCGCCCGCGATGCGGTCGTAGATCTCCTCGGCGGACAGGCCGGCGAGCTCCGGATCGTGCAACAGCCCTTCCGGCATGACGCCGATCTGCATCTCGCGCAGCCAGCCGTTGATGACGTAGTCGGCGGCGATGTTGAAGAGGTACGGGTCGCGGGCACCGCGACGGTCCGCGTGCCGCAGCGCGGCGTGCAGCATTTCGTGGCCGAGCACGAAGCGCCATTCCTCGTCGGTGAAGCTGCGGTGAGGGTTCAGGTAGATCTCGCCCGCCGAAGCGTCGACGGCGGCGACGGAAATGCCGTGGGCGCGGGCGAGTTCGGCGTCGGCGACCAGGGTCATGCCGGCCGCGATGCCACCGAGCAGCGGGTACGAGGACACGAACCAGTTGAGCGCGTGCTCCCACGGCGGACGTCGGGTCGCTTGCCCGCCGATCGATTCGCGCAGGCCGCCGGCCACGTCCATGGCCCGCGAAATGGTGCGCGTCAGGGCTTGAGCGAAGGACAGCTGCCAGTCGGGGGGATTGCCGAAACCGGCCCAGGGGAGCAGGAGTTGGTCGCCCGCGCCGTCCGCCGTTCCGCAGTGCCGGTAATCGGGCGGAATCCCGTCACGCCGCCAGCGGGCCGCGAGCTGTTCCTCGTCCCCGCCGGGGTAGGAGGCGGGTAGCTCGTCCGGCGGACGGCCCACCGAGAAGGTCAGCAGAAAGCGGTTGACCACGGCGCAGCGTGCGGCTTGGTCGTACGGATCGGCCTGCGTTCGCTCGCCCCGGGTAGCCGGTACGTGGCCGAAGCCGAGGTGGATGACGCAATGGGCCAAAGCCCAGGCCCATTCGGCCGGTTCGGCGCGTCGGGCGGGGTGCGCGTGGATGGTGCCGGCGGAGTCGACGCGGGCGAGACCGTGGCCGGGTGCCAGCGCGCAGCTCTTGTCCCGGCAGAAGGTGGCGCCCACGGCGGCAAGCGCGGGATTGGCGCGCAGCAGTGCGAGTCCGGCCTCGAACGACTCGGCCGCGTGGTCCGGCCGCACCGCCGCGCGGCGGCCCCCGGGGTGGCTCACTGCCGCGCCTCGACCAGGCGCGGCATGTCACGCGCCGCCTCCACCAGGAACCAGGCGGGCAGTACGGGCTGTCCGTCGGCGTCGTTCGCGATGACCGTCTGTGCGACTTCCACCGAGATCTCGGCGAGCTGCACGAGCAGGGACTTGGCGCGGTACGCGGTCTGCCGCCCTGCGGCGCCGACACGCTCCTTGGAGGCGGGCAACTCCTTGACCAGGCGTCCCCGGAAGGCATCGGCCAGGTAGTAGAGCAGGTCCCGGTCCTCCAACCGGCGCGGCCAGGAGGCGTCGCCCTTGATGATGGCCTCGATGCCGTACTCGTTACGGACGATCTTGGCGTAGCCGCAGAAGGAGACGGCGTGCGCGGGCGTGAGCGTACCGTGCGCGACGATCTTCAGGGTGTCCTCGTCGAGGGCGGGACCGAAGGAGTGCAGGGCGTCCGACAGCATGTGCCACGAGCGCGGTGTGGAGAACGGTTCCTCGGTGCGGGGCGGCTTGGACCACAGGTGGTCGGGGCGGTCGGTGAGGTAGTCGGTGATCCAGGGGTGGATGCCGATACCCGCAGCCCAGGTCAGCCAGTCCGTGGCCGAGGCCTCCAGGTGGATATGGGTGAGACGGTTCACCAAGGCCGAGGCGATGGGCCTGGCCAGGGCGCTGTCAGTGGCCCGGTTTCCGGCGCCGATCACAAGGGAGCCCGTGGGCAGTTCGTAGCCGCCTATCCTCCGGTCCAGGATCAGCGAGTAGAAGGCTTTCTGTACGTCGGGGGTCGCCGCGTTGAGTTCATCGAGGAAGAGGCAGTAGGGCTCGTCGCGGGCGATGGACTCGGGCGGGCAGAACACCGAACGCCCATCGCGGATCTGCGGGACGCCGATCAGGTCCTCGGGGGCCAGCTGTGTACCGATCAGGCTGACGCATTCGAGGCCGAGCGAATCCGCGAAGGCGCGCACCAGCGACGACTTGCCGATGCCGGGTGCTCCCCAGATGAACACCGGCCGCACCGTGGCGAGTCCGAGCAGCAGCTCGGGGATGCGGGCAGGGGTGACGGACACGGCAGCCTGCAAGGCTCGGCTCCTCGGGACGGGGTGGGGCGGGACGGGACAGCACGGGTGACGGAAGGTGTGACGGAACTGGTGACGGCGTGCAACAGCTTCCGACTGCGTCCGGGTGATCCAGTATGCGTGGGGTACAAAATGCGGCGCAGCCCCTTTTTGGCGGCGCAGCCTCTGTTCAGTGGCGCGAACCGTCCGGGGCGCCGCAGCCGTGCCTGCCTCCGTCCGGTGCTCTCCCCCTCCTTGGCCGACCGGTGCCCGACCGGGCTCACGTACCGGCTCCGCCGCGACCCATGACATCCCCGTGCACCGCCTGAACTCGCAACGTCCCCACTGCCGTATCCCCGCCCGCCATGCCGTCGGACGAGTCGGACGCTTGGTTCTCGTCAGGCGCCTGGACGCATCGTTCGCCTCCGCCTCCGCCTCCGCAGGTAGCCGGTCCGGGGTGCGTCGGAATCACCGCAACCGGCGATGTCGGAATCCGCGGCCCCGTGAGCGAACGCGTCATCGCCGAAACCCTCCGGCTCTACGCCCCGGCCTGGTTCATCACCCGCACGGTCACCCGTCACACCCACCTGGGCGGGCACGCGCTTTCCGCTGGGATCCCGAGCGCCCCCAGCCACCGCGCCACGCATACATTCCCTTCGCCACCGGCGCCCGCAAGTGCATCGGCGAGACCTTCGCGATGACCGAGGCCACCCTCGCCCTCGCGAACATCACCGCCCGTTGGCGCCTCAAAAATCTGCCCGGCCGGCGCCGGACCCACCCCATCCTGGATGCCACGGCCGGGGCCGCCGTAGCGCCATCCGGTCAGGTAGTGGTCGGTGAATCGCTCGTGGTGAGCCATGACATCGAGGAAGTCGTAGACCTGCTCGGGCGTCTGCGGTACGTCGATCGACACGGTGACAGACTTCATGTACCACACGGTACACAGGCCATGTACCAATTGGTACGCTCGCGACGTGGTGGACAAGAATGGCTCGCATCCTCAGGGCAAAGCCACGTCCGACACGGACGGGGACCGGCGCTCTCAATTGGTGAACGCGGCCGTAGACCACGTCGCGGCACATGGCTTCGCGGACCTGAGCCTGCGCAGCCTGGGCGGCGCGATCGGCGTCAGTCACCGCATGCTGATCCACTACTTCGGCTCGAAGGAAGCGCTGCTCGTCGAGATCGTCCGGACGTCGGAGCAGCGCCAGCGTGATCTGCTGTCCCGGTTCCGTCTGGAGCCCGGTCTCTCCGCCTCCGACGCTGCGAGGCTCCTCTGGCGGCAGCTGACGGACCCTCGACTGGCCGGGCAGGAGCGGCTCTTCTTCGAAATCTGCGGACAGGCCCTGCGGGGCCGCCCCGAGGCCGCCCCGGTCCTCGAAGGGTTCGTGAACGACTGGCTGGAGCCACTCATGGCCGCCGAGGTCGCCGCAGGTGAGGACCCTGCCGTGGCCCGGAACCGCGCCAGGCTGGGACTCGCCACCGTCCGCGGTCTGCTGCTCGACCTGCTTGCCACCGGTGACCGCGGCGGCGTCGATGCGGCGATGGAGGAGTTCCTCCGGCTGTACTACGGCCCGGAGTGACCGAGTGGCTGATCGGGCCGAGCGGCCGGGCCGGACGACGACCACCGTTCGTTCAGCGGTCACCGAGGCAGAAGTACGCCTCGGCCTGCTCCTCGGGCTTTCCGCGAAGCATTCGAAAAGTCCGGAGCCAGCGCGGTTCGTCGGGTTCCCGGCTCCGCCCCCTGCCCTGTCGAAGGTGCCGCTCCAGCCCCTCGGCCAGAGTGCAGATGTAATCGCTGTGAAGCTGCCGGCTCTCCCGGTCGGGCATCGGACGGGGGGCGGTCAGTACGTCTGGATCTCCAGGAGATTGCCGTCCGGGTCGCGCAGGTGCGCCGCTCGCAGCCCCCAACCCGGCAGGTCCCTGGCCGGCGCCACCAGGACCCCACCATGCCGTCGGCACAGTGCGACCGCCGCGTCCATCGCAGCCGCGTCCGCGACGGGCACCACGAGGGTCGCACCGCCCTCGCCAGGAGCCGACGTAACCTCACCGACGAAATCGTCCCGGTGGATCACGGCGAACGCGGTCGCTCCCCCGGGCGCGTCCCAACTGGCGTACCCGGACCTCGCGTCACCGTGCGCGAGCGCGTATCCCGTCAGCTCGGGCAGTACGGCTGCGTAGAAGGCGAAGACGGCTGGATAGTCCCCGGCGAGCACACGCGGATACAGAGCGAACATGAGTCCCAACCTACTAGCCGGGTTCTCTCCACCGGGTCGGATGCCGGCATCTCCTGCTCATCGGTGCGGTGCGGTCGGCTCTGCCGGGGGATCCGTGTTCCGCCTGGCCGGTCGCCCCGTGCTGTCGGCAGCTGAGGCGACGCCCGAGGCGAAAGACCGGCTTGCTCCGGCGAATATCGATGTGCCGGGGCGGCCCGGCCGGAGGAAGAAGCCCATGAGACGGAGGCAGCGGCGGCGGCCGTACAGTCGGATCCGCCACACGGTCGGCGGCCAGGACGCCGGCCGCGGCGTTACAGTCCGGGTTTGTTCGCGAACACCCACCGGTTGCCCGCCAACGCGTCGTTCGGCTCGGGCAGCGGGCCGCGTCCGTGCCGGCGGGTGAAGTCGAAGGGGGTCCGAACCGATGTGTCCCAGCCTCTGCTCACCAAATCACCGGCGGAGTCGGGCCGCGGCTCTCTGTCGAACAGGGTGAGCAGGTCGATGCCGATCTGGTGTGCCGTCGAGGTGTAGAGCGGGCTGTCGCGGTATTCCAACAGGTCCTTGTCCAGCTTGACCTCGAACGCCAGCGCGCTCCCTCCCGTACTCAACCGGTCCACCGTGTCGATGAGGTCCGTCTCAGCGGCCGCGGACAGGTAGAACAGCAGCCCTTCGGCCAGCCAGACGCTCGGGGCGTCCGTGTCGAACCCGGCGTCGGCCAGCGCTCCGACCCAGTCTGCGCGCAGATCGATCGGGAGAGGTACACGCGCTGCCTTCGGAGTGGCCGACAGTCCGTCGAGCACCTTGTGCTTGAACGCCAGCACACCCTCCCTGTCGATCTCGAAGACCACACAGCCGGGAGGCCAGTCGAGCCGGAACGCCCGCGAGTCCAACCCCGCCCCGAGCAAAACCACTTGTCGGATGTCACCCGTGTGTACCGACCGGAGGAGAAAGTCGTCGAGGACCCGCGTCCGCAGACCGAAGTAACGCGCGAACCTCCCCCACAGCGGGTTGGTGTCCCCGTCCGGAACCTGTTGCAACCGGACGGGCCAGCCGGCGGACGCCGGTGCGGCCAGCACGAAGTGCTCCGCGTAGACGTCCTGTGCCAGGGTGTCGTGGCGGTGGGTCTCGATCGCCCGTGCCGCGGCGACCAGGAGCGCGGTCAGGCCGACACCTCCTTCCACGCCTTCCACTCCGGTGTTCCGAGACGTTGTGCCGACCACGTGTTCTCCTTCGGACAGGTTGAGACCATGCGCAGCGAGGAATGCGGATGGACGATGGATCAGCAGTGGACACATGGTGCCGCCGCTGCGGGCATGCTGTTCGTCGGGAAGCGCCCGACAGCGGGCAGTCCCGCGGTCACCGGATGGGCAGAGGAGTCGAACGCCTCGTTCAGCGGTGCTTCCCCTCCGGAAGCAGGACGGGTTTGACCACGCGGCCCGCGTCGCAGTCGCGTTCGGCATCGTTGATGTCGGCGAGTGGGTACGTACGAATCAGCTCGTCGAAGGGGAAGAGGCCGGCCTGCCACAGCCCGGTCAGCCGTGGAATCATCAGTCCCGGCACCGCGTCCCCCTCACTGATGTGGGAGATTCTCCTCCCCCGGTCCAGTGCCCCCGGTTCGAGCGGGAGCGTGGTGCGGAGCCGTGCCACGAGACCGAGGCGGCCGGTCGGGCGCAGGGCCCGGAGCGCGTCGTTGATCAGCGGGACGGAGGCCGTGGTGTCGAGCGCGTACTGCGCGCCGCCGTCGGTCAGTCGCCGGATGCGGCCGGGCAGGTCGGCCGATGCGGCGTGCAGCGGGATCGCGCCGAACTGTTCGGCGAGGGCCAGCCGTTCGGGGTGCCGGTCGACGGCCACGGTCACCGCTCCGGAGGCGGCGGCCGCCATCACCGCGGCCAGGCCCACCGCTCCTGCGCCGAGGACCGCGATGGTGTCGCCGGGCCCGGCGCCGAAGGAGTTGAAGACCGCTCCGGCGCCGGTGAGGAAACCGCAGCCGAGCGGCCCGAGCAGTTCGATGGGCAGCGAGGGGTCGACCCGTACCGCATTGCGGGCCGGGACCAACGCGTACTCCGCGAACGAGGACTGACCGAACCACCGGGGGGCCAGTTCGCCCCCGGCCGCGTCGGTGTACCGCGCGGCCTTCTCCTTGCGCCCGCCGAAGAGGTTGAGCGAGGCGAAGGAGTCGCAGTAGGCGGGGGCGGCGTTCATGCAGCTCCGGCAGTGTCCGCAGGAGTCGAAGCTCAGCACGACGTGGTCGCCGTTGCTCAGGCCGGTGTGCGGGCCTCCGGTCTCCACCACGACCCCGGCCCCCTCGTGGCCGAGCACCGCCGGCAGCGGTGAGCGACCGTCCGAACGCCGGACCGCGAGATCGGTACGGCACATCCCGGAGCCCGCGATCCTGACCAGGATCTCACCGTCGGCCGGTCCCGCGTTCAGCACCACCTCCTCGACGGCGAATCGGCTTTCGTACGAGCGCAGTACGGCCGCACCGAACCTCATCGTCATGCCTCCTCCGGGCGGTGCACGACAAATGGTCTGAGGTTCCCGTAGAGCCCCCACGGCCCGCCCGCGATGCCGACCCCGCTCTCCTTGATGCCCGCGAAGGGCTGGGCGAGGGACAGTTCGGCATGGTGGTTGATCCACGCCGTCCCGCACTCCAGCCGGTCGACCACCGCTTCGGCCCGGTCGAGATCGGTCCCCCATACCGAGCCGCCCAGCCCGAAACCGGTGTCGTTGGCCGCCTCGACGGCTTCGTCGAGGCTCCGGTACGGCAGCACCGGCAGGACCGGACCGAACTGCTCGTCCGTCACCACCGGACTGTGGGGCGGGACATCGGCCAGGACCGTCGGGGCATGGAAGTACCCCGGACGGTCCAGCCGGTGGCCACCGGCCGCGGCTCGGGCGCCGTCGGCCAGGGCCTGGGCCGTGCAGCGCTCGACCCGGGCCAGTTGGGGGATGTTGTTGACCGGGCCGAGCTGCGTGCCCGGTTCGAGGCCGGATCCGACGACGGTGGCCTTCGCGCGCTGTGCCAGGGCCTCGACAACGTCGGAGTAGAGCCGGGCCGGCGCGTAGACGCGCTTGACCGCCATGCAGACCTGCCCGCAGTTGCGGAACGCCGCCCAGAACAGCCGGTCCGCGATCCGCTCCACATCCACGTCCTCCAGCAGGATGGCGGCATCGTTGCCACCCAGCTCCAGGGTGACCCGGCCGAGGGACGCCGCCGCGCCTGCCGCGACGGCCCGTCCGGTGGGAATCGAGCCGGTGAAGGTCACATGGCGGATCCCCGGGTGGGCGGCCAGGCGGGCCCCGAGGGGTTCATGACCAGTGATGATCGTGAGCACGTCGTCGGGCAGCGCGGTGGAGATGACGGATCCCAGCAGGCGTGTGGCAAGGGGCGTGAAGGGCGAGGGCTTGAGTACCACCGTGTTGCCTGCGGCGAGCGCGGGCGCCAGCTTCGCCGACGCCAGTTGGAGGGGAAAGTTCCACGGAACGATCGCGGCGACGGGCCCGAGGGGTCGCCAGCGGACCTCGCTGCGGACCGGGCGACCGTCAGCGATGGGCCGGGGTCCGGCGTCGAGTCCGGCGAAGTAGCGCAGGCGGGCCGCCGTGCGGGCGACCTCCGCGTACGACTCGGACAGGGGTTTGCCCTGTTCACGGGTGAGCAGGGAGGCGAGCTCGGCACCGGCGGCCTCCGTGGCGTCGGCTGCCGCGAGCAGTGCGGTGGCGCGGGCGTTGCGGTCGGTCCGCCAGCTGCGCCAGGCCTCGTGGGCCCGGCCGACAACGACGTCCAACTCGTCCGGCTGCTGGTCAGGGGCCTCCTCGAATGCCTCGCCCGTCGCCGGATCGAGGACCGCGAAGCGGCCGCCGACGGTGCCGGGCGACGCCTGATGGGGCCGGCCTGTCACCATGCTGCGGTCAACTCGCCGCGGTGACAGCAGCCGTGTGTTCCCGGGCATGCCGGTCCATCTCCGCCCGGAAGGCTGCCACCAACTGCGGCTGAATCCTTCCGGTGGTGCGGTCGCCTCCCTCACAGACCGCTCCACGCACCCCCACGATGTCCGTGCCGATGCGGGTCAGCGTGCCGAGGTCTCCCACCTTCACACTGCCCGCGAGTGCGGCGAGCAGCTCGGCCTCGTGGGCTCGCCGGACGAACTCCGCGCAGACCTCCGGCGGAACGTGGTCGAACAGCCTGGTCCCGTCCTTGACCGCGGTGTCGAGCATGGCCGCGTCAGCGCCGGAGCGGAGGGCGATGTCGGGCAGTGCGAGCGGGTTGACGCAACCGATCCGGTGGGCGTCGGCGTAGCCCGAGGCAACGACGAATGCCTCCGGCCGGTAGTCCTTCACCGCCCGGACGACTCCCCGCATGACGTCGATGGCCTGTTCGGGCGTCGTGCATCCGTAGAGACCGACCTTGATGTACGTGGCTCCGGAGACAGCCGCACCGAGCGCCGCCTGGGCCACTGTGCCGGGCTTGTACGGCACGTCTCCCACGGTGGCGGACACCGGCTTGTCCGCCGGGACCGCGTCACGGATCTCCTTGATGACCCACGGAAAGTTCGCACCGAGCGAGCCCTCGTCGGGCTTCTTGACATCGACGATGTCGAGGTGGTCCGCCGCCTTCGCGCAGTCGAGGGCTTCCTCGACGCTGTCAGGGGAGATGAGAAGCAACAATGTGGACTCCTTCCACCGCATGTCCACCTGGCCGAGTGGCAGGTGTGCGGTGTCGTCTGGATCCCTTGCGGTCAGCTCATGATTGCCAGGGCCCGTGGCCACCGGTAGGGCGCGCGGAGTCCCAACGGTGTTGCCTGGGCATTCCCGGTGCGCCGTGCACGCCGGTTCGAGCCGGCACATGGTTCGAGCCGCCATATGCCCGGGCTGCGGATGCCCTGGCTGTTCGCGGACGCCACGCCGCTCCGCTCCGGCCTGATCGCATACGTCTGCCCGGCTCGACGACCGGAGGCTCCCTTAGCCCGCTACGCCGTGCTCAGGACCGTATGCCGTTGCTGCTCCTGTCGGAGCCGTTGGCTGACCCTTCCGGCGGCAGCCGTTCCGGCGAGGCGCTTCCGCCGGGGGCGGGGGCGCTCCCGTCGCGCGGTGCGGCACGGCACCCACGCCCGTCCGCGGGCGATCCCGTCGAAGGCAGGGGCATCCGCTCCCGTCCCTTCGTGCGCCCGGCCACCGCCCGCCCTCCGAGACGGCTACTCGCGCCTCCGGGCAGCGGAGCATGCTGCGTGGGCCCCTCACCGGGGCCCGGATCGGAGTGAGTGGCGGACGACGGGGCGGACGACGGGCTCATGGCCGCCTGCCCCTGGACACCGGGACAGCGGCCGGCGGTGCGCGGGCCTTCCGAGCGCCGCCGCCAGCCCGGCACGGCTGTGCGGTTGCCGCCGTCGCGGACGTGACGATCCTGGGACATTCCCGGCGATTGAGAGGGGGCACAGATTAGACCGACCATGGCTCCGGTGGAGAACAACCACTGGGCCGCCGAGCAAAGCAAGGAGTGCTCATGCGTACCAACCGCAACACCGCCATCACGCTCGCTGCCGTACTGCTGGCCGTCGCGGCCCCCGCAGTCGCGCAGGCTTCCCCGGCGACGGAGAGCGAAGCCGCTCCCTCCGCATGCCGTCCGGCGAACCACACCGCGAAGATCACCGATGCGCCCGCCAGTGCGGGGCACCACCACTACCGCGTCACCCTGACCGCGCCGCGCGGGTACGACCCTTGCGAACTGGCCGGTTCGCCGACCGACGTGCGCTTCTCCGACCACGGCTCGCAGACCCAGCTCACCGCCGGCCGCTACGGAGACCAGCGCACCGCGGTGACCTTCGGCCCCGGCCACCCGGTGCACGTCGATATCCAGGTCCCCAACGACGCCCGTCAGTTCTCCGCGGACGAGGCGTCCTTCACACTCCAGGCCCCGGGCGGGCAGATCCCCGGCACGTCCTTCGCTCAGGGCACGCTGAAGGTCGCCGCCGGTACCCTCATCGGCCCGATGCGGCAAGGGGCCTGACGCGCCTGCGATACACCGGCCCCGTCCGGAGCGGGGCCGGCGGCCCTCGGGTATCGCCACTCAGGTCTTGAGGTCCAGGACGCGCATGGCCTCGCCCGGCCGCCGCTTCGTGACCGTGGCGGTGATGATCGCCCCGCCCGGGCCGTCAGGGGCGGGCCGCACCGCGAACTGGCTATCGGAGCCGCTCAGGTCCCATTTGGGTGAGAGGCAGCGCGGCGTGTCATCCGACGACACCTGCTCAACGGCGTCCTCATCGGCCTGATCGTCCTGTTCAACCTGGTGAAGCACAGCATCCCCTGGCCTACGCGTTCGCAGCGCCGGCGCGAACCGCTCTGCCCATGACAAACGCGGGCCACTACCGGACACGGGTTGACGGCTCAGCACGAGACGACGCTTCGCTTCCCGCCGACGCCGACGCCGACGGGAAGCAAAGCAAGGAAGCCCGCAGATAACGGCACACCACTACCAGCGTGTTGCGGCAGGCGCTGGAAAGTGCCCGGCGATTCGGGGCGCCGCAGGGGTGCTCGGGAGGTCACTACACCCAACGTACGCCACTGACTTCGTTGGCTTGCCGCCGAGTTGGCCCCTGAGCCCTTGAGCTGGCCCGGCTGAGCGCTACGGGTGGCCCGTCGTCAATGGCGTCGAGATACTGACCCCTGTGAGCAGCATCGCGTTCGTGGTCATCTCAGGTCTACCGGGCAGCGGAAAAAGCACCCTCGCCCGAAGTCTGGCCAATCAGCTGAGTCTTCCGGTGCTCGACAAGGACGTGATCCTGGAGTCTCTCTACGACTCGCTCGGAGTCGGTGGCCATGCCTGGCGAAGCAGGCTGAGCAGAGCGAGCGACGACATCATGTTCGCCTTGGCAGCGGACGCCGGCCGGGCCGTGCTCGACAACTGGTGGCACCACGAGACGGCCCCCGGTCGACTCCAGAGCCTCGCCGGCCTCTTGATCGAAGTCCACTGCGACTGCGATGTCGCCCTCGCGGCCGAGCGCTTCCAAGCCCGCACCCGACACCCCGGCCACCTCGACCCGAAACTCACGCCCCAGCAGGTCGCGGATCGAGTGGCCGCCGTCCGTGCCACCTACCCGGGCCCACTCCAGCTGGGCGGTCCGCTGCTGAACGTCGACACCAGCTGCCCCGTCGACACTACGGTGATCGCGGAGAAGATCGCGCACATGCTCAGCACCGACCACAACGGGCAGAGGTCGCTTCTCCAGAAGTGTCGCGTCCGCCCCGATGCGCAGGGCCGGATCAACCACTGACGGACCTCGGCCGCGCAGACAGTCCTGTTGAAGGTGAGGCGGTCGACGATGGCCGTGCCGAGGCGTCGGTCGGTGAATGTCTTGGGGATGGTCAGGGAGCGGGGACGGGGCCGCCGGGCCGGAACCGTTCCACCCCGACGATGTGCCGCACCTTCACCGGACGCACGATCACCGCGACCCGCTGCTCCCCCGGCATGGTCCACTCGTAGCGCTCGACGCCCAGGTACTTGCGGGCCAGCCGGTCCATTCGGTCGTGTGCCTCCTCGCCCTCGATGAAACGGGCCACCACACCGCTGATCTGCACTCGGTCGAGGGGGTCGGCAGCGTCCGCGTGTGACAGATAGACGCGGGGATCGCGGCGCAGGTTCTCCTCCTTCACCCGCCCCACCGAAGTGTTGAACGTCAGCTCCCCCTCCCCCTCCAGATCCACCCACATCGGGCTGACCTGCGGTGCCCCGTCGGCGAACACGGTGCCGACGTACCAGATGTTGGGGGCTTGCAGTCGGGCGCGGACGGCTTCATCGAAAGGCGCAGTCATCCGGGGAGGCTATCAACCACAACTTCCTGCCGTCGCACCTCCTTCACACATGGACGTCGTCGAGACCCCGTTCAGCGCGAGCCGCCGGCAGGAGCGGTATCCGCAGCCGGCCAGCCGGTGTTCCGCTGCCGAGCTGCGCGCCGTACAGGAGTCGGCCCGGGCGGAACTGACTGCGGTGAGAAACCATCCGTCTTCGAACTGCGTGAGATCGCTGTGGATCTGTGGCACAAAGGCCCTGGAAACGTGGCGGAACAGTGACATCAAGGCCCCAGGGTTGAGCCTGTGGACACGACGAACCGGTTCCGGACCGTACACCTGGGCTCCCTGTGGCGCTTCGCGGGCGTAGGGCCGGGATGTCTCGTGGGCGTTCTGTCGGCTGTCGTCCTCGGCGCGAGCGGCGCAGCGGACCGGCTGGGCGTCGGCACCAGCCTGCTGATCATCGCCGCGGTCGTCCCGGCCGTGGCCCTGCCCGCGCCCCTCAGCTTCTGGGTGCGCGCCGACAGCGAGGGTCTCACCCTCTCCAGGGCACTGTTACGCCGTCGCTTCCACTGGGAGGACATCGCGGGCCTGGACATGGCCTTCGGTGAGGACCCCGATTCGGACGCAGCGCGCCTCACGATGCGTCTGCGCCTGACCACAACACCCGCTACCGGACGCGGACCGCTCATTGGTGTCCTCGGCCTCGCCCCCGGCCATCGGCTTCGCGGCACCGGACCCCGCCGGCTCGCAGACCTGTTCACTCTTCTCGCCGTCAACGGTGTCCCCCTCTCCGACCCGGGCTTCGCCAACCGTCTCCTGGCCGCCCATGGCCTTCACCCGCTCGTTCCCGGTCAGGACCCGCCCGACTGACCCACCGTCTTCCTCTTCCTCGAACCGTTCGTCGTGCGTAAACGTCGTCGGTGGTCGCACCGAGGGGGCCATGGAGGCTGTGGCCTTCCCCCACCTCCGTCGGCTGATGCAGGCATGCCTGCCGGCCGGCAGCCGGCCGGCAACCGCCCCGCCCGTCGTGACCGTGTCCGTGTCCGTGCCAACCGTCCTGCCGCCATCGACGCCATCAGCAGCCGGGCCGGCTCCCTCCCCAGCGGCTCTCCCCGGCACTGGGAGCCAGGTCGATCCGGACCCACCATGCGTCTGAAGACCAGCGAGCGCGGGCTGCCACCGAAGTGTCGTGACAGCGAAGCCGGCCTCGACGGCCTGTGCGGCTGCGTACCGATCGTCGAGTGTCAGGCGTCCGCCGCGTGGTCCGACCCGCCTGCCACGGCCGAGGCCATCGACGCCCACGGGGTCCTCGGCCGTGATCCGCGCCCCGAACCGGTCGAAGCCGCTTGGTGCCGCATGCCGGGGAGAAGTGTCACGGTCCCGGAGTCCACGCCGAACCCGACGGCCGGGCCGCTCGCGCGGTGGTGCCACTCCCCATGGTGTTGCCACCAACACCCCGTGCCCACCGCTTGGAGCCAGTGCCCCGGGCCTCGGCCCGGACCAGAGTGGTGCCATGCCAACTCGACGCGAAGCCCTCGCCGCAACGGCCGCCCTCACCGGCGGCGCCCTCCTGCCCGCCGCACCGCCTGCCGCAGCCGTCCCCCGAATGGCCCCGGACCGTACGGCGGCTGCTTCCGGTCGGCACCCCGGCCAAGCCATCGCCCTCACCCACGCCACTGTCCTCGGAGCGGGCACCGACCGCACCGTCCTCGTGCGCGACGGCCGCATCATCCGTACGGGCCGTTCGGCCGAGGTCCCGATTCCCGGCGGGGCGACGACATACGACCTGACCGGCAAGTACATCGTCATGGGCGGTCTCGTCGAGTCCCATGTCCACAACGACGGGCCCGAGACCGTGATGCCGCCCCTCTTTCCGCTCAACGGTGTGACCGCGGTCCGCGAGATGTGGGGCGGCCCCCTCCACCACGAGTGGCGCGACAAGGTCCGCGCGGGCAAGCTCCTCGGCCCGCGCTGGGTGATCGCCAGTTCGATCCTCGACGGTCAGCCTTCGCTGTGGGCCAATGACACCGGCCAGCGCGTCGTCGAGGTCGCCGACGCCCCGTCAGCGCGCCGCGCAGTCCGCGAGGCGAAGGCGAGCGGCGCCGACTTCGTCAAGGTGTACTCGCGGCTCACGCCGGAGGCGTACGAGGCCATCGCCGACGAGTCCCGCCGCCAGGGCCTGGGCCACGCGGGCCACTGCCCCGACACCCTCCCCATCGCCCGCGCGAGCGACGCCGGGCAGCAGTCCATCGAGCACCTCCACGCCCTCCTCCTCGCCACCTCGGCCCGGGAGGCCGACATCAGGCGGTCCATGGCGAAGGTCCGTATCGACCCCACCCTCGGCACCAGCTTCGAGCGTTACGCGAGCTGGTTCCGGCAGGTGCACGCGGTGGAGTGGCAGGCGATGCGGACGTACGACGTCGGCCGTGCCCGCGCCCTCTTCGACCGGCTCGCCGCCAACGGCACCCACGTCGTTCCGACCCTCACCGTCCACCATTCGCTGGAGCGCACCGACCAGTTGCCCACCGACTCACCGGAGTTCGCGTACCTGCCCGGCTGGATGACCGACTACTGGCCCACCATCTGGTCCTCCCTGACCGCCGGTCGCACCGCGCGGGACACGTCCCGTATCCACCGGATCTACGAACACCGGCTGCGCCTCGTCGCGGAACTCCACCGGGCCGGTGTGCAGTTGATCGCGGGCACCGACACCGGAACCGGCTACGCGGTCCCCGGCTTCTCTCTCCACCACGAGTTGGAACTCCTCGTCGAGGCGGGACTGCCCACACGGGACGTCCTCCACGCCGCCACCACTGCGCCCGCTCGGATGCTCGGCCTGCCGACAGACCGCGCCGACCTGCTGGTCCTGGACGCGGACCCGCGCACCGATATCCGCCATACGCAGCGGATCCACTCCGTGCTGGTCGACGGCCGGTATCTGGACCGGGCGGAGCGGCTGCGTCTGCTTGCCGACGTGGCGCGTGCCGCTGCCGTGAGCGAGCCCCCGGTCACGGGCGTCGCGGCTCCCCACATCTGCGCCCACTGACCGTCGGCGCCCTCTTCGCGAGACGGCGGCAGCCGGGCCCCACGTCGACATCGTCCTCGCCCGTGTTGCCGGGACGGTCCACTTGCACTTGGTGTCGTCCGTGGACCCGGCCAGGAAGCGGTTGCAGATCAGCAACAACCGTGGCCGCGTCAACGGCTGGACCAGCCACGATGGTGTCTTTGGTATCTGGTGTGGCAGTCGACGGCGTCACCCGGAATGGAGCCGCCCGCGAGACGCTCGCGGCCGACTCCGCCGGCTCCTCCCCTCGACGCCACGCTCCAGCGGCATCCGGCCACCAAGCTCTGCGGGTGGCGATAGGAGTGCGCGCTCGCGAGATCGATGACGCGGCTCACCTGTTGCGCGGTGCGGGTGGGACAGTGCGGGGCGTGCCCTGCCCCTCGGAGTGATGGGCACCTGCCTCAGCAACGCCTCGACGTATGTGCAGAGGACGCGGCGTCGGCCATCGCAATGAGAGAGCGTCCCACGGCTACCGGGAATCCGACGGTGGGCCCAGGCGGCCGCACGCTGCTGCCACGAACGCGGCGGCGGCAGGAGCCGCCGGCCCCGGCCGCCCGTCGCGCTGGTGGGCGACGGCTGCGGCGACAACCGCGTTGTCGCCGTGGCGAGCCAGGTACCAACGGCCGCCGTCGAGCTTGGAACACAGCCATCCGTCAGCGGCGAATCTCAGCGCACGACAGGCATTGAGCACCGCGTACGTCGCGGTCGCGTGGTCCAGCGCCCACCGCAGTTCGTCGGCCATCGCCGCGCCGACGCGGTCTGCGGGAACCGGGCCGAACACGGCGGACGCCGGTGGGCCGCAGACGGTGATCGCATGCTCTCGGCACACGGCGCAGTGCAGGACCAGGTCGTCGTCACCGGCATGGCCGGACCCGGGAATGACGGCGATCTCGTCCGCAGTGGTGCGGATGTGGACCTCGAAGGGGCAGGAGCCGAGGCGGGCCGCTGTCGCCGCCGTGATGACACTCATCTCCAGACCCGTGCCGGGACACCGTGCCGTGGTCTCCGCCACCGCCTCGCCCATGGCCTGCTGGTCAGCCTCGGTACCGGGCTCGGCAACGACGGCCAGCACATCCACGTCACTGCGTTCACCGTGGAACCCTCCCAGCACAGCCGAGCCGTGCAGGTAGACGCCGACCAGGTCGGGGCGCATTCCGTCGAGGACGGCCGAGACCTCGGTGACGTAGCGGACGACATCGGAGGGCACAAGAGCATCGTTGGTCACAAGACCGAGCATATGTGGTGCTCTTGTGCTTGAACGTGTTGTTCAGCGTGCTGCACTAGCGGAAGCACCGGGAAGGGAGCCGGCCCGGCGCAGTCGGTGCAGGAGGCCCGGTTTCGCGCCGCGAGAAGCGGTGTGAGCTCGCACAGGTGCCGAAGGGCTGCAGCCGGAGCGTACGAAGGCTCCGAACGTCACGGCGGGGTCGTACATATCCGCGCCGTGATGCTCTCGGCCAACTCCTTCTGGAGTGGGGGAATTTCGATTTCGGTGAGCATGGGAAGCCCCGTGACGGGGATCCACATCCGTATCCGGGCACGGTCCGGGTTCGTCGTGCGTTGGTGGCCGACCGTGCCGCCACAACCGGAAACGGTCGAACACCCGTCGCCGCAGGATCAGATGGACTGACCGGCACGGGTGCGGCCGGTGGGACGAATCCGCTGGGCGACGGTCCTGGTGCGGGCGGCCCACCCCGGCCTGCGGCGGGCACCTCTCGACGCGCACCGGGCGTGCCGCACGGCCCCGGGTGTACGGCCGGTATCCGGTGTCTTCTACTCCGGGGGCATCGAGGCCGGGTTACCGGCCGGGGAGGCCCCGAGCGCCGCGAGGATCGTGTGCGGCGTGGCCTCCAGATCCGGGTTGTGGTCCAGCAACAGCTGCTGTCCGGGCGTCAGTTGATGGACGACCACGGTCCAGTCGACCTTGACGACGAGCACCGCGCCGACCCGGACAACCGCGTCCTTCGTCGTCTGGAGCGAGCCGATGAGCGGGCCGAGATTCTGCATGAGCAGCGAGGTGACCTCGGCGTCGGTCCGCTGGAGGAAGCGTGCGTCGGCGGTGTGCAGGGCCGTGCGCATGGCCTCGCGTGCGGCGGGCGACCGGGCCGCACGCGAAGCGGCCGCCCGCATCCGCCGGAACCACGACCCGAGCACGGGCTCGTCGCGCTCCACCACGGTGAGCCCCGCGGCGGCCAGCACGGTGCCGACGGCGGCCTCGACCTCCTCGTGCACGGCGGCGTCCGACACGTAGACCGTCACCGGCAGCGTGCCGAGGTCGCCCGGTCGGGCGGTGCGCCGATCGTACCTCTCAAGGGCCCTGACCAGTATCCCGAGCCGAACGGGCGCGGTGCCCCCCTCCGGCTCGCCGCCAGTGGGGGCGAGCCTCCGCGGGCCCAACGTTTCGAGGTCCGCGAGCGCGTCCTGCAACGCCTCAGGATCGTCCTGGGCGAGTGCGTCGGCGAGCGCGTTCACCGCCGCGTCGGCTTCGGCCCACTGGTCCGCGGGAAGCTCTTGCGCAGCCACGTCCCGGACGACCTGCAACGCCTCCACGATATCCGCACGCGCGATGCGCGCTCCCTCAATGTCCATGCCGTCTAGGGTAGATGACGAGTCATCACGTTCCGTGGGGTCGAGACATCCACTGTGAGGCACCCGTGGGTCATGTTTCCTATCAGCAGTCTCCGCAGGAGCAGGAGAAGAAGCGCCGTGAAGGGGCCCGGCTGCGCACCCTCCAGCAGCAGGTTCGTGAACTCGCGGCCCAGCGTCTGCGCGGCGGCGCCCGCGCCGGGCGCGGCACCCGCCCGGACATGGACCGCCTGGCGGCGGCGGTCTCACGCGCGAAGCCCGGCAGCCGCCGCCGCAGGACCGCTGTGACGGCCTTGTCCACGGAGCTGCTCCTCCGCTTCCGCCTGAGCACCGAACCGGATGTCGCGGACCTCGTGACGGCGATCCGGCTGCTGAGCGAGACGGACGACGGCGGCCCGGCAGCCGACGGCACGGGCGTTGCCGGTCCGGCGGAAGGTGAGCCCGCGGACTCGCACAGTCGGCCGGCCGGTGCACCCGCGGACGCGACCGGCGTGGACCGCGTCGTGGGGTCGGGGAGCGCCGAGGATGCCGCTCGGGTCTCGTTGCTCGTCGAGTGCCTTGAGGAATGGGAAGTCGTCGAACGGCTCTCGCCGTCCGGCGCTTGGGGGGCGGGCCCGGGGCAGGTGCCGGATCTCGACGTGTTGCGGCGGCGGCTTGCCGGGATGTCGGGGGCGCCGGCCCGACACCGGGTTCGCATGCTGCACGCCTGCGGCAGCGCCCGCGCGGCCGCGGAGGGGCCCGGCGCCGGGTACGAGGACATGGCCGCCGCCGTCGCCCTGTTGCCGCGGACTGCCGGGTGGGGCGTGCCGCGCGGACGGCGGGTGCCGGCTGCCGAGCAGGTCGCGCACAAGGCCGCGGTCGCGGCGGACGCGGCTGCCTGTGCCATCGCCGCCGGCCGCCCGGTCGAGGCGATCGAGTTGCTGGAGACCGGCCGCGGGGTGGTGTGGGACCAGTTGCTGCACGCCACGATCCGGGCCGAGTTGCGGGCGGTGAGCCGTGGGCTTGCCCGGCGCATGGACCGGGCCTGCCGAGTTCTGGAGCGGCCCGGCCCCACCGACGAGGCGCCCGACCCCTACGAGGTGCGCGACATCTCGGCATGGCAGACCGTCCGCCCCGATTCGCCATCGGCGGCGGTCGCGCGGCGGTGGGGGCTGGTCGGCCGGCTCACGGGGAAGGGGGCTGCGCGCCGCGAGCGGCGGTGGGGGCGGGCGGCCGAACGTGCGCAGGGCCTGCTGCCCGAGGCGACCTTCCGGACGGTGAGCTACGTCGCCGACATCAAGCCCGCCGCCGCCGAGGGGCCCGTGGTGGCGGTGGTCCTCAGCCGGTTCGGCTGCCACGCCCTGCTCGTGACGGCCGAGGAGGACACCCCGCAGGTCGTCCCGTTGCCCGCCCTGACCCTGCGGGCAGCACAGCGCAACGCCCGCGGCTATCTCGCCGCGTTGAACGAACTTACCGGGCGGAAGCGGGAGGCCCGCATCCAGGCGACGCTGCACTGGCTGTGGGAGACGGTCGCCGCACCCGTCTTCGCCGCACTGGCTCTGCCCGGACGCGGCGGGGAGGGCGAGGACGCCGAGCCGCCGCGGTTGTGGTGGTGCCCCTCCGGGCCGCTCTCGGTGCTGCCGTTGCATGCCGCCGCACCACGGCCGGTCGCGGGCGTGCCCGGTGCCGGGGCCGGGGAACGGGTCGTCTCCTCGTACACCCCGACTCTGCGCAGTCTGATCTCGGCCCGTAAGGCCCGGGACCTGCGCGCGAACAGCAGCGGTGGCAGCCGGGGAGATCACCGGGGTGACCGGGAGCGGCTGCTGCTCGTATCGGTGGGAGGCCGCGCCGGCCATCAGGCCCTTCCGGCGACGGACCGCTTCCGTGACTTTCTCACCGGCCTGTTCCCGGAGGAGTTGCTGACCACGCTGTGCGGGCCGCAGGCCACCGCAGGGAGCGTGAAGCGCGCGCTGGGGCGGCACGGCCGGGTCCACTTCGACTGCCACGGCCGGCAGGACCCCGTGTCGCCCGACCGGACCGGTCTGGTGCTCCACGACCGGGATCTGACCATCGCCGATCTCGCCGAAGTGCGCGCAGGAAGACCGGAGTTCGCTTTCCTCGCGGCGTGCTCCACCGCGGCCCCGGACCACACCGACCTCGACGAGATGATCTCCGTGACCTCCGTCCTGCACTACCGCGGCTACCAGTCCGTCATCGGCACGATGTCGCCCGTCCTCGACAGCAGTACCGAGCGCGTGGCGAAGGAGGTCTACGGGCGGCTCGCCGAGCCCGGGTCCGACGCGCGGACCGACTCGCCGCCGGACTCGGCCGCGGCCCTGCTGCACCACGCCGTGAGCCGGGAACGCCGACGGCGCCCCCACCACCCGAGCACCTGGGTGCCGTTCATCCATGTGGGCGTCTAGCGTGGCCGCCGCGCCCGGGCGGTCCCCGTCCGTTCTCGTAGCCGTCGCCGGCGGCGGGCTGACCCGCACCGACCTGCTGGCCCTGACCGGCTTCCCACCGGACGAACTGGACGCGCTGCTCGCCGCCGCCTCCAGCACCGGCCCGGGCCGGACCGCGAGCCGCTGGACCGGTGAGACCGTCCACGTGATCGCCGGCGCGGAACAGCGACGGCGAGTCACGGAAGCTGCCGGGGAACGCGCCGCAGCGGACTGCGTCGCAGCCCTGCACGCGTGGGCGGAGTCGTACCGGGCGGGCGGTTGGCCGGACGACACCCCGGAGTACCTGCTGGACGGATACTTCCGTCTCCTGGAGTCGACCGGCGACGTACCCCGTATGACCGCCTGCGGCACCGACCGGGCACGGCACGCACGGCTGCGGGCGCTGACCGGCGGCGATGTCGTCGCCGTGCACGAGGTCGCCGCCTGCCAGGCCGCCCTCGCCGAGCAGGACGCCCCCGACCTGGCGGCTGCCGCCGTCCTCGCGGTCCTGAGCGAGGAGCTGGGCAGCCGCAACGACGGGCTGCCCACCAGCCTGCCCGCGACGCTCGCCGCCGCCGGTGATCCGCTGCGGGCCGACCAGCTCGCCCGCTCCTTCGAGGCCCCGGCCCGCAGGACCGCGGTCCTCACCGAGCTGGCCCTCGCGCTTCTCGACGGGGACCACCACACCCAGGCGCGGCGCACGATCGCCGAACTCACCGCTGCTGTCGGCACGTTGGACTCTTTCACCGAGGCCGGAGCGAAGGACGCGGTCGTGCGGCTCGCCGCCGCGGGCCAGTGGACGTCCGCCGAGCGCATCGCCCGGGCCGCCCCCTCGCGGGCGGCCCGGTTGGCCTCGCTGCGCGCGCTGGTGGACACCCAGATCGCCGCCGGGCACCTCGATCGGGCCGAACACATTGCCCTGAACCTCACCTCCGACGACAGCGCCACCGACGGCTACCGCGGCGACGACACCGGCGGCGCCGACCGGCAAGCGCTGATACCGGTGATCGCCGCGCTCGCCGCCGACGGCCAGGGCGCCCGGGCCGAGTCGCTGGCCCGCGCCTTCCCGACACCCGACGCGGTCCGGGAGTTCGGGGGCGTCTTCGCCCTGCCTCATCTCACCACGGCGCTCGCCGTGACCGGACAGGACGAGCAGTTCCATCGGCTCGTCCGCGCGGTACCGCACGAGCAGACCCGTACCCAACTGCTGACCGCCGCGGTGTTCGCGATCGGCGACGCCGAACGGGCGGAGGAGCTGGCACGTTCCATCGCCGACGATCGCGGCAGGGCCGACACCCTGCGCGAGGCCGCTGTCCGGCACCTGGTGGCAGGGGACGCCGAACGGGCCCTGTCCCTCCTGCGGGAGATCGACGCCGACATCCCCACCGGGCCCCTTCTCCGTGCGCTGCGGAAGAAGATCGACCGGTCCGATACACAGCTTCTGCTGGAAGCACTCGACCACCGAGTACGGCCGGGGGTCGTGCGGGCGCTGGTGGAGCAGGGCCGGACGGACCTGGCCGAATCCTTCGTAAGTCACATCCGCGACGACCGCGAACGCGCGTCGGCCTCACGCGAGTTGGCGGGCGCCACGGCGGAGTCGGACCATCTGCACGCGGAAGAGCACAACAGCCTCGGCCTCGACGACTCGGCGGGGCTGAGGGAGGTCACCCACACCCACCTGGCCGCCGGTGACCCCGACCAGGCAGTGCGGACGGCGCACAGGGCCGGCACGCCGCACCTGACCGGGCAGCTCCTGTGCGACATCGCGGTATGGCTGGTCGAAAACGGAATGACCGGCGACGCTGAACGGCTCTCCGTCGGCCCTGAGGGCGCTGCCGAAGGTGGGCCCGGTGGCCCGCTCGACAGTGGGGGCGGCGCCTTCCCGCACCGGGCCAAGATACTGGCCGCGGTCGCCGCTGCGGCTGCGGCCGAGGGGGACACGGCCACCGCCCGCCGGCTCGCCGGGCTTGTGGCGGATCTGCCGCAAGCGACCCCACGGTTCACCCCACTGCGCCTCCTCCTTTTCGCCGACGCGCTGGTGGAGGCGGAGGAGTACGCCTTCGCGCGCCATCTCGCGGAGCGCGCGGTCACGTTGGTCGGCACGTCCAACGATGTGCTGCTCAGCCGCGCGGCAGTCGCCCTGGCCCGCAGCGGTGCCGTGGTCCGGGCCGAGGAGCTGGGCCGGGGGTTCTCCTTCTGGTCGCACCGGGAACCCGCCCTGGAGGCCGTGGTGTTGGCGTACGTGGAGGCGGGCGACCTCACACGCGCGCTGTCCGTCGCACACGACATGGAGCCCGGAAGAAGCCTCCGGATCCGGGCATTGGCGGCGGTCTCGGCGGCGATGGCGCGGTCCGGCGACCACGACCGGGCTCGGGAGGTCGTCGCTCCCGCCGCCGAGACCGCGCGCGAGCTGATGTACGGCCAGGAGCAGGCGCTCCACGCGGTCGCCCGCGCCTGGCTCGCCCTCGGCGATGTCGCCGAGGCCGAGCGGGCGGTCCGCGCCATCCGCGAGTACGGCGAACGGCAAGCGGCGCAACGGACTCTGGACGCGGCGCGTACACGACCGGAGGCCGGGGACGCCCCGCTGCGAGCGTGGCGGCCCGCGCGCCCGGGCGAGGCACCCGCGGTCATCGCGGAGGCGGCGAAGTGGCTGAAGGAGGCCGGTGACGAGGGCGGCGCCGCGCAACTGCTGGCCGACGCGGCGGAGTACGCGCGGGCCACTGGTAACCCCGGGGACGGCCGGGCTGCGGACAGTCTCCGGAACGCGACGGCCGCAGAGGATGAACCCCCGGCCTGGATTCGCCAGTTGCTCGCCCGCGCGCTCTGCGGCATCGGCCGCTACTGGGACTTCGTCCTTCCGGGCCTCGCCGCCGTCGACCGGAGGGCGCTCCTCGCGGTCGCCGAGGCACTGGGGCTCGGCCGCCCCGGGGAACCGGGCGCGGAGGCCGACGACGTGGCCGGGGGCCCGTATTCACCGAGCAGGCAGGCGAGGAATCGAGCTGCGTCGGGCACATCGAAGGTGGCCGGCCGGATCGCGGCAGCGGTCGGTGCGACCGGCTGGGCTCAGCCCGCGGCAGGCTCAGGTCCGTACCCAGTAGACCGGCAACACGGGCGTTCCTATGCTGGTCTGACGGCGGACCAGCTCATCGATCGCGTCGTGCTGTGCCGTCGTGCGGGGCGCACCGAGGACCCGGGCCTGCGCGTCGTCCTCGACGGACTGCGCCGGGACTACGGCCATGAGGCCTGCCCGTTCGCCGCGTCCCTCGAACGCCTCGCCCACGGAACGCATGGCCCCGCGCTGTTCCAGGAGGGGATGCAGCCCGACGAGGTGGAGATCGTGAGCCGGATTCTGGAGCGGCTCATGGGCGGCCCCGGGGCGCCCTGAACTCTCGACGACCGGGTGTCCTCGGTGACGCAGGCGTCGCTTCGCACGGTCCGGCCGCGGGACGTCGCGCGGTTGCCGCCCGACGGGCGCTCAGTCGTCGGCGATCTGCAGGGCCAGTACGAAGTGTTCACCGTTCGTCCCTGCGAGCAGGCTGTCGAACAGCGGGGTGAGCCCGTTCACGGCGCCGCAGCCGATGTCATGGTTGGTCCACCAGCTGGCCTCCGGTCCGAGCAGGGACACCACCCGGCCCGCCGCGCGTTCGGCGGTCTCGGCGGGCAGGTGCCGGTGGCTCGGCCAGACGAGGTCGACAGCCGCGACACGGGCCAGGAACGGGGCGGCACCGTGCGATTCCACCGGCTCCAGAGCGGCACAGATCTCCGGAACGGACGGCGGAGTGTATCCGGGCAGGAAGCGCTGCCAGGGCTCGTCCGCCGCGACCGCGGCCAGCAGCCCACGGATCCGGGCCGCCAGCTCCGGCAGGTCGGGGTCGGGCTCGGTGAACCGCCCGGCCTCTACGTACACCCGCATCGGCGTGGACAGCGTTGCCGTCCCCGCTTCCAGTTCGGCCAAGCCCTCCAAAGACGCCACAGCGGGATTCTGCCGTACGCCCCTGCCCGCTCCTCCACCGCGCCCCGGCCGAGCCGCCGGACGGTGGCCGCGGCCCACGCCGGTGGGGCCGGCGCGGGCCGTGTGGGTCAGAGGGTCGCCGCGTACGGATCACGGTCCGGTGGGACCAGCGGGATGGTGCCGGCCCGGCTGTCGACGTGTTCCGTCTCCCCGGAGACGACGGACCGGTCGATGGCGGTGAGAACGTCCAGGACGTGGTGGCCGAGCTCTCCGGTGGCGATGTGCGGCTCACCGGTACGGATGGCCCGGGCCATGTCCAGTGCTCCGAGCCCGCGGCCCGCCTCGATGCCGACGGATTCGACCGGTTCCCACTGCGCCTCACCGTCGGCGAGGTGCCCCCGGGTGATCCGCACGTCTCCGGCGAACGTGTTGGGGTCGGGGACGATCAGGGTGCCTTCCGTGCCGGTGATCTCCACGACCCCGCTGCGCAGCAGGTGGGAGTCGAAACTGTAGACGCTCTGGCTGCTCGCCCCGCTCTCGAACGTGGCGAGTACCGAGACATGGGTGGGGACGGCGACGGCGAATTCCGTACCGGCGCGGTCTCCCGCCCTGATGGTGCGAACCTTGCGTCCGGTGGAGCCCACGGCCGACACCCGCGTCACGGACCCGAACAGGGAGACCAGCGTCGTCAGGTAGTACGGGCCCATGTCGAACAGCGGGCCGGCTCCCTCGGCGAAGAGGAATTCCGGGTTCGGGTGCCAGGCGTCGGGGCCGGGGGTCTGCATGAAGGTCTGCGCCGACAGTACGGTGCCGATGTCCCCGCGGGCGATCGCCCGGCGTGCAGTCTGCACACCCGGGCCGAGGACGGTGTCGGGGGCGACGCCCACCCGCAGTCCGGCCGCCGCCGCCCGGTCGAGGAGAGTGCGTGCTTCGACCGGGTCGACGGCGAGGGGCTTCTCCGACCACACGTGCTTGCCCGCTGCGACGGCCGCCGTGCTGACGTCGGCGTGAGCGGCGGGAATGGTCAGGTTGACGACGATCTCCACGCCGTCGTGGGCGAGGACGTCGCCCGCACTCCCCCACGCACCGACGCCGTGCCTTCGGGCCTGGGCCTCGGCGCGGTCGAGGACTGCATCGCCGACGATGCGTACGTCCGTGTCGGGGAACCGGCCGAGCGTGGAGAGGTACTGCTCGCTGATGTTGCCGGCGCCGATGATGCCGACACCGACCGGACCGGAACGCGGGCTCATCAGACGATTCCCTTCTCGTTGAGGTACGCCACGGAGCCCGCTACGCCCTCGAACATGTCGCCGGCGTAGTGGTCGAACTCCACGACCGCCCACGCGGTGTCGGGGGCGGCGGCCAGGGCGGCGGCCACCGGGATCTCGCCCTGGCCGGCGGGCACCTGCCGGGTCAGCGTTATGTCGAACGGGGCGCCGGAGGTGTGCGGGTCGTCGATGACGGCGCCGTCCTTGATGTGCAACGCCCGCACGCGGGGGCCGAGCCGGCGCAGCAGCCCGACCGCGTCCCTGCCGCCGGCCGAGGCCCAGTACACGTCCACCTCCAGCCCCACTTCGGCGTCCAGCCGCTCCACGAACCGGTCGTAGGCGTTCACCCCGTCGATGGTGGGGGTGAACTCCTGCGAGTGGTTGTGGTAACCGACTTGCAGGCCGTGGTCGGCGGCTACGGCGGCCGCTTCGTTCAGAAGTGACGCGGTCCTGTCGATCTCCCGTGCCTCGGCCCATCGGGCGGCGGGCACCATCGGCTCGAACACCGTCTCCAGGCCCAGCACCTGAGCCGCGTCGAAGGTCCGCCGCAGTGTGTCCGGTGTCCGGTCGGGGAAAGCGATGGCGGCGTGTCCCGTGCGTGCGGCCAGCCCGTGCCGGGCGAGGGCGTCCGCGAGTTCCCGCGGACGGTGCACGAAGTCGAACACCTCGACGTTGCGCAGCCCGATCTCCGCGACGCGGGCAAGGGTGCCTTCTTCGTCGGTGTGGAGCTGGTCGCGCAGGGAGTAGAGCTGGAGTGACAGCCGGGATGTGGGCATGCGGTGTCCCTTCGGTCTTGAGTGCGGTGTTCCGGGCCGGGGACGTCCTTGCCCTTGGCCCGTTGGCGTCACGCTGTCGCGTCCGTCGCGGCGTCCAGGGCCGTGACGTCGAACAGATGAACCCGTTCTGGGGGTGACGGCGGGCACTGGAGTCCGGCGTGGGCGAGTGCCGCGCCGGTGAGGACGATGCCCCGGGAATCGGTGCCGAACCACTCCGGCCCGGATTCCGGCCGCCCGCTCTCCCCCGCTCCCACCGGCCTGATCCGGTACCGGCGGGCCGGGTCGAGGCCGCGGAAGGTGAAACGGCCCGGCCGGACCACCTCCGAGCGTCCGGTCACCGCGAGGGAGAGCAGGGCGCGGCTCCGGTCGGGTGCGACCACGCCGGTCAGCTGGAGGCTTTCGTCCCATGGGTCCTCCCGTACGAGCCGCCCGGTGTGGAGCAGGCCGCGGTAGGCGCGGTACAGGGCGAACCAGTCCCGCAACTCGGCGCGTTCGCGCTCGTCCGCCTCCCGCAGGTCCCACTCGACGCCCATGTGCCCGAAGAGGGCGGTCGCCGCCCGGAACGACAGGTCGTGGGTGCGGGCGGTGGTGTGGGAGCGGGGCGAGGCGATGTGGGTGCCGAGGAGTTCGAGCGGTACGAGCTGTGTGGTCCAGCGGTTGATCCGCTGGCGGTCCAGGGGGTCGCTGCAGTCCGACGGCCAGACCCGCTGGGTTCGTTCGAGCACGCCCAGGTCGATGCGCGATCCGCCGGACGAGCACGATTCGATCTCCAACGACGGGAAACGACAGCGCAGTTCGTCCATGAGCCGGTAAGCGGCGAGGGTCTGGGCGTGGACACCGGGCCGCCGGGACGCGCCGTGCCCGGCGTCCACGAGGTCACGGTTGTGATCCCACTTGACGGCCGCGATGTCGTACTCCGTGAGGATCGCCGTCATGCCGTCCAGGACGTGGGCGAAGGCGCCGGGGTGGGTGAGGTCGAGCACCTGCTGGTGGCGGGAGGGCAGCGGCAGCCGTCCTCCGGTGCTGAGTATCCACTCCGGGTGGGCGCGGGCCTGCTCGGAGTCGGTGCTGACCATCTCGGGTTCGAACCACAGGCCGAACTGCATGCCGAGGGAACGGACGTGATCGATCAGCGGGTGCAGGCCGTCCGGCCACACCTCCGGGTCGACGGTCCAGTCCCCGAGTCCGGCGCGGTCGGAGCGGCGCCCGCGGAACCAGCCGTCGTCCAGTACGTACCGTTCGACGCCCACGGACGCCGCGATGTCGGCCAGTTCGGTGAGTACGCCGAGGTCGTGCGCGAAGTAGACGGCCTCCCACACGTTGAGCGTGACGGGCCGCGCGGAGGCGGGATGCGCGGGCGATGCCCGCAGATGGCGGTGGAACAGAGCGGCCTGTGCGTCGAGCCCGTCCCCGTACGCCCCGTACAGCCAGGGGCTGGTGTAGCTCCCGGCGGGCGGCAGGACGATCTCGCCCGGCAGCAGGAGTTCGCCCCCGCCCACGACCTGGTCGCCGGTGGCGAGGCGTTCCGCGTAGTGCCGCTGGTTGCCGCTGTGGCCGACGTGTACGCCCCAGACCTCACCGGCGGCGAAGCCGAACCCGGGTGTGCCGACGGAGAGCACCAGGGGCGATTCGGCGCCGGTGCGTCCGCGCCGGTTCTCCCTGACCCAGGCGCCGACCCGCAGCGGCGCCCGCTGCGGGGTGCGTTCCATGCTCCAGCGGCCCGCGAGGTCGAGGATTTCCCGGGCCCGTGCGGGCAGGGGCAACGCGATGCTCAGGTCGTCCAGTTGGAAGTCGTCGGTGCCGGTGTTGCCGAGGGTCGCGCGGGTGCGCAGCAGTCCCTCCTCGTCGAGTTCGAGTTCCATGAGGACCGAGAGTCCGGCGGCGGTGTCCGTGCCCCGGACGCGCAGGGAGCGCTCGGTGGTCTCGGGGGGTTCCGTGGTGAACAGGGGTGCCCAGTCCGCGCCGGCGCGGCTGCCGCTGATGCCGGGGCGGCCCAGCCATGCCTCGCTCGCCTCGGGCAGGATCGCGAGTCGCACCGGCCGGTCGGGGCCGTTCGGGGCGACGTCCCTGACGCCGCCGCGTACGAGGGAGGTGAGGGTGGCGTCGTCGAGGTCGCCGAGGGGGGCGCCCCAGTGGACGATCTCCGGGAGGCGGCCGTCGCCGAGGTCGACGACGACGCTCACCGTCCGGGCTCGCAGGTGGACGATCGAGGCAGTTGGTTCGGAGCGCATGATGCCTTCCGTACGGTCTGTCCCGGTCGGTGGTCGGCCGGGGTGCGGGGTCGCGTTGGGGTCATACCCCGGGATGGAGTCCGTCCCGGAGGACGAGTGCCGCGAGATCGACGGATTTCCGGATGCCGCTGGGCCGGGTCACCGTCACGACGGTTCCGGCGACGCGCACGGCGGGCGGTTCGGGCAGGGCGCCCGTGGCGGAAACGCAGTCCGGCGCGCGGACGTGCCGACGGCGCCGGGGACGCTGATGGCGTCGCGTGCCGTCCAGAAGTCGTAGGGGAACGAGGTGTCCCCGTAGAGCACCCAGCCGTCGAGCGGATTATGCAGGACCGTCGAGTGGTCGGCGATGAACGTCCTCGTCGGCGCCGTCCGCGGGTGTCCGACGCCCGGCCGGTCCCTGGTTGCTCGCGGCCGCGGCCAGGGGAGCGCGACGGCCGGTGTTCCCACCGCCAGTCCCAGCCCAAGTGCGGTTCTGCGGCTGATCTTTCGCATGGGGCAGCCATGGGCCCGCTCCCGTGGAGAAACACGCGTTCGCACTGTCACACCGAAGCCTGCTCGGAACCGATGTGCGCGACAAGGCCATGTCGTCGACCGCACATCGGTCGCACATGAGGACGCGGCGAACCAGCCCGGAGCCGGTCGGCAACAGCCTTGTGACGGCGTTCGTCTCAAGCGTCCGGCTCGGGAGGGATTGCGGTGCGCCGCTCCGGGCAGCCGATACTCGTGGCGCCCCGGAAGCCGTCCGGCGAGATCGTCGGCGTCGCATCGAGTGACGCGGTCGGTACGGGCAGCAGGCGGGCGTCGGCCCAGGTGTCCCCTGCGGCGGTGTCGGCCCATGGGTCCTCGATCACGACGGCGCCCGGCATGGCGCCGTGGCAGAACACCCAGTGCGGTAGGGCGAACCCCTGCATGTCGGCGAGCGAGGCCAGGAGCAGCACGTGCTTCCGTCGGCCGAGCGCGTTCCTGATCGCGGTCATGGACGGGCGATGTGAGTCGATCGGGACACCGGCCCGTCCGCCTTCCGCCCGAGACGTGTCCTGCACGGCGCGCCGGTCCTGCTCGTCCTCCGGTAGTGGTCGAGCAGGACGGGCCGGTCCACATCGAGGAAGACGGTGACCGGGCACGGCGGCCATGCCCGACGTACGGCGACGCCCAGTTCGACGGGCTCGCACGCGGGGAAGTTCGTCGCGTCGCGCCACAGCGTCAACTCCGCCCGGCGGTCGAGCCATTCCTGCGGCTGCCGCCCCGCGTGGGCCTGCGCGACCGGGGCTGTGACGGCGTCGCACGTGAAGTGCGTCGTCTGTCCGTAGTACGGGGACTCGGTGACCGCGTCGCCGTGCGGCCGGCGCCACATGGCCGGCGCCGGGCCCGCCGGCCTTCTCCGCGTGCGTGAGCGGAACACTCAGCGGGACGAAGCCCGCTTCGGCGGCGGCCTCGGGACTCCTTGTCCACGCTTCCCACTTGATCTGCGCGAGCCCCCGGTGGCGTGCGTGGGAGACCACGGCCCCGGCGGCTGCCGGCACATCCCCGACGGCACCGACGATCTTCAGGTAGGCCGTGTGCGGGCGTGCCGCCACGAGCGCGGCGGCGGCCCAGTCCTCGCCGTCGTCACCCGGAACGGCCACGATGTGCGGGGCGCCGCGTCGGGCGTCATGCGTGCGGCCTTCGGGGTACCCGGATGAAGTACGACGCCCCGACCAGGGAAATCATGGGGCCCGTCGGCATCTGGGCAGGTGCGACGACAGTGCGGCCGAGGGGGGCGGCGACACAGACCAGCAGCCCGCCGAGCAGCATCGCGACCGGGATCACACGGCCGTGCCGGGCGCCCACCAGTGACCAAGCAAAGTGCGGGGCGACGAGTCCCACGAAACCGACGACGCCAACAGCGATCACGCTGAGTACCGCGGCGATCGCCAGTGCGGCGAAGCGTGTGCGTTCCGGCCAGCCGCCGACCACGCGCGGGGGTCCTCGTCGACGGCAAGCGGATCGGGCCGGTGACACCTGCCGAGCAGCACGGGGAGCGGGCGACACCGCTGCCGCGACCGGTATGACGCCGGGCAGCGAGCGCCCGTAGGTCGTGCCGGAGAGCCAGGTGAAGTTCCGGGGTGTGCTCCGCGGGTCGGCGCGCAGCAGGAGGAAGGTGGTGATGTAGCTGAGGCCGTATCCGTGTGTCGGACGGCCACTCACGAGGCAGGCGTTGGCCTCATCCCGGCTGTTGCCCCTGGGGGGCGCCACGGTCCTGTCCGGCGAAGCGGCGTCGTGCGGCCTCGATCTCGTCCAGGTAGCGGCGGGTCCAGGCGCACATGCCGTTGACCGTTTCCCGCAGTGCCTCGCCCGCCTCGGTGAGGCGGTAGTCCACGCGGGGCGGCACCGTCGCGTACACGGTCCTGTGCACCACGCCGTCCCGTTCCAGCCCGCGCAGAGTCTGCGTGAGCATCTTGTGGCTGATGCCCTCCACCTCGGTTCTCAACTCGGTGAAGCGCAGCGTCCGCGTCCCCAGGGCGTTGATGATCAGCAGGGCCCATTTGTTGGCCAGCCCCGAGAAGATCTCACGTGCCAGGGAATCGGCGCGCGTCACGTCCGCGTCCTCGGGAACACGCCTGATCTGCTCGGTTTCCATCAGGTGCCCCTCTCACCGAAAAGTGCGTTCTTCCACGTCAGAGCATACTCACCTACGGTTTCCGAGTAACCAGAAGAGACCCATGGGGGCGCGATCATGACCATCCTGAAGACCTACGCACGCCTGTGGACCGACGACCTCGACCATGCATTGCCACTCCTGGAGCAGCTCACCGGAGAGCAACCCCACCTGCGGATGACGTTCGAGGCGATCAGCCTCGGCGCGATCGGCGACTTCCTGGTCATCGCGGGGCCGGCCGAGGAACGTGCGAAGTACGCTCACGCCTCCGCCACCGTCGTCGTCGAAGATCTCGACGCCCTCCGGACGGCTCTGGAGTCCGCCGACGCCACCATCACCACTCCCCCGACCGACGGCCCGACGGGACGGTTTCTCTACGCCCGCCACGCGGACGGAGCAGGTGTCGAGTATGTCGAATGGAACGCCGAACTGGTCCGCAGGATCATCCACGCAGAAGCCCTGAAATGACTTCGACGTCGATGAACCGGATGGTGCCGCGGCAGTCGGCGTGTTCGTACCGGCCCCCGGAGCCGGGCCCTGGCCGTGGCCCTCGCCGGTCTCGACCTGGCCGCACCCGCACAGTGCGACGGCGCCGGGCGTAGGTGTTGTGCCGATGGAGCAGCAGCCGCGGAATCAAGTGACGTCGTGAGCACGCCCGATGCGGTGGGGTGGTCGACTGCCACGCCGCGCCGTACGGTAACCGCATGGACATGGACGAACGAGTGCTTCACGCCCCGTCGTTCGGCGCGGCGGCGGTCGCATACGACGAGCACCGTCCGGATTACGCACGGGCCGCGGTGCGTTGGGCCCTCGATCCCGCGCCCGGCCCACCCGTGCTCGACCTCGGCGCCGGAACCGGCATACTCACCGCCACACTGGTCGCGCTGGGCGTCGAAGTCGTCGCGGTCGAGCCCGACCCGGCGATGCTGACCGAGCTGCGCCGCTCGCTGCCGGCTGTCCGCGCCCTGGCGGGTAGCGCCGAGGCGATTTCCGCTGCCGGACGGTTCCATCGGCGCGGTGCTGGCCGGCAACGCCATGCACTGGTTCGACATGGCCGTCGCAGGACCTGAGATCACCAGGGTCCTCGCACCGGGCGGCATCCTGGCCGGACTGTGGAACGTCTTGGACGACCGGGTCGAGTGGGTTTCCGGGCTCGCACGGGTCAGCGGGAGCGCGGCCGTCGGCCCGCGTGACACGCCCACCAGCTGGCGCGCCGAGACGGCCGGCACGCACCTTCCGAAGACTGGCGCGGCTGCCCGGTTCGGCTCGCCGGAACAGGGCGAGTTCCCGCACGGGCAGCGTCGCACGGCGGACTCCCTCGTCGCGACCCTCGCGACGCGGGCGGGAATGCTGGTCATGCCGGACGGTGAACGACAGGCCGCGCTCGGCCGGATCCGCGCCTACCTCGCGAGCCGGGCGGAGACCGCCGACGGCGAGTTCACACTTCCGATGCTGACCGGCGTACTGCGCGTCCGGCGGCTGTGAAGCACCTCGTCGGCAGCGATCGATGGCTCACCGCACACCGTTTCACGAAGCCGGCGGATCCTCCGGGTGGGCCTTCGAGTTCGTGAGACACAGCCGGACCTGGTCTTTTGCGTCCAAGGCGTCGGCCCGTCGTTCAAGATCAGCGGCGATGCCGTCCCAGTCGGGCCCGTGAAGGTAGAGGCTGCCCGCTGCCTCTCTCATCAGTGCCGGCTCATCGGGCCGCTGAAGGAGAGCGAGCCGATACGCGAGGTTACGGATCCGTACAGGCAGGTACCCGTCGACCAGGCTCGGGCACAGTTCCCGCAGCATTGTCAGGATCGCACCGGCGTCGGCGAACGTCAGCTCCTCGATGAAGAGGGCCTCGTCGTGCTGACGTTCGCAGGGCGGAGTGGGCCGGTACTCGTCCCCGAAGAGACATCGGGCATGGTCCGTCAGGGTGGCGTGCATGGCCCGAGCGTACGAGGCGCCGACCTGCCGGCCTGGGCCGAGGCCCGCGGCTGGTTGCGGACAGGCCGTCATCTCGCCGAGGTCACTGTCCGTTGCGGTCCCGGGGCATCCGCTCGGCTGTTGCGCGCAGGTGTGCACGTGTTCCTTGTGGTCCGAAGAGAATCAGGGTTTCGACCGTGCCGCCATCGGCACTGCCCAGCCAGTGCGGGAGGGTGGTGTCGAACTCGGCGGCCTCACCGGCCTTCAGGGTCAGTTCGCGCTCACCGAGCAGCAGCCGTAGACGGCCGTTGAGCACGTAGAGCCATTCGAAGCCTTCGTGGGTCTTCGGGGTCGGTTCGCGGGGCTTCGGCGAGGCAGGAATGATCATTTTGAACGCCTGCATGCCGCCGGGCCGCCGTGACAGCGGAACGAAGATCATCCCGAATCGTCGGACCGGCTTCAGGTGGATGCGGGGATCGCCGGTGCGTGGGGCGCCGACGAGGTCGTCGAGGGGCACGTCGTAGAGCCGGGCCAGTGGGAGCAGCAGGTCCAGAGTCGGTCGGCGCTGTCCGCTCTCCAGTCGGGAGAGCGTGCTCTCCGACACCGCGGTCACCTCGGCGAGATCGGCGAGCGTCATGCCGCGTTCGCGGCGCAACGCTCGCAGCCGGGCTCCGACGGCGTCGAGTACGTCTTCCGGTTCACGTTCCATCGCCTCATCTTGCCGAAGCCGCAAGGTTGCGTGCCAGATCCAGGGTGCCTGACAAGACTGGGACGCGTTCGTTCCCGGCAGAAGGAGCCCTGATGAGCACCACCGACGTGGTCGAGTTCTGGAATGGCGTCTACGCGGCCCGACCTGCGGCCGTCGATCCTCGGCCCAACACACGCCTCACTGAGACGGTCACCGGCTTGCCGCCCGGTGATGTGCTGGACCTGGGGTGCGGCAATGGCGGTGATGCGCTGTGGCTCGCCCGCCTGGGGTGGCAGGTCACCGCCGTCGATGTCTCCTCCGTGGCGGTCGAGCGGCTCCGTGGCGCCGCTCTCGGGCACGGCCTGTCCGGCCGGATCTCGGCGCAGCAGTACGACTTGCACGGGGCCTTCCCCGACGGTGCATTCGATCTCGTCTGCGCCCACTACCTCCACACTCCCCTCGATCTGGACAGGGCGGCCGTGTTGCGCGCGGCCGCACACGCGCTGCGCCCGGGCGGCCGGCTGCTGATCGTGGATCACGGCTCGACAGCCCCGTGGTCGTGGGTCCAGGACCCGGATGTCCGATACCCGGCCCCGCAGGAGGTCGCCACGGAGCTGGCCCTGGACCCGGGGGCCTGGGCGGTCGAGCGGGCCGACGCACCGGTGCGGACCGCGACCGGCCCGGACGGCCGCACGGCCGAGGTCACCGACCATGTCCTGATCATCCGCCGCGCCGCCTGAACAGGGTGCAGTCCTCGAAAGGCAGATCTGATGGCCACCTCGTCCCGGTGTAGCCGCCGCATCGACACACCGCCGCCCCGTACCGGCAACACCGAGACCGAGGTTCTGCGCGGTTTCCTCGTCCACCTGCGGGACTCGATCGCCACGAAGGTCGTAGGCGCCCCCGAACTCCAGGTCCGAACAGCCGTGGTGCCGTCGGGTACGAACCTGCTCGGCCTGCTCAACCACCCCACCTGTGTCGAACGAGCGACGTTCTTCGGAACCCGGATCAACGACTGGCCGGCGACGTTCCACGCTTCCCTTTCGGGTAACTCGACGGACGTCGTCGCTCGCTACCGGGAAAGTGGTCGCCGCGGCGAACGAGGTGCTCGATCGGTGCGTCGACTCCGGCACAGCGCTCCCCAGCTCCCGGCCGGGAAAGCCGATGCCCGCTGGGCGCTCACCCACATGATCGAGGAGACCGGCCGTCACGCCGGCCACGTGCACATCCTCCATGAACTGATCGATGGCTCAACCGGGCGCCGACTCTCTTGATGATCCCGGCCCCGGCGTTCATGGGGTATGCGATATCGGGCCCGAGCATTCAGCTTTTGACCAGGCAGAACGGGTGCCCGGCCGGATCAGTGAAGACTCGCGCCCTGGCCTCGTCATGAGGCTGGTGCTCCGGCTTGCCCGCGCCCAGTTCCAACAGCTGGGCCTCGGCCTCGTCCAGGTCGCCCCCGACGTTGAAGCAGATGTGCAGCTGCTGGGGAACGGTTTGGCCGGGCCAGCTCGGAGCCCGGTAGTCATCCACTCTTTGAAAGCCGAGGAAGAGACCGTCCTCACGGTTGAGACCGGCGAAGTCGGCGTCCGACTTGGGGTGGGGTTCCAGGCCGGTGGCCTGCTGATAGAACGCTGCCAGAGCCTGTGGATCGGGGCAATCCAGTGTTATAGCATCCAGCTTCATCTGCAGAGGCATGGCATCTCCTGGCGATCGGTGGATCTCTCGATGCACAACCCTAGAGGTGTGCTTCCGGCGGCCGTCCGCAGCCCGTAGGCGATCGCAGCGGTCTTCCCGAAGATCTCAAGCGCGCTGTTTCCACCGCGGCACCATCTGCTCGATCGTGGAGACATACCACTCGAAGCATTGGTCGGGCCGCCCGGGGGGATCTCGCCCCCGGGCGACCCGGCCGGTGCCTCACCCGCGCACAGCCGCCCGGCACCGTCCGCCTGAGCAGCGGTTCCGGGCGGCCGGCCGGGCTCAGGTGGCGGCTGGGCGGCTGGCCAGGTATTCGGTCAGGCTGTCGCCGCTGAGCGGGTAGTAGTCGGAGAGCCGTGCGCCCTCGTCGAGGCGGCGGCGGGCGAACTCCTCCCGGTCCTGGTGCAGCAGGGAGTCCTCGGCGAGCGGGATCGCGTTCCGCTGCGGCACGACGACGGCGCCGTCCTCGTCGGCGACGATCAGGTCGCCGGGCGTCACCAGGGAGCCTCCGACGCCGACGGGCACGTTGAACGCGGACGGGAACAGCTCGGTCTGCGAGGCGTAGTGCGGGGTGACTCCGGTGCACCAGATGGGAACGCCGAGGGCGCGTACCCGGGCCGCGTCCCGCACCCGTCCGTCCACCACGATCCCGGCGCCGCCACGCAGCTTGAAGTAGCGCACGAGCATGTCGCCGAGGCAGCCGGTGAAGTGACTGCCGCGGGCCGACACCACGAGCACGTCGCCGGGCCGGATCGATTCGAGGACGCCCCACAGCGGGGTCTTGCGCTCGATGTCCTCCTGCTCCGCGCCGTTGAAGACGTCCTCGCGCTGCGGCAGGAACTCCAGCGTCACGGCACCGCCGGTGATCTTGACGTCCGGTTCGCGGTGCAGCGGCACGGGGCCGTCGATGAACGTCCGGGTGATACCCATCTGATGCAGCTTCGCGCAGGCCGTCGCCGCGCTCACGTCCTTGAGGGCTTCCACCATCCGCGAGGTGGGTCGTACGTAGGCCGAGGTGTGGACCGGCGCCCGCATCGACTCATAAGTACGGGTCTCCTCCGTCTCCTTGATACGGGTCGCCCCCGTCGCCGGCGTTTCCTGATCCCCAATCGGGTGCATGCACTTGCCTCTCCGCGTGCTCGCCGCACGCAACGCCAGTGACATCATCGCCTATCGATGGTAGATAACAGCCAATCGATTAGTGATGTCAATGCGTCAGGAGCCGTCCATGACCGATGCTTCCGCAGATCCCGCTGATTCCGCCGTCCGCACCGGATGGTTCGAGGCATCGCGCTTCGGGCTCTTCGTCCACTTCGGCCTGTACAGCCTGGCGGCGCGGCACGAGTGGGTCCGCAGCCGGGAGGCCATGTCGCAGCAGGAGTACGACCGTTACCTGCACCGATTCGATCCCGACCTCTTCGACGCCCGCCAACTGGCACGAACGGCACGGGAGTCCGGAATGCGGTACGCGGTGCTGACGGCCAAGCACCACGACGGATTCTGCCTGTTCGGCTCGGCGTTGTCCGACTACACCTCGATGCACGCGACCGGCCGTGATCTGGTGCGCGAGTTCGTCGATGCGATGCGCGCCGAGGGTCTTCGTGTGGGCCTGTACTACTCGCTGCTCGACTGGCACCACCCCGACTTCACGGTCGACGAGCACCACCCGTTGCGGGACACCGAGGCCCGGCGGGAGCCGCGCGACATGGCGCGCTACCGAAGCTACATGGAGGGCCAGATACGCGAACTCCTCACCGGTTACGGCCGCATCGACCTGCTCTTCTTCGACTTCACCTACCCGGAGAAGGGGCCCGAGGAATGGGGCTCGCGGCAACTGCTGAATCTTGCAAGGGAGTTGCAGCCGGACATTCTGGTCAATGACAGGCTCGGCATTCCGGGCGACTATGTGACACCCGAGCAGTACCAGCCCGACCGGCCGCTGGAGCGCGGCGGCGAGCGGGTGATGTGGGAGGCCTGCCACACACTCAACGGCTCGTGGGGGTACGACCGTGACAACCACGACTACAAGGACCCCGCACTGCTGGTCCGCATGCTGGTGGAGTCCGTGGCCTGCGGCGGCAACCTCATCCTGAACGTCGGGCCCACCGGCCGCGGCGCCCTGGATCCCCGGGCCCGCGCCACGCTCCACGCCATCGGCGAGTGGGCCGGGCTGCACGCCCGGTCCGTCCACGGTGCGGGGCCCAGCGCCTTCGAAGCACCTGCCAACGCCCTGTACACGCAGTCCGGCACCCGTCTGTATCTGCATCTGCTGGCCTGGCCCCTGAAACACCTCCACCTGCCGGGACTGGCCGGCCGCGTACGGTACGCCCAGCTCCTGCACGACGGCTCGGAGATCCGCTTCCACGAGATGGACGGCGCGAGGCACGAGCACAACAACCTCGCGCCGCCGAACCAGCCGGCCGGCACCCTCACCCTGACCCTCCCCGTCGCCCGGCCAAACGTGCTGCTCCCGGTGATCGAGCTGGAGCTGGACGCGGAGTGATGCCAGTGGTGAAACCGTTGAGTGAGCGCCTTTCGGCGGTGCTGGGCCCGGACGGCGGCCGAGAGCTGGAGCGGTTGCTCGTCGACCCGGCGGGGCGGGTGGGGGTGCCCGATGTCACCTGCCGCGCCGTGTGGAACGCGGTCCCTGGGGCGATTCGGAAGCGTGTACTGGAGGATGCGGCCCAGGAGTTGACGCGACCGGCTCCCCGGCTGACGGCCGGGTCGTGGGCCCGCGCCTTCCGGGACGGTGACCGCAGCGCGTACGAGGACGCGGCCTGGGGTCTCCAGGAGCGGGTATCCCTGCTGATACTGGCGGCCGTTCTCACCGGAGAGTCGGCGGATGCGGGCAAGCCCCCCGGGGCCTGCCCGCATCTGGACGCCGCGATCGACGGGCTCGTGGAGTTCGCCGAGGCCAGCACCTGGTGCTGGGCACCGCACGAGCGCTTCGCGGCGGAGCGCGGCGATCTTGTGCCCGATCCGGACGACCCATATCTCGACCTGGGCGCCGCCGAGGTCGCCTCGCTGTTCGCCTGGGCGGACCACGTCCTGGGGCCCCGTCTCGACCGGCGGATGCCGGGACTTCGGCGCCGGCTGCGCCGTGAGGTGGAGCGACGGGTGCTGCTGCCCTTCGAGCGCCGCCGGGACTGGCGCTGGATCGGCGCGGACGGCGGCGCCAACAACTGGAACCCGTGGATCCACGGTGCCGTGCTCGCCGCCGCGCTGCTGCTCTGCGCGGACGATGCCCGGCGCGCCCACCTCGTACAGCTGGTGGTTCAGGGCCTCGACCACTATGTGGTCACGCTTCCCGACGACGGCGGGATCGATGAGGGCATCGCCTACTGGTGGGTGGGGGCCTGCCGATTGCTGGAGATCCTCGATCTGCTCGCCGGGGTCGGCGGTCCCGCGCTGGACGCCCGCCAAATGCCTTTGCTCGGGCAGTTGTTGCAGTATCCGCAGCGCATGCACTTCGGCGCCGGCTGGTACGTGAACGTGGGCGACGCACCCGCCCGGCTGACCGCCGACCAGCCCTGGCAGGTCCCGTTCCGCTGGGGCAAGCGACTCGGACAGCCGGAGACGGTGGCGCACGCTCTGGCCGGGGCTCGGCAGCAGCACAGCGCCGCACCCCCGCGTTCCGGGCTCGGGCGTGCACTGGCCGCGCTGGCCGACGAAGAGTGGTGCCGGGCCCTCACGGCCGGCGAACCGGCCCCCTCCGCGCCCTGGATGACCCGCGAGACATGGCTGCCACGGCTGCAGATCCTGGTGGCCCGAGAGACGGCGGGGAGCGCCGACGGCCTCACCGTCGCGGTGAAGGCAGGCCACAACGGCGAACACCACAACCACCTCGACATCGGCTCGTACTGGGTGGCGGCCGACGGGCGCCCCCTGGTGGTGGACGTCGGACGGCCCACGTACACGGCGCAGACCTTCGGCCCCGACCGATACGCCGCCTGGCCGTTCCGGAGCGGCTGGCACAACGTGCCCGAGCCCGGCGCCGCCCAGCAGCCCGGCCCCGAGCACCGGGCCCGGGACGTGCGCGTCGAAATCGGCCGCGGCGTGACCGGGATGACCGCCGATCTCAGCGGCGCCTATCCCGCGGGCACCGTCACCGGATGGGACCGCACGGTGCGTCTGGTCCGGGCCGACGGGACCACTCCCCCTCATGTGAGCGTCGAGGACCGGTGGGAAGGGGGCGGGGCGAGCGTGGCCCTGCATCATGTGCTGGCCGGCCACGTCGAGCTCGGGGACGGCCGGGCCACTGTCACCGCGCCTGACGGCAAACGGCTGGTGATGCACTGGAATCCACAGGTCGCGGTCGCCTCCGTCGTACGCAGGGATCTGGACGACCCACTGCTGACCGGGAGTTGGGGAGACCACCTCACCCGGATCACGCTAACGGTCCGCTGTCCCGGCGCCCAAGGGCACGTAGCCGTGCGGTGGTTGCTCGCCGACGAGGTCGGCGGGGCCGCGAAGAACGAACTCAGAGGTTTGGCGCAGCACTCTTGAAGAAGCGGGGTGCCGCCCCTAGCATCAGCAATCGATAGACGATAGTCACGGAGGCGAGGGCTTCTCCCCGCCTCCACCGCATCGCACCACCCCGCAGGGCGGCCCGCACCGATGACCGCCCGCGAACCCCTCCCGCTACTGCTCCACCGGGAACTCTGCGGCTGAATACCAGCTATCGATTATTCACGACTACGCAACGGAGCGTGTCCCGATGAAAACAATGTGGCGTCGAACCTGCGGACTCGCCCTGGCTCCCCTGGTGATGGCATCGGCCGTCGCCTGTGGCAACGGGTCCGACCAGGCCTCGGAGGGCACGACCCTCCGCGTCATCGTGAACATCACGCCGAACCTGACGGAGAAGTACTGGAACGAACTCTTCGACACCTACGAGAAGTCCCACCCCGGCGTCACGGTCAAGCTCGAACTGACCGGCACCATCTCGGCGGACGCGAAGCTGAGGCAGGACCTGGCCGCGGGCGACCCTCCGGACGTCGCCCAGCAGATCACGCCGACGGCCGACACCGCGTCGCTCTTCGCCGACCTGTCCGACCAGCCCTGGACCGCCAAGACTCCGCTGGCCGACCAGTACGCCATCGACGGCAAGCACTACGTGGTCGGTGTGGGTGAGCAGATCCAGTCGCTCGTCTTCTACAACAAGGCCGCGTTCGAGAAGGCCGGGATCGACGCCGCGAGCATCCGGAGCATGGATCAGTTCACCGCCGCCATGGGCAACTTGAAGGGCGCCGGTTACAAGCCGCTGCAGACCGCCGGCCAGTGGGTCACCGGCTCCCAGTTCTCGATGATGGCCGACGCGGGTGTACTCACCGCCGACCCCGAGTGGACGGCCAAGCGCAATGACGGCAAGACCTCGTTCGCCAAGAGCGGCTACCTGCCCTACCTGGAGCACTACAAGAGCTGGATCGACAAGGGCTACCTGGAGAAGAGCGCGCTCGGCCTCACCTACGCGGACGGCCAGACCGCCTTCCTGAACGGCAAGTCCGCGATGTACATCATGGGTTCGTTCTTCGTGCCGGCCGCTGACGCCGCGAAGAAGAGCGACGAGATCGGCGTGTTCACCATGCCGACCGACGGGGCCTATCCGTCCGGCCAGTTCGGCAACATCTCGAACCCGTACGTCGTGGTGAACAAGTCGCGCCACAAGGCCGAGGCGATCGAGTTCGTGAAGTGGGCGACCACCGATCCGAAGGCCATCAAGAGCCAGCTCGCCTCCGACGCCAATCTGCGCGAGGGCTTCACGTACCCGATGTCCAGCCTCGGTTCGTCCGTGCAGAAGATCCTGGACAAGGCGCCGTCGGTGATCGTGAAGTCCGGGAAGAGCCAGCCGATCGCCGGGTTCAGCGATGAGCTCAACAAGCAGATCCAGTCCCTGTACACGGGCTCGTCCCCCGCGGGCGCGGCCGACGGATTGGACAAGTGGTGGAACTCGCAGAGCTGAACACAGGGCTGAAGCGGCGCCGCCGGGCGAGGCTGCGGGACTCGGCGATCTCCCTCGGGATGATGGGCCCGGCCGTCCTGCTCTACACGTTGATGACGGTAGTGCCGGTGGGTGTCGCGATCTATCTCAGCCTGACCGACTGGGACGGCTTCTCCACCGCCACGTTCACCGGGCTGGACAACTACAAGCACCTGTTCGACGACCCCAGTTCGTCGGACGCCTGGTACGTGACGGGTCTGATCGCCGTGATCGGCACCGTCCTCATGGTGGGACTGGGGCTCGTGTACGCGCTGGCCCTCAAGGGCCGCTCGCGCTCGAACTCCTTCTTCCGGGCCGTCGCCTACTTCCCGCACGTCATCAGCGCGCTGATCCTCGGCTATCTGTGGGCGGCGATCCTCGGCACCAACGGCGCCATCAACAACACACTCGCCAAGTTCGGCATCGAACCGCTCGGCTTCCTCTTCGACGAGAGATTCGCGCTCATCTCGCTGATCGCGGTAATCGTGTGGGCCGGATTCGGCTTCAACGTCGTCCTGTTCGTGGCCGCCCTGCAGACGGTGCCCGCAGAGCTGCTGGAGGCAGCGGCGATCGACGGCGCCTCCAAGCGGCAGATCAATCTCCGGATCGTGATCCCCATGATCGCTCCCGTGGTCACCGTGGCGACGGTGCTGAACCTGGTGGGGCTCATCCGGGCGTACGACATCGTGGTCAGTCTCACCGGCGGCGGGCCGGCCGGGTCGACCCAGACATTCACGTACCTCATTCTCGCCCGGTCCTTCGAGGGCACCAAGGTCGGGTACGCGACCGCGCAGGCAGTGTTCCTGATGGTGGTGTCCGCCGTGCTCGCCCTCCTCGTGACGGCGCTGCGCAACCGTCAAGACCAAGCTGCGACAGGTTAGTTAGGAGCCGGTGGTGGTCGTACTAGAGGCAGAGGTCCGCGACAGGCCGAAGGCCGCGCCGACAGGCGGCGGTGTTCCGTCGCGGCGTTCGGAGCCCAAGGAGCCGCGCTCGCCCGTGCGGTGGGCCCTTCTCGGCGTGCTGTTCGTCGTCATGATCGTGCCGATCTACCTGCTCGTGGTGAACGCCTTCAAGTCGCAGCAGGACATCCTCGACAACCCGTTCTCGATCCCCCTGAGCGGGCTGACCTTCGAGCACATGTCGGCCGCGATCAACAGCCCGCAGTTCAACGTCATCGGCGGGTACGGATTCACGCTGTTCCTCGTCGTGGTCGTGGACGTGCTGTGCATCCTGCTCGCGGGCCCGGCCGCGTACGCGATCGCGCGCAGCCTCAAGCGGCGTACGCAGCTGGTGCTGCTGTACTTCCTGGCAGGCACGTTCATCCCGGGCGCCGCAGTGATCATCCCGGTGATCTACGTACTGCGCGAGGTGGGCCTGGCCAATACCGTGACCGGTCTGGTCGCGCACGACGTCGCGTCCACACTGCCGGTGAGCATCTTCCTGTTCGTCGGTTTCATCCGCACCATTCCGGTGGACATCGATCACGCGGCGACGATCGACGGCGCGGGCCGGTACCGGACGTTCTGGTCCATCATCTTCCCGCTGATGCGCCCCGCGGTCGTCACGGTGCTGATCCTGAACTCGATCGGGATCTGGAACGACTTCGTCTCACCGCAGATCCTGCTCAGCCCGTCCTCCGGGCACTACACGGTCACGACGGCGATCTACGCCGGCATCAGCCAGTACTCGACCGACCTGACGAAGGTGTTCCCGAACCTTCTGCTCGCCGTCGCGCCCGTCGTCATCTTCTTCATCTACATGCAGCGCCACATCATCAGCGGTCTCACCGTCGGCGCGGTGAAGGGATGAGCAGCCGCAGCACCGGTCGCAGTGCGACGGCCGGGCTCGATGTTCCACGTCCGAGAGAGCCGAGACAAGAGAGAGGATCACGGAGTGCTGAGTAGATGGATGCCACGGTCCCGCAGGGGACCGTGGTCCGCAGCCGCCCTGCTCGCCGCCCTGACCGTGGTGGTGGCGGGTCAGCCCGCTGCCGCCCATCCGGTCAAGTTCCGGACGGGAAAGACGTATTACGTCTCACCGTCCGGCCAGGACACCGCCGGCGGCAAGAGCTCCAAGGCGCCGTTTAGGCACATCCAGAAGTGTGCGGACGTGATGGTGCCGGGCGATACGTGCCTGGTCCTGTCCGGCACGTACGAGGAGACCGTGGTGCCGGCCCGTTCCGGCACCGCCGAACTGCCGATCACGTACCGCGCCGCACCGGGTGCGGAGGTCACGGTGAGCGGGGCCTCCCGGATCAGCGGCTTCGAGCCGGTCACCGCCGCCGATGTCACCGAGATCGCCGAGTCCGACCCGTTCGCCGCCACATCGCAGTTCAGCGACGCGGTGGCGGCGGGGCACATCTACAGCGCGGGCGTCGACCTCGGCACGGACGTGACCACCGTGCAGGTGTTCACCGACAAGCAGATGGACATCGAGGCCCAGTGGCCGTACCCCGGCCTCGACCTGCTCGACCCCACGCTCCAGTACGCCGGTGAGGGCAGCGCGGACGCCACCATCGCCGACACGGACCTGACCCGCCCGGCGGGGTACTGGGACGGCGCGCGGGCCCTCACCGGCTACTGGTACGTCTCGGCGACCACCACGGTCAAGAGCTCCGCAGTAGGCTCGGTGACACTGGACGCGGCGCCGCCGTGCGTGCACAAGGTGGTGCCCAAGGAGACCCGGTACGCGCTCTCCGGGAAGATCGGTGAACTCGGCCATCCCGGCGAGTGGTTCTACGACCCGACCGCGAAACGTCTGTACGTGTACGGCACCGACGACCCGGATGCCCACACCGTCGAGGCCAAGCGGCGCACCCTGGGCTTCGACCTGACGAACGCCAGCCACACGACGATCGCGGACATCGGCCTGTTCGCCACCACGGTCAAGACGGGCCCCACCAGCACCGGCGTCACTCTGGACGGCATCAACGGCCGGTACCTGTCCCACTACACGGACATCACCCGGGGTGCGACGGACTGCGGCAGCACGGTGACACGGGGCGTCGGCGACACCGGCATCATCCTCGACGGCACCCACAACAAGATCGTGAACAGTGATCTGGCGCTGAGCGCCGGGAACGGCATCGCGCTCCGCGGACAGAACAACACCGCCACGGACAACGTGATCCACGACGTCGACTACATGGGCACCTACGCGGCGGGCATCGCCGTGCAGGGCAACAGCCAGACGGTCACGCACAACACGATCTCCCGCGTCGGCCGCAGTGGGATCAACCTCCAGTGGAACGAGGTGAGCGGCCTCACCCCGGGCAAGGACCTGATCGCGTACAACGACATCTCCGGGTACGCCCGGCTGAGCCTGGACGTCGCCGCGATCTACACCTGTTGCAGCGCCTGGATGATGGGCACCTCCATCGACCACAACGTACTGCACGACCCGGCACCGACCACGACCTCGACCACGTTCGGGATCTCCGGAGTCTACGCGGACAACGGCCAGAGCGATCTGGTGATCGCGAACAACGTGGGCTGGGGCAACCGGGAGGGCACGGTGATGCTCAACGGTCTGGGCACCGGGTCGCACGACAACAGCGTCTACAACAACACCGGGGGTATGACGCTGTTCTATGTGAAGGAGCCGGGGCAGTCGACCGGCACCAAGATCTACAACAACATCGGCACGATCCGGGGCCTGGACGGAGCGACCGACGGAGGGCTCGTGCTCTCCAACAACCTTCCCACGGGCGTCGATCCGCTGTTCGTCGACGCGGCGAACCACGACTACCGGCTGTCCGCGGAATCCCCCGCACGCAACCAGGCGATTCCGCTGCCGGGAATCAATGACGGTTCCACGGATGCGACTCCGAGTCTGGGCGCCTACCAGTACGGGGCACCCGCATGGACCGCGGGCGCCCGGCGGTAGCCGTCACGCGACACGGCTGTGGGGGCCCTACGGAATTTAGGATCGGGACCCCCGCCCGGGGGTGAAATAGGGTTAGGGGTGGGGGCCCCTGTTAACACGGCGCGGGGCAT